>NZ_NSFU01000009.1:0-327007 GCF_002294875.1 Mesorhizobium sp. WSM4312 | reverse complement strand
TACAACACCCGCCGATTGCATTCAGCGCTCGGCTATCTCAGCCCGCAACAGTTCGAAGACCAACACGCCCGGAAGATGGTCAAAACTGCCGCTTGATCCTGTCCGCTCCGAGGGGCGCACTCCATTTCCCGGGAAAAGCGCGTAGCGCTTTCCCTTGGGAATTGGGTCAAAACGAAGAGTCCGGGTCGCCCTACCCCAGCAACTGCTTGCTCAGCCGCGCGCACTGGATGCGGATGTCGGGAATGGCATCGATCTCGAAGAAGGTGCCGCGCGTCAGCGGGCCGACGGCGTGGATCTTGCGCGAGACCGTGCCGTCGCCGGCGATGATCTCGCAATTGGCCGACACGTCGAGGCCGATGCGCATGGGATCCGGCCGCGCGAGCCCGCGGTCGACCAGCGAGCGCACCACGCTGTTCGACGAGGTCGAAATGTCCCGCACGATCCCCGAGCAATCATAGATACGGGCGACGTCGAACGTCTCGACAAGCTGGCTGTGGCGCGACTGGACGTCGACGCTGAAGGCCTCGCCTGGCGTGATGCCGACGACGCGCCCAGCGACAAGCCGGATGCGTCCCGATTGCACGGCTTGCGTCACCTTGGCGTAGACCTCGGGCGCCATGCGATGGCGGTGGATGTCCCACCAGGCCTTGGTGTGCTCGACGAAGCGGCGCTTGGCGGAAGCCGGCCAATTCTGCCAGATCTTCTGGTTGAAGGGGCGCAGGCCGTCGACCACGTCGCGCCAGTCGATGCCGGCCTTCTGGTTCTCGCGGATCAGGTCGCGGAACCAGCCGACGAAATAGGAAAGCTGGGTGCCGAGCGGAATGTCGGCGACGTCGAGCTTGATCGGATTGCCCTTGCGGTGCGGCGACGGCAGCAGGCCGCGCCGCGACACCGCGACGATCTCGCGCCTGTGGCCGCGCTGTTCCAGCGCCAGGAACGCGTCGACCATGCTGAGGCCGGTGCCCAGCACCATGACGCGGCTTTCCGGGTCGAGCGCGGTGTCGGCCTCCGAGCCCATGCGAACCGCATGGCCTTGCGCCGGCTGTTCGTCATGGCCGGTGGCGAGTATGGCCATGTGGGCGACGACGCTGGTGCCGTTGGCGAGCGCCACCTCGACGCCGGACGCGGTCGGCGTGATCGACAGGCTCTCTTCGTGGATCAGGCGCAGCCGCCCGGTCGGCTGTTCGCGCGCTTCGAGTTCGTCGAGCAGTTCGCCGAGATAGCGGGCGTAGATGCTGCGTGGCGCGTAAAAGGGCGTCTGCGGCGTCTGCTCCTGGTCGACCAGGCCACGCCCGTGCAGCCAGCGCCAGAAATTGCCGGGATCGTCGGCATAGGCGCTCATGCCGGCGGCGCTGACATTCAGCACATGCGCCGACAGCAGCGTCGAATAGGCGATGCCCTGGCCGAAATGCGGGCGCTTTTCGATCAGCGTGACGCGCAGATCCGGATTGGTCGATTTCAGGAGATGCGCGGCCATCACGACGCCTGAGGCGCCGCCGCCGACGATGATGATCGAATTGGGGATGATCGAACTGGCGCGCCCGCTCATGCGCGCACCTGTGGAATGCGAGGCGTCAGGCCTGGACCTTCACGGTGACGGGCAGCTCGTCGATCTCCCTCGCGACCGTAAGGTCGTCGAGGCCGATGTCGCGCATCTCGGCGAGGCTGCGCTGGTCGAGCACCTCGGCGATCGCCTGCCGGACCTCGAGCATCAGATGTCGGACTTGGCATGTCGCCTCGTTGCAGTCTTCACAGCGCTGATATTGTGTGCGGCTGGCGCAGGGAATTGGCGCCAGCGGCCCGTCGAGGACGCGCACGACATGGCCGACCTTGATCTCGTCGGCTGGCCGCGCCAGGCGGTAGCCGCCATCCTTGCCCTTGCGGCTCTGGACGAAACCGGCATTGCGCAACTCGCCCAGTATGGCATCGAGAAATTTCTTCGGGATGTTGTTGCCGGTCGCGATGTCGTTGACGAAAGCCAGCTGTCCGGCCGGCAGGTGCGCCAGGTGGACCAGCGCCTTGAGGCCGTACTTGCCTTTTTTGGTGAGCATTGACCGAACGTTTCTCTATCATGCGACGGCACGAGGCCATCCGTTGCGAAACGCCTGGCGAGCCTCCCCGCCGCGCCTAAGCATCCATGACACATAAATTCTAGTGACATGATATACAAGCCGAGAAACGTTGATTTTGCTTCGTTTTCAAGCCGCTGGAGCCATTTTGTCAGGCTTTTGTGCCATTAAGAGCACAGAAATGCATCTTGACGGCGACGAGGCGACAAATGGTTCCGCGCGGGACAGCCGTGCCGCCCGCCGATTATGCGCCTCCGGCAGGCGACGCATGCCGTGAGTGGTGGGCTGCCCGCTCATCGTCGTCTCCAATCCCTCATGTCGATAAGGATACTATACTTATCCTCGAACACGCGGAACGGCTTGTCAATTCCGTGGCGATTCGAGGCATGGATTTGTGTGGCAATCGCAAAAGCGAAATTGTCGTTTCGTAGGTGAGGGCGTCGACGGTTGGCCGAGCCTTCCCGACTTCGTCATCCACGGGCGGAGCAGGAGCGAAGCTCCGTCGCGGAGACCCGAGGATCCATGCCGTGACCTCGATCGAAGGATGCGACGGAGCAGAACTATGCACCGCAGCAACGCTTCGGAGTCACGGAATGGATCCCTTGGGCTGCGGAGCAACTCCAGGGGTCTGCGCGCGTCGCCGCGCTCCTTGCTTCGCCCTAGGATGACGAAGTCTGGCGTTCGCGGGGCACCTTTCCCGTTCATATGGAGGGGCGATGACGGCAATTGCAGCCGCCCTTTCCGCATCGGCACAGCGCCCCCGACAGATTTTTTCCAACAAACCCGCCTTCGTTGGAAGGATTTAACTCTACAAGAACGATAGAATTAGCGGACTATCATGCGGCAATCCGGTTTTCTCTGTTTTCATGGAGCCCTTTGATGTCCACCATTTCGCGACGCATTCTCCTTCTGTCGTCCGCCGCGCTTGCCGGCGCCGCCTTTCTCAGCCCGGCCCTGGCCGAGGATCTGAAGATCACCATCGGCTACCAGACGGTGGTCGAGCCTTCCAAAGTGCCGCAAGCCGATGGCGCCTATGAAAAAGCCACCAAGGCCACGATCGACTGGCGTAAATTCGATTCCGGCGCCGATGTCATCGCCGCGGTCGCTTCCGGCTCGATCGACATCGGTTATGTCGGTTCGAGCCCGCTGGCGGCGGCGGCAAGCCGCGAATTGCCGATCCAGACCATCTTCGTCGTAGGCCTGATCGGACCGTCCGAGGCGCTGGTCGCCCACAACGGTGCCGGCATCGAGAAGGTCGCCGACCTCGCCGGCAAGAAGGTCGCCGTGCCCTTCGTCTCGACCACGCATTACAGCCTGCTTGCCGCGCTCAAGCACGAGAATGTCGATCCGAAGTCGGTCCAGATCCTCAATCTGCGGCCGCCCGAAATCGCCGCCGCCTTCGCGCGCGGCGACATCGACGCGGCCTATGTCTGGGATCCGGCCCTCGGCCAGATCAAGACGACGGGCAAGGTGGTGCTGGATTCCTCGCAGGTCGCCGCCTGGGGCGCGCCGACCTTCGACGCCTGGATCGTGCGCACCGATTTTGCGCAGAAGAACCCGGAAGCGGTGCGCGATTTCGTCAAGGTCACGGGCGCGGCCTATGCCGAGTACCTCGCCAAGCCCGACGCCTGGTCGGTGTCCTCGCCGCAGGCCGGCAAGATCGCCAAGCTTACCGGCGCCAAGCTGGAAGAGGTGCCGGAGCTGTTGAAGGGCTATGTCTTCCCGACCTTGGAGGAGCAGGCCTCCGACAAATTCCTCGGCGGCGGCACGGTCAAGGCTGTCGCGGCCGCCTCCGCCTTCCTCAAGGAGCAGGGCAAGGTCGACGCCGTGCTGCCGGACTATTCGAAATATGTGACGTCGAAATACGTCACCGAGGCGCTGGCCTCGAACTGAGCGCCTGGCGCCAGCTGAACGCGCGCGGATCTCCTTCCCTGACGCCGCGCGTGCCTGCCCCGGAACCGCTGACGAGGCGTGGTTTCGGGGCGGGCGAGCTTCAATGAAACTTCCCGGGAGGCCCCATGCCGCATCTCGTGCTCGACAGGATCTCGATCCACTATGACGGCCACCCCGCCGTGGAGCGTGCGTCGATCGACGTGGCCGGGGATGATTTCGTCGTCCTTGTCGGCCGTTCCGGCTGCGGCAAGACCTCGCTGCTCAATGTCGCCGCTGGCCTCGTCACGCCGGTACGCGGCACGGCCACGATCAACGGCCGCCCGATCTCGGCACCTGGTTCGGATCGCGCCGTGGTGTTCCAGAACGATGCCTTGTTTCCCTGGCTGACCGCGCGCGAAAACGTCGCCTTCGCGCTGCGCCTGCGCGGTGTCAGGCCGGCCGAGCGGGCGCGGCGCGCCGACGAGCTTCTGGCGCTGGTCAAGCTGGCCGATGCCGGCGACAAGCACATCTGGGAGCTTTCCGGCGGCATGCGCCAGCGCGTCGGCCTTGCCCGCGCGCTCGCCGCCGAACCGCAATTCCTGCTGCTCGACGAGCCGCTCGGCGCGCTCGACGCGCTGACGCGCGAGCGCATGCAGACGACGCTGCTCGATCTCTGGACGGCAAGCCATGCCGGCGTGCTGATGGTGACGCACGGCATAGAGGAGGCGCTGGTGCTCGCCACCCGCATCGTCGTGCTGGCGCCGGGCCCCGGCCGTGTGGTGCGCACCTTCGAGCCAGACTTTTCCAGGCGCTACGCCGCGGGCGAGGCCATCCGCGCGATCAAGGCCGACCCGGCCTTCGCCACGGCGCGCGGCGAACTGACCGATGCCATCTTCGAGGGAGAAGCGGCATGACCATCTTCTCTTACACCGAGCGCGCCGGCCCCAGGACTGAAGAGGCCGACGGCCTGTCGGTGCCGTGGTC
The DNA here is from genome assembly GCF_002294875.1 of Mesorhizobium sp. WSM4312. Classification (NCBI taxonomy): domain Bacteria; kingdom Pseudomonadati; phylum Pseudomonadota; class Alphaproteobacteria; order Hyphomicrobiales; family Phyllobacteriaceae; genus Mesorhizobium; species Mesorhizobium sp. WSM4312. The sequence continues at coordinate 322,082 of NZ_NSFU01000009.1, read as the reverse complement.
GCGGCCGAGCCCGAAACGCAAGGGCGTTTCGGCCCGCATGATCAGCGCGGTCACCATCCTGGTGGTGCTGGCGGCATGGGCGCTGTCGGCCCGCCTGCAACTGGTGTCGCCGGTGTTCCTGCCCTCGCCCGTCGCGGTGTGGAACAAATTCATCGTCGTGATCGGCGACGGCTTCGTCGACGCGACGCTGCTGCAGCACACTGTCGCCAGCCTGGTCCGGGTGTTCGCCGCATTGGTCGCCGCCATCCTGGTCGGCGTGCCCGTTGGTCTTGCCATCGGCACCAGCACGGTCGGTCGCGGCATTTTCGATCCGCTGCTGGAATTCCTGCGGCCGATCCCGCCGCTGGCCTATCTGCCGCTGGTGATCATCTGGTTCGGCATTGGCGAGCCGTCGAAAATCCTGGTGATCGCCATCGCCATGCTGGCGCCGGTGGCGCTGTCGACCGCTTCGGGCGTCCGCAGCGTCTCGCAGGAACGCATCAACGCGGCGCGATCGCTTGGCGCGACGCGCGCGCAAGTGGTCCGCCACGTCATCCTGCCCAGCGCGCTGCCGTCGATCCTGACCGGGCTGCGCATCGCGCTCGGCGCCGGCTGGTCGACGCTGGTCGCGGCCGAACTGGTGGCGGCGACGCGCGGGCTTGGCTTCATGATCCAGTCGGCGGCGCAGTTCCTGGTCACCGACGTGGTGATCATGGGCATTCTGGTGATCGCGGCCATCGCCTTCGTGCTCGAATTCACCATCCGCAGGATCGAGCGCGCGCTCGTCCCGTGGGCGGGACGGGAATGATCAACCGCAAGCGCAGGAGAGTGACGATGACCCATTCCACCGCCGTGCTGTTCGCCCATTTCGGCGCCTGGCTGCTCGGCCTTGCCTCCGACGACAAGACGGCGAGGCAGGAGCGCTCGCCGGCGCCGGTCCAATTCCAGGCCGGCCGCGACCGCCTGCCGCCGCGCGACGAAAGCTTTTACTGGGCCTGGCAGTATTGGTCGCAGTGAGGGGCGGTCAGTTCCGCAGCCGGTAGCCGGTCTTGAAGATCCAGGCGACGATGGCGATGCAGACGGCCAGGAAGACCAGCGTCATGCCGAGGCTGACGCCGACCGAGACGTCGGCCTTGCCGTAAAAACTCCAGCGGAAGCCGCTGATCAGATACACGACCGGATTGAACAGCGTGATCGTCTTCCAGATGCCGGGCAGCATGTGGATCGAATAGAAGCTGCCGCCGAGGAAGGTGAGCGGCGTGACGATCAAGAGCGGCACAAGCTGCAGCTGCTCGAAGCTTTTCGCCCAGATGCCGATGATGAAGCCGAACAGGCTGAAGGTCACCGCCGTCAGCACCAGGAAGGCGATCATCCAGAACGGATGTTCGATGTGGAGCGGCACGAACAAAGAGGCGGTGGCCAGGATGATCAGGCCGAGGATGATCGACTTGGTCGCCGCGCCGCCGACATAGGCGATGACGATCTCCAGATAGGAGACCGGCGCCGACAGAAGCTCGTAGATCGAGCCGACGAATTTCGGGAAATAGATGGCGAAGGAGGCGTTGGAGATTGACTGCGTCAACAGCGACAGCATGATCAGCCCGGGTACGATGAAGGCGCCGTAGCTGATGCCGTCGATCTCGGTGATGCGCGAGCCGATGGCCGAGCCGAAGACGACGAAGTAGAGCGATGTTGAGATGACCGGCGAGATGATGCTCTGCAGCACGGTGCGAAAGGCACGCGCCATCTCGACCCGGTAGATCGCCCAGACTGCACGGAAATTCATGGCTGCGCGCAGGGTCATGGCTCTCTCCTCACCAGATTGACGAAGATCTCCTCGAGCGAGCTGTTTTGCGTGTCGATGTCGCGGAACTGGATGCCGCCGGCCTCGAGATCGCGGATCAGCGAGGCGACGCCCGGCCGCTCGGCCTGGTTGTCATAGGTGTAGGTCAACTGCCCGCCATCCGGCGACAGCTCCAGCGCATAGCCCGAGAAGGTTTCGGGAATGGCGGTCAGCGGATTGCGCAGCTCCAGCACCACCCGCTTGCGGCCGAGCTTGCGCATCAGCTCGGCCTTGTTCTCGACCAGGATGATTTCGCCGCGGTTGATGACGCCGACGCGGTCGGCCATCGCTTCGGCTTCCTCGATATAGTGGGTGGTGAGGATGATGGTGACGCCATCCTCGCGCAGCCGGCGCACCATCTCCCACATGTCCTGGCGCAGCTCGACATCGACGCCGGCGGTCGGCTCGTCGAGGAACAGGATGCGCGGCTCATGCGACAGCGCCTTGGCGATCATCAGCCTGCGCTTCATGCCGCCCGACAGCGTGATCGCCTTGGCGTCCTTCTTGTCCCACAGCGACAGATCGCGCAGCACCTTCTCGACGAAGCCGTGGTTAACCGGCTTGCCGAACAGGCCGCGGCTGTAGTTGACCGTCGCCCAGACGCTCTCGAAAGCGTCGATGGTCAGTTCCTGCGGCACCAGGCCGATCAGGCTGCGCGCGGCGCGGTAATCCTTGCTGATGTCGTGACCGTCGACCGTGACGGTGCCGGTCGAGCGGTTGACGATGCCGCAGACGATCGAGATCAGGGTCGTCTTGCCGGCACCGTTCGGCCCGAGCAAAGCGAAGATCTCGCCGCGCTGGATGTCGAGAGTGACTTCCTTGAGCGCGGTGAAACCGGTGGCGTAGGTCTTGGAGACCCCGGAAATGGACAGAATGGAGGGCATGGGCTGAAAAACGGCTGCCTGAAAGAGGTCCCCTGATATAGGCCGAATGTCATCGCGTGCAACCCGCAAGTCAGTGGCGCTGCTGACAGTTCTGGACAGCCCGTGCCGGCAGCGGCTGGAGATGTACCCGCATGAACCGGTAAAATTGTCCTGTGGCGTTCAGCCTCGCGGCAGGACGCCGCTTTGACCAACTCGCGTTACGGGCATACGCTGCCGCCAGCAAATAGCAGCCGGAGCCCGCCATGGACCCGCTCATACTGTCGCGCATCCAGTTCGGCGCGAATATTTCGTTTCATATTCTGTTTCCGACGATCACCATTGCACTTGGCTGGGTGCTGCTGTTCTTCAAGCTGCGCTACAACGCGACCAACGATTCCGCCTGGATGCGCGCCTATTTCACCTGGGTGAAGGTGTTCGCGCTGTCCTTCGCCATGGGCGTGGTGTCCGGTGTCACCATGAGCTTCCAGTTCGGCACCAACTGGCCGGGCTATATGGAGCATGTCGGCAACATCGCCGGGCCGCTGCTGGCCTACGAGATCCTCACCGCCTTCTTCCTCGAGGCGGCCTTCCTCGGCATCATGCTGTTCGGCTTCCGCCGCGTCTCCAACCGCGTCCACACGCTGGCGACGGTGCTGGTCGCCGGCGGCACCACCCTGTCGGCCTTCTGGATCATCGCGCTGAATTCCTGGATGCAGACGCCGGCCGGCTTCGAGATGATTGACGGCAAGGCGCATGCGGTCGACTGGTGGGCCATCGTCTTCAACCCGTCGATGCCTTACCGGCTGGTGCATATGCTCCTGGCCTCAGGGCTGACGGTCTCGTTCCTGATATCGGGCCTGTCGGCGGCGCGTCATCTCAACGGCGACCGCTCGGAATCGATGTGGAAGGCGTTGCGCACCGGTGTCTTCACCGCCGCGATCCTGATCCCCATCCAGATCCTTGCCGGCGACCAGCATGGGCTGAACACGCTGGAGCACCAGCCGCAGAAGATCGCCGCCATGGAGGCCAACTGGAACACCGGCCCCAACGTGCCGCTGGTGCTGTTCGCGCTGCCCGACGAGGCGGCCAAGGAAAACAAATTCGAGGTCGCCATCCCCGACGGCGCAAGCCTGGTGCTGCGGCACTCGACCGACGGCGTGGTGCCGGGGCTGAACGATTTTCCCGGCAACCATCCGCCGGTCTTCCCAATCTTCTGGAGCTTCCGCATCATGGTCGGCACCGGCCTTCTGATGCTCGCCGTCTCCTGGTCGGCCGCCTTCTTCCTCAAGCGCCGGCACAGCCTGCCCAAGCCGCTCGCCATGCTGATGGTGCCGATGGCGCTGTCGGGCTGGCTGGCGACGCTGGCCGGCTGGTACACGACCGAGATCGGCCGCCAGCCCTGGCTGGTCACCGGCGTGCTCAAGACCGCCGATGCCGTCGGCCCGGTGGCGGGCAGCCATGTCGCGCTGACGCTCGCCGTCTATCTCATCCTCTATGTGCTGTTGCTGATCGCCTATCTCGGCGTGCTGGTGCATCTGGCGCTGAAAGCGGCGAAGGATGGTGATTCATCACCGCTGCCGGGCGTCATGAAAGCAGCCATGTCGCAGCCGGCGGCTGGGGAGTAGGAAAAATGACCTTGGACTGGCCAACCGCTCTCCCGCTGATCTTCGCCGGACTGATGGGCCTCGCCATCCTGATCTATGTCATCCTCGACGGTTTCGACCTCGGCATCGGCATCTTGTTCGCCATGGCCGAGGACGCAGAGCAGGATACGATGATCGCGGCGATCGGCCCGTTCTGGGACGCCAACGAGACCTGGCTGGTGCTGGCCGTCGGCCTGCTGCTGGTCGCCTTCCCGATGGCGCATGGCGTCATCCTCACCGCGCTCTACATTCCCGTCTTCGTGCTCTTGGTCGGGCTGATCCTGCGCGGCGTCGCCTTCGATTTTCGCGCCAAGGTGCCGAGCGGCAAGAAGCATCGCTGGAACCGCATCTTTTTCCTCGGCTCCGTCATCGCCTCGCTGGCGCAGGGCTATATGCTGGGCGTCTATGTGCTCGGCCTCGATGTCGGCCTGGGCGGTACGGCGTTCGGCGTGCTGGTGGCGTTCTGCCTGGCCGCCGCCTATGCGGCGATGGGTGCCGCCTGGGTGATCTACAAGACCGAGGGCGAGCTGCAGAAGAAGGCGGTGCGCTGGCTGCGCACCGCGCTGGTGCTGACGGCGCTCGGCATGGCGGCGGTGTCGCTGGCCACGCCTTTCGCCAGCCCGCGCATCTTCGACAAATGGTTCGCCTGGCCGCAGATGCTCTATCTCTCGCCGCTGCCGATCCTGTCGGCGCTGTTGTTCCTGTGGCTGTGGCGGCAGACCTTCCATCTGCCGAAGCCCGACGACCGCCATGCGCTGACGCCGTTCCTGACGCTGGCCGCCATCTTCGTGCTCGGCTTTGCCGGCCTCGCCTGGTCGTTCTACCCGTTCGTGGTGCCCGATAAATTGACGATATGGCAGGCGGCGTCGGCGACCGAAAGCCTGGCCATCATCCTTGTCGGCACGGCGGTGGTGCTGCCGATCATCATTTTCTATTCCTTCTATGCCTACCGCGTGTTCGGCGGCAAGGCGACGGATCTGACCTACGATTGAGGGGCCGGTCGTTCCGTCTTCAGATCAGCCCGCTGGCGCGCGCGGCAGCGGAGGCCTCGCCGCGCGAGACGGCATCCAGCTTGCCCAGCACCGCCGAGACGTGGTGATCGACCGTCTTGGGCGAAATGGCGAGATGCTCGGCTATGCGCTTGTTGGAGAGACCCCGCTCAATCAGCTGCAGCACTTCCATCTGGCGCTGGGTCAGGCCGGCGCTGTTGGCGCGCGTGGTGCGGCGCGGTCCACGCGCGATGCCGATGACGCCGTTTCGCCGCATGATGTCGCGCACATGGCTCGCGACGGGCCGGGCGCCGAGCGCCTCGAGGATCTCCAGCGCCGCCCGCTGTGCCGCCTCATCGCCCTGCGCCAGCGCCAGGGCGCGTTCGTAAGGCGCGTCGAGTTCGGCCCACGCCGCGGCCGCTCCCCGCCAGTCGCCGGCCAGCAGCATCCGGTAGGGCGCGGCCATGCCCGATGTGTCGCCCGGATCTGCATCGGGTGCCAGCATCTGCCGCCAGGCGGCCAGTTCGGCGAAGACCGCCCGGGTCGGCGACATGTTCTCGGCAAGGCCGATCAGCCGCAGCGCCTCGTCCTTTTCCGCCTCCCCTAGCCAGGCCCGTTCGGCCATCACGGCCGCGTAGGGTAACAGCCGCTGCAGTTCGGCGCCCTTCTCCGGAAACCGCTTCATCTCCGCCAGGAGCGGCTCTGCCGAGGGGTCGCCGCGGCGGACCCTCAGCCGCGACAGCGCCACAAGGGCGGGATAGCGCACCAGCGCCGTCGCCCGGTCGTTGGCAACCACGTCCAGCGCCTCGGCAGCCGCGTCATCCCAGCGTCCGTTGCGCACCAACAACTGGGCCCGCACGCCACGCATGTAATCGCGCCAGGTCGCCAGATCGTTCTCGACGCAGTAGTCGATGCCGCGATCAAGGAAGGATTGGGCCTGGCTGTAGCCCAACTGGTTCATCTCGCCACAAGCGCAGTTGGTGAAGGCGCGCGCGGCATGTTCCTGAAAATTCTGCTCCAGCGCGATCTCGAGGCTGCGGGCGAGATGCAGCCTGCTGCTGCTCAGGTCCAGCCACTGCTCGGCGGCGCCGACATTGTTGAGAGCATGGCAAACGACTTCCGGCCTGTTCAACCGTTCGGCGAGTTCGATCGCCCTGGCGCCGAGCGACAAGGTCTCGTCCAGCCTTTCGGCCAGCATCGCAAGCTGCGAAAGGTTCGAATAGGCCATGGCGAGTTCGGCGCTGGCGGGAACGGTTTCCAGCAATGCGACCGCCTGGGCGCCGAACATGTCGGCCGCCTGTCGGTCCCCCAGAAGATAGGCGAAGCGCGACAGCCATCTCAGGCTGTCGCCTTCCTTCAGCCTGTTGCCCAGCGCCTGTTGCAACACACGTGCCTGTTCCTGCGCCTTGATGGCTTCGTCTATGCGCGCGATCAGATGGCACTCGAACGCATATTGCTCGTAAAGCCCGGCGCGCTCATCTTGAGGCAGGGTGTCGGCCTGCCGCAGGGCAACCTCGTAGTAGCCGGCGGCGTCGCGATGGGCGCCGACACGCGAGGCCTCCCGCGCCGCGACCGGTGCGAACTCACGCACCGCCTGCAGATTGTGCGCCTCGACCGCATGGTGGACGAGGCGCGCGGTGGCGACACCACCATTCTCGAGCAGCGCCGACAGCGCACGCTGATTGAACAGTCTCCTGGAACTCGTCGTCAGCATCATCTCGATGGCGCGGCGCGCGATCTCGTGTCGGAAGGCGTAGCCGTCGCCGAGATCGTCGAGCAGGCCGTTCGACACACATTCCGCGAGCTGGCCGGCAGCGGCGACGCCGCACAGGCCCTGCAGTGCCCACGCGTCGGCGCGTCTGGGAAAGACCGAAACCGCATCGAGCATCGAGCGGGCGCCGGCCGACAGCCGGCCGGCCCGTGCGACGACGGCGTCGCGCACGCTGGCAGGCGGCGTCATCTCATTGTCCGCGCACAAAAGCTCGGTAACGAAGAAGGCATTGCCCGCCGTCGCGCGGTAGATGGCATCGCCATCACGGCCGGCGGCATTGGCAAGCAACAGCACCGCCGTCTCGCTCAACAGGGGCACATCGATGCGCACGACGTTGCCGGCCGGAATTTCGCCGAGCACGCGGCGCACGCGCATCTGCCCTTCACTGCGGTCGGTGCGCGCCGTCAGGGCGAGCAGGATGTGGGTGTTGGCGATGCGGCGCCCCAGGAAGCGAACGAAATCCAGTGTCGCGTCGTCGGCCCAGTGCAGATCCTCGATGATCAGGAGCGTCGGCTGCGTCCTTGCCTCGAAGACTTCCAGCGCGTCGGAAAACAGGGGCAACCTCTGCCCCTGCCGGGCGTCGATCGCCCGCGGCATCGCCCATTGCGCCTCGCGGGCAAGATCGTAGAGCGGGCCGAGCGGATCGGGGATCGACAAATCCTCGCAGGCGCTGCGGAAGATGCGCGTGCCATCGGCAACCTTGCCGACGAAAGCCTCGACAAGCGCCGACTTGCCGGCGCCTGCCTCGCCCGACAGCGCCACCACGCGGCCGCGTCCATTCGCGGCCTCCGCGAGAAGTTCATCCAGCTGCTCCAGCTGTGTCTGCCGTTCCAGAAGCATCATCATTCGCCCAGAAAGGATTATGTTTCGGCGGTTCCCCGACGTCCGCCAGAAGCGTCCGGGACCATGACCGACAATGTGACCCTCCACACATTTCGGTGCAACCTCACACATAACGTCGCCATTATGGGGAATCTTCCCACAAAACATAGGGAAAGGCTCCGATGCGCGGCCATGGCGAGCGTGGTCAATGTCCAGGCGCGCTCAAATCGAGCGCGAAACCATGGAAAAGGAAAACCAATATGCCTCGCTATGTGGTTCAACGCACATTTCCCGATGGCCTCAGCGTGCCGATGAACGATGTCGGCGCCGACGCGCTTGGCGGCGTCATCATGCGCAACGCCGAGAAGGGCGTGACCTGGGTGCAGTCCTTCGTCTCGCCGGACAAGAAGCAGAGCTTCTGCATTTACGATGCGCCCTCGCCGGAAGCGATCCGCAGCACCGCGCAGAAAAACGCGCTCCCGGTCGACAAGATCACGGAGGTGCGGGTTCTTGACCCTTACTTTTACCGTTGATCGCGGCAATGCGCATCCAACTGCCCTTCGCGGCGATGGCGGCTTGCCTGACAACGCGTCCAGCGAGGTGCCGGCGGCTTCGAGACCAGTCGAACGAGGCCCGTTACGGGGCCGGCTTTTGCGCGGGCTTGCCGCCTTGCTGTTCGCACCATTGCGCTCGCGGCGGCGCCGATTGCCACCGCAGGACGACTATCTGAGACGCGACATCGGCTTGCCGGAGCTCGTGGAGCTGCCGCAATACTGGGACTTCACCCGGTCGGACAGATGATGCGCCCAGCCTAGCCCAGACTTCGCGGCGGGGGCGGCCGCTCCCGCTTGCAATCAACAAACCAGGAGAGAAAATGAACATTCATGTGTGGACCAGGCACCTCATCAACCTGTCGATCCTGTCGATCGCGGCAACGGCGGCGAATGCCGATGGCACCGGCACGCTGGAGGAGAAGGTGCGGGCAGCCGACAGCCGCTTCGAGAATGTGGCGATGGCCACCGCCGAAGGCTATGCACCCATCCCCTGCGCCAGTGGAGTAACCGGCGGCGCCATGGGCATTCACTATGTCAACGCTGCCTATCTGAAGGACGATGCGGTCGATCTAACGAAGCCGGAAGCCGTCATGTACGAGCCGATGGCGGACGGCACGCAAAAGCTGGTGGCGGTCGAGTACATCACCTCGAAAGGGCCGGCTTCGCTGGAGGGACAGCTGTTCAACTTCAACAGCGCCCCCAACCGCTATGGCCTGGGGCCCTTCTATGAGCTGCATGTCTGGGCCTGGAAGAAGAACCCGACAGGCACCTTCGCCGACATGAACCCTGACGTGTCGTGCGATGCGATGAAGCCCATGTAACCAGGACGCGAATCTCCCCCTCGTGGGGGAGATTCGCCGAGTGTGGAGCGCTGACCTTCTGTCGCGGGAGGTTGGGCCTGGTAGGACCGACCCCCTCTGGCTTGCCGGCCATCTCCCCCTCGAGGGGGGAGATAACCAAGCCTCAATTGCTCGCCGACAGCACCAGCACCGGCTTGTCGCTGTACAGCGCCGGGAACAGCTGCTTCAGGTTCGCCACCTTGGGCAGGTCGTTGTAGACGATGTAGGGATAGGTCGGGTTCAGCGTCAGAAAATCCTGGTGGTAGTTCTCGGCCGGGTAGAAGGTCTTGCCGGTCTCGATCGTGGTGACGATTGGTGCCGGATAGAGCTTGGCCTTGTCGAGCTGCTCGATATAGCTCTGCGCGATCTTCTTCTGCGTGTCGTTCTCGGCGAAGATCGTCGAGCGGTACTGGGTGCCGGAGTCCGGGCCCTGGTAGTTCAGCTGCGTCGGATTGTGGGCGACTGAGAAATAGACCTGCAGCAGCTGGCCAAAGGTCACCTTCGACGGATCGTAGGTGATCTCGACGGATTCGGCATGGCCGGTGCGGCCGGTGCCGACTGTCTCGTAGACCGCGTCATCCTTGGCGCCGCCGGTATAGCCGGAGACCGCCTTGCTGACACCCTTGACGTGCTGGAACACGCCCTGCACGCCCCAGAAGCAGCCGCCGGCGAAGATCGCCGTCTCGCTGCCCGGGGCGGCCTTTTCGTCCATTGCCGGCGGCGGGATCACCACCGCGTCCTCGGCCGAGCGCGCCGGGGTCTGCCACAAGGCCGCAGCCGCCACCGCCGCAAAACCGAGCACGGCCAGTGCGCTGCGGGTAAAGAACGGCCGTGTCTTTTCGATACCGGTCATGTTCTGATCTCCTGTTGTTGTTCCAATATATACGACGCAAGCCGCCAAGAGGTCTCAATTTGCCGTGCGGCGGCTCCTGTCGTCGGCACTCCCCCGGCCCTCCGGGCCACCTTCTCCCCGAGGGGGAGAAGGCGCCGCTCGCCCCGGAACGGTCAGGCGAGCGAAGCGGTGAGGGGCAGCCGACCTGCTTACTGCGCTGGCTTCATCGCGTCGGTGGCTGGCTTCATCGCATCCGCCGCCGGTTTCATGGCGTCGGCGGCAGGCTTCATGGCGTCCGCTGCGGGCTTCATCGCATTGGTGGCCATCGGGTCGGCGGGCTTCATCGCGTCGGTCGCGGGCTTCATCGCATCCGCCGGCTTCATCGCATCCGTGGCCGGTTTCATGGCGTCGGTGGCCATCGCATTGGCCGGCTTCATGGCGTTGGTCGCGTCGTCGGCACGGGCGCCGGCGACGAAGACGGCGGCCGAAAGCGCGAAGGCGAGCGCCGGCAGGGTCAAGTACTTGGTCATGGAAGTCTCCTTGGGTTTTGGCGCGCAAGCGGGCCGGGTGATGCGTTGCCGCGGCATGCGGCCCCGCGCGAAGAGAAAGAAAATCAGTTGGTGGCGGCGGCCAGGATCGGCCCGCCGCCCGGCGATTGCACCAGCACGGCGGTGCTCAGGCCACCCGAGGCGGCGGGCAGCGCATAGGAAGTGGCGTTACCGGTCCAGCTGCCGAGTTTTTCCAGCGCGTGCACGACATTGGCATGCGGCAGCGTGCGGCCGGTGTTTTCGCCGCGCGCCACCGGCACCTGCACGACGCCCTTGGCATAGCGCACCAGCCAGACATCGGCCTTGCCGCCCGGTGCGGCGCCGGCGCCGATCGCCACCTTGCTGCCGTCGAGCGACAGCGAGGGGCCGCCGGTCTTGCCGGTCGCGGAAATCAGATGCTCGATCTCGCCCGGTGCCGCGCCGACCACATCGGCATGGCCGTTGACCACCACCTGCGGCGTGAACGGCCCGTCATGGCCGAGCGGCGGCTCGTAGGAGACCTGGCGCTGGGTGAACTCCTGCTTTCCAAAAGTGTCCTTCCAGCCGAGATAGTCCCAGTAGGTGACGTTGAAGGACAGCGCCAGCACGCCGGGCTGGTCCTTGACCTTGATCAGATTGGCATTGGCCGGCGGGCAGGATGAGCAGCCCTGGCTGGTGAACAGCTCGACGACGCTGAGCGGCTGCGCGGCGGCGGCACCGAGCGAGGCGGCGAGCGCCAGCGCCCCCAGGCTGGACAGGGCAATGAAGTTTGAGGCTCTCGGCATGGGGCGGGCTCCGTAAGGGGCGCTGGGATGCGCCGGTCATTCCCCCACTTCGCCGCCATCCGCCCCTTCGTTACAGCGCTCACCGGTTTGTGATGAAGGCACCTCTACGCCAGTGGCCCGAAACGCCACAGTGAGGTGTAGTGCATGATCGGCCGCTCGAGCCTCGCGCCCGCGGCGACAAATCGCTTTCCCGCATCCAGCATGGGCTGGAAGGTATCGAGTTGCCTGGCGTGCTCCAGCGTGTCCCAAACACTGGTGTTGATCAGCGACGATGTAGCCTCGTCGGCGCCGGCGTAGAAGACGAGCAGCCCCGGCAGTGCCTCGATGCCGGGCCGAAGCTCTGCCTCGTCGTCCACCATCATCTCTCGAAACGACGCGAACTTCGCTGCATCGCAGCGCAGGATGGAAACACGCAGCACGGAATCAGGCATCGGGTTCTTCTCCAGGAGTTGACGTGCTCCAGGCTAGGCCACGCCGACCCGGGCCGCCAATACCGTGCCCATCAAGATTGAGTGCGCATGGGGCGCGCCCTTCCCTTCTCCCCTTGCGGGAGAAGGTGGCCTCGCGAAGCGAGGTCGGATGAGGGGTGCTCCAGCGGAGTGAGGCGTTGGCGTTCCCTGGAACACCCCTCATCCGTCTCGCCGCTACGCGGCGATCCACCTTCTCCCGCAAGGGGAGAAGGAAGACGCGCGCCATCACCGCCAGGGCTGCAGACTGGTATTTCTTACATAGGCGATGATCGTGTCGCAGACGGCGTTGAGGTCTTTCAGGACATCGTCATTCCAGAAACGCAGAACCCGAAAGCCCTTGGCCTCGAGCTCGGTCTTGCGGATCTGGTCCGTATCCGGACCCGCATGCTGGCTGCCATCGATCTCGATGATCAGCCGAGCTTCAGGGCAAACGAAATCGGCAACGTATTTTCCGATAGGCGCCTGGCGCCGGAATTTTATCCGGTCGAGTCTGCGATCGCGCAGCTCCTGCCAGAGCCTGCCTTCCGCTTCCGTCATCTCGCGCCGGAGCGAGCGGGCAAATTTACGCTTGGCTTGGGTGACGGGTTGATGCGGCATGGCGCCAGATTAGCCAGACCCGGCGTTCCGTCCAACCATCCGTCTCGCCGCTACGCGGCGATCCACCTTCTCCCGCAAGGGGAGAAGGTGAGCAGCGTCTGTCCCTACTGCGTCAGCGCTGTGTCCGAGGGCCGCTTGTTGAAGTCGCACTTGCCGGTGACGTTGTAGAAGAAGTCGGCATTTGAGGACGTAGTCGGCACCGTTGTGCCACCGTCTTCCCAGGCTTGATAGCTGGTGACGCCACAAGGCACGATGGAGAAGATGTCGACCCTCGTCCCGGTCGCGGTCTCGGTCAGGGCGTTCGCGTCCACCCCGCTAAAGAGTCGGTTGGAGGTGCTTGCATCGTCCGACTTGAGGTATTGCGGGTTGCCCGATGGCACGTACATCTGCAGAGAGAGGCCACCCATCTGGCTGACATCGATCGCCGCGCCGGCGCTGTTGGCCGGATACATGGTGTCGACGCAGGTTGTCGAATATTTCTTGTTGCCACTGGTCTGGAGGATCGCATTGGCAGGCAGACCGGTGAAAGTGGTCACGCTGGCGGTGGTGCAAACTTGCGACTGGACGAGCGTCTTGATATCGGCGCCACCATTGTTGGTGATCGTATACACGTTCGTGGTGCCGTAGCCCTTCGGATCCCCGAAGCCATTATAGACATACTCGATGGACATCAGCGGCTTGGCCGCTGTCGCTCCGAATTGCGTGCCGTACAGCGTCATCGTCTTGTTCCACCAGCCCGACACCTTGGTGATCTTGAAGCTCGCATTGACGAGCGCCGGCGGCTTGCTGACCGCCGACGCGACGGCAATCGGCACGGTGTTGATCCTGGCGATCTGCATGAACGTGGTCGGCATGGAGAAACTTGCCGAGGCCCGGCCGGTGGCGGCGGCGGTGGTGGTACCAGCCACAAAACTGTTCAGCGTCGCAGTGCCCTGGCCACCGTTGGCGGCGAAGGAATCCTGCAGCGCCGTCTGGCGCTGCGCCAGCGTCGAGGTGGTGTCCATGGTGGTGATCGACAGGAGCGCGGCATCCAGGGCCTGCTGCTGGTTGGACCGGACCTGGATCGCGCTGGTATAGTCGATCGAGAAGCCGACGGCGCTTATGACAGGCACCAGCGTGAGAAAGAACAGCGGCATCATCGAGCCGCTGCGCGAACGGGCAAACCCGCCTGCAACTTTCAGCATTTTTTACCCCCAAGGATATTAGTGATGGGGCATATAGCACGCGGCGGCAAACCAAGGTCTAACGCGATCGATCAAACTTTAAGCATCCACGGCCGCCGGGGCCGGCATTTGGCGCGGCTCGCCGCTTTGTAATCGAAGGCGCCGCCCTTGCGCCGCAAGCCTTGCCGCCGCAAGCCACCCCTGCTAAAGCGCGCGACATGAGCACGCCCCTCGACCACATCAGAAATTTCTCCATCGTCGCCCATATCGACCATGGCAAATCCACGCTCGCCGACCGCCTGATCCAGTCCACCGGCGGGCTGGAGCTGCGCGACATGAAGGAGCAGGTGCTGGACTCGATGGACATCGAGCGAGAGCGCGGCATCACCATCAAGGCGCAGACGGTGCGGCTGAAATACCGCGCCAACAATGGCGAGGACTATATCCTCAACCTCATCGACACGCCCGGACATGTCGACTTCGCCTATGAAGTGTCGCGCTCGCTCGCCGCCTGCGAGGGCTCGCTGCTGGTGGTCGACGCCAGCCAGGGCGTCGAGGCGCAGACGCTCGCCAATGTCTACCAGGCCATCGACAACAACCACGAGATCGTCGTGGTGCTGAACAAGGTCGACCTGCCGGCCGCCGAGCCCGAGCGCATCCGCGAGCAGGTCGAGGAGGTGATCGGCATCGACGCTTCCGGCGCCGTGCTGATCTCGGCCAAGACCGGCCTCGGCATTCCCGACGTGCTGGAAGCCATCGTCCACCAATTGCCGCCGCCGCGCGAGGGCGATGCGACAGCCCCCTTGAAGGCGATGCTGGTCGACAGCTGGTACGACGCCTATCTCGGCGTCATCGTGCTGGTGCGCATCATCGACGGCGTGCTGAAGAAGGGCCAGACCATCCGCATGATGGGCACCGGCGCCAAATACCTGGTCGAGCGCACCGGCGTGTTCACGCCCGCCCGCATCAATGTCGACGAGCTCGGCCCCGGCGAGTTCGGCTTCTTCACCGGCTCGATCAAGGAAGTGGCCGACACCCGCGTCGGCGACACCATCACCGAGGACAGGCGCCAGACCGCGCATGCCCTGCCCGGCTTCAAGCCGGCGCAGCCGGTGGTGTTCTGCGGCCTGTTCCCCGTCGATGCCGCCGATTTCGAGGATCTGCGCGCCGCCGTCGGCAAATTGCGCCTCAACGACGCCTCCTTCTCCTATGAAATGGAAACCAGTGCGGCGCTCGGCTTCGGCTATCGCTGCGGCTTCCTGGGCCTCTTGCATCTCGAAATCATCCAGGAGCGGCTGGAGCGCGAGTTCAACCTCGACCTGATCGCCACGGCGCCCTCCGTCGTCTACCGGCTGCTGCTCAATGACGGCTCGGTGAAGGAGCTGCACAACCCGGCCGACATGCCCGACGTGGTGAAGATCTCGGCCATCGAGGAGCCGTGGATCCGCGCCACCATCCTCACCCCCGACGACTATCTCGGCGGCATATTGAAACTGTGCCAAGACCGGCGCGGCATCCAGGCGGACCTGTCCTATGTCGGCAAACGCGCCATGCTGACCTACGATCTGCCGCTCAACGAAGTCGTCTTCGACTTCTATGACCGGCTGAAGTCGATCTCCAAGGGCTACGCCTCGTTCGACTACCACCTGACCGACTACCGCGAGGGCGATCTGGTGAAGATGTCGATCCTGGTCAATGAGGAGCCGGTCGACGCGCTGTCCATGCTGGTGCACCGCACGGCGGCGGAAAAACGCGGAAGGCAGATGTGCGAGAAGCTGAAGGAGCTGATCCCGCACCACCTCTTCAAGATCCCGATCCAGGCCGCGATAGGCGGCAAGGTCATCGCCCGCGAAACCATCTCCGCCCTGCGCAAGGACGTCACCGCGAAGTGCTACGGCGGCGACGTGAGCCGCAAGCGCAAGCTGCTCGACAAGCAGAAAGAGGGCAAGAAGCGGATGCGGCAGTTCGGCAAGGTCGATATCCCGCAGGAGGCGTTTATCCAGGCGCTGAAGATGGGCGATTGAGGGCGGCGTTACTTGACAAAAGCGTCAACTACTTATTAATATTGAGCTGGTATCTGTTTGAAATGCAACGTTATTTTCGGGAAAAATGAAAGATCGAGATGTAAGGCGAGCAGTCCTGAATCATCTCGCCGAAATTCATTCAGGCGATAAATCAACTCGAATTGTCGAGGAGATGGGGGTGTGGGCTAACTCAGTCCGCATTGATATAGCCGTCATAAATGGCGAGCTTTCTGGCTTCGAGTTGAAGAGTGATAGCGACACTTTGCAGCGCCTGCCTATGCAAGCAGATATCTACAGTCGTGTGTTCGATGAGATGACCCTGGTCGTTGGCAGTCGCTACGCCGAGAAAGCAACTTCGATTGTTCCGAATTGGTGGCGAATTATACAAGCAGTCGAGGCGGGTAACGCCATCGCCCTTGAAGTCGTGCGTGGCGGTGTACGAAATCCGAATCCAGAACCCTACCTTGTGGCCGAATTGCTCTGGAAGGATGAGGCCCTCGCAGTTCTGGAGGAGTTTGCTCTCGCCAAGGGATGGAGAGGTAAGCGCATCAAGGAAATTCATGAACGGCTTGCATACGAGCTTCCGTTCTCAGTTCTGTCCGACCGAGTAAGAGAGTCGTTGAAGGCTCGTGAAGGATGGCTAGGGAAGCATTGACCTGACCAATTCGATGTGACGATTCACACCAATGCGCACCCAGTGCTCGAGCCCCTGCGGACTTGCGCCGCCTGCTATTGCGTTGATTTCGTCATCCGCCCAACAATGATGCAAGGGATTGCGGCCGACGTAGCCCACGATTGATTGGGCGTGCCCGGTCAGCTGCGGGCCTGGATCTTGCGCCCCCACGCCCCTTGTTCTGACTCCGCGGCAAATCAGAAAATGATCGGGGAGTGTATATTTGACCGAAATTGGGTACCCCCACGCGATACCGGGCGGGGGCGCCGCTGTTGTAACTGTCGCATAGTCACCGTAGTCGAGCGGATACGGCAAAGTGGCTGCCGTCAATTGTTGCCAAATCTGTTTCTCGTAGCGGCGAATTGTGTGCAACCCCTGATTTAGGCCAGTAAAATTCTCCGGCATTGACGTGCCGACTGTCGTCACGGTGCGCCAGTTTGTCCCTTGATGCAGGGTTTGAAATGTCGTCGCCAAGGCAATAGGCCCGAGCGCGGCAACGTGCTGGGCCTGGTCACCAAAATCGACAATGAGATCAGTGCTTGGAAGTGGGATCTGCCACCCACCAATCCACGCGGCCATCGACGTCATTTCTTGTAAGTCTATCCGGAGACACACCCCACGCTGGTCGATGGCTGCAACCGAACTAACAGCAGATTGATATGTGGCAGGCGCCCCTAGACGAGTGGCCGGAATCATAGAAAGCCCATGGGTCCGGCATTCTTGGGCTATACTTATGAGCCTATGCGGCTGGCCAGCTGGTCCAGCAATCGGTGACGCGTCCAAAAAGAACGGCGATGCCCCCCAAGATGTCGCTATTTCCTGCGCCAGGACAATTGGAGCCGGGACCAGAGGAATTTTCTTTGTGGCTTTCTTGTCTTTGAATTGGTCCGCCCCAACTAAAAAAAGGGGAGCGACATTTGACCTGCCAAGAGCAGAGAGGTTGCTGAGAGCGTTCTTCTCACCACGTTTCCAACGCAAATTCGGTATGTATCTCGCCATTATTTGATTCCCCTTCCCGCCAAAAAGCTATCACGACGTGCCAACAATACTCAACAGGTGAAATAGCGATGCTGAGAGACCGGCCACGTCAACTGGAAGTCGCCATAAAAACTGACTTGTGGCTTCGATCAACGCTGGCCGCGGTCAGCTACGCACCCGTTCGGTGGGGTGGAGATCCTGCAGGAGGCCGTCACCAGGACATCAAAAGTCGTTCAGTTCATTTGCGCTGAAGCTGCGATGCGGGCGTATTCAAAATTGCCCAAGATGGAGCTAAGAGTCTCTGGAGATAGATGAGACTATCCAACGAATTTCGCTCAAACCGGTGTTCTTGTTTCTCTGCAAAGGGATTCCGCCGAGCTCTATGAGTCGTTCATTGCCGATATTTGAGCTAGTAGTATCGGAATACTTGGCCACGATCAGGGGTTTTTTTTGTTGCAAGGCAGTCATTCCGGCGTGGAACGTTCCCCCATTTTCTCGTGCTTCTATAACTATTGTGGCATCTGATATGCCAACGATCACTCTATTTCTGTCCATGGCACGGTCCGCACGCCAAATGGCGTCGGGTTCAAAATAACTCATGACAAGAATCCGCCCCCAATCCCAAATCTTAGAAAGCTCCCTTTTTATTCGAAAGTGATTAATTCCTTCCGGGAGAATAACAATAGTGTATCCATTGTGTAAAATGGCTCCAAGATGAGCCTGGGTATCAACCCCTTTCGCGTATCCTGATACAACGCATATTTCATGCGTTGCGAATTGACTTGCGCAATCGAGAGCAATTTCAAGACCCTTTTCACTTGCGCTCCTAGAGCCACAGAAGCCAACGCTAGGTAAGCTCAAAAGTGCCAAATTGCCAATATAGTAGATGCTCGGTGTATCAAAATGACCAAACAGATCCCCCATTATGCGCGGATACCGGTCGTCGTCGGAAGTTAATAACTTATAGTCTAAAGTTTTCATCACAGATTATCTTGATCTCCAGCCGACTTCACCACTGACAGGCCATAAACATCGACCTCAGCATGGTGCTGAACTCGGTTTCCTACAAAATTCATCGTACACCCGCTTTGGTATAAGTCGTCCATCAGAATTATCGCGCCCTTGCCTTTGATTTCGGGATTCGTCTGAAATTGCGCAGCCTCCAACGCGTCCCATTTCTCCCCTACGGTCTTCTCCTTCAGCTGACCCTTCGGTTTGGTCCACTCTCCAACGGAGACGAGCTGCAACCCAAGTTTCTGAGAAACACCCGTAGCGACGATCGTCGGCAAGTCGAACTGTTTGTCAGGTCGCGGGGGAACCGGCGCGATAGCTTTTGCATCCTTGTAGAGAGGTGTAGCGGAGATGAATTGCGCGGCGAGGTCTATGAGTTTGCCGATGGCGCCCTGGTCTTGGTGATACTTAGCCGCATATTCGAGATCCCCCAAAGGCGTTCGTGAGTTTTCGTGATAGTGCATCGAAAGCGCCATACTCGCGTCTAGGTTGTCGCGCAGAAAAACGTGATCTCTGTGCCTTTCCATGAAGTCCCGCACCGTAGGCATCTCATCCTCCGAAAGACCGCACCACACACCAATTCCAAATTTGCTATGAAAAAGCGTTAAGCGGGTTTCAATCTTAAAAATCTCCTCTATCGTTGCCCGAAAAGGTAGTGAGAACTTATAGGGAAACTTGTCGTTATATTTGGAAAGCGCATTTGAGTGAGTCGTAGCGAAGCATATACGATGTGGAGATCCATCTTCTTTTGAAGCGAGAAACTCCTTCTTCGTTAAGAGTGGAATTCCAAAAATACCACTAAAGCTAATCATGACACCCCTCCGCGGAGATATAGATCGTCGTCTGATCAAGAAGTTGTCAAGGCAGAAAGACGCACAGGCTTCCTTGGCGTGACCAATCTCTTTTAGATCACTGGTAGCCGCGCTATCCTCGCCCCACCTCGGGGAAACACCACATGCGCACCACCTCAGACACCACCGCAGCAATTGGCCTCGCCATCGGCGGCACCTTCGGCCTTGCCGGCACCTTCGTCGCCAGCGCTCCGCTGCGCGAATCCCTGTGGGCGATCGACGGCGTCGCGCTCGTCGTCGCGACGGCCCTGCTCACCATGAAATACCAGCGCCTCGGCAATGATTGCGTCGCGGCCGGGTTCCTGACCTTCCTGGCCGGCGAAAGCCTGCTGCTGGCGGGCAATGCGGCGGGGCTCGAGGCCAGCGTGCCTTCCTATGTCGGCGGCATCTCGCTTTGGGCGGCGGCGCTCATCATGGTCAGCGTGCCCTCCACTTTCGCGCTGTGGATGCGGTTCACCGCATTCGTCGCCGCCGCGCTGTTCTTCGCCTCGGTGGGCATGGTGCTGTGGGGCACGCCGCTGCTGCCGACCTCCTCGCCGCTGCCCGCCGCCGGCTATCCGTTCCTGGTGCTGACTTTTATTGGGTGGATCTGGACGCTGCTGAGGGAGGGGCGGTAGACGCTGTCCGCCCGCCGTCAAAATCCGCGACAGGAAGGCGAGCGTCGGCGCTGCCCCTCATCTGGCTGCCGCCATCTTCTCCCCGTAAGCGGGGCGAAGGGGGCTGCTGTCGCCGCTTTCGCCAATCGCAGACGTTGCAGGAAGGGCGCCGGCGTTGCGGCAGCCTCTCTCGCCCCGTTTACGGGGAGCCGGCAGGACAGTGAGGGGCAGCGCCGACCTGCGATAGGTACGCGCTAGCCTCTATCCTCAATCCTGACACGGTTTTGACATCGGCGAGGGCGTCCCCCGCTCCGTCCAGGCTTCGCCGGGCCACCTTGCCGGGGCGAGCCACGGGTCTCGCCCGTCCTTCGGACCCCCCACTTCCGTGGGGGCGAGGAACCCAGGAATAGCGAAGTCTCACCCCTCCAACCAAACCTTCTCGAAATGCTGCTCCAGCGCCTGGTGCTGCTCGCAGCCTTCGACCCCCTTGCGGTAGGTCCGGTAGACCGAGCGCCAGTAGGGCTGGATGATGATGCCGTTGTCGCGCAGGTTCTTCTCGATGCCGGCCATGATCTCCTTGCGGGCCTTGGCGTCGGGGGTGGCGAGCGCCTTGTCCAGCAGCTCGTCGAATTCCTTGCTGGCATAGGCGCTTTCGTTCCAGGCCGCACCCGATTTATACGCCAGCGCCAGCACCTGGACGCCGAGCGGGCGGCCGAGCCATTCGGTGCAGGAGAAGGGATATTTGCTCCAGTCGTTCCAGAAGGTCGCGGCGGGCAGCACGGTGCGCTTGATCTTGAGGCCGGCCTCGCGCATCTGCGCGGCGATCGCGTCGCCGGTGGTCTTCTGCCATTCGATGTCGACCGAGATGAGCTCGTATTCGTGGTCCGGCTTGCCGGACGCGGCGAGCAGCTTCTTGGCCTCCTCCACATCGCGCTTGGCCGGGCCGATATCGGCATATTCGGGATGCATGGGGCCGACATGGTGGTTGTCGGCGGGCTTGCCGCGGCCGCCGAGGCCGAGCGCCAGCACGGCCGAATTGTCGACGGCGAGCTGGGCGGCGCGGCGGACCTTGATGTCGTCATAGGGCGCATTGCCGATGTTGAAGCGGGCGACGATGGTCGAGCCGGTGGCGATCTCGGAATTCTTCAGCCCCATCTTGTCGGTCTGCGAGACGGCGTCGGAGGCGGTTTCGTGGTCGGTGTCGATCTCGCCGGATTCGAACGCCGACAGCATGGCGTTGGGATCGGAGCCGTAGTCGATCCACTGGATGCCATCGAGGTGGAATTCGCCCTTCCACCACGGCTTGTCCTTGCGCTTCACCTCGGCACCGGTCTCGGCGTCCCATTTCACCAGTTCGCAGGGGCCTGTGGTGATAGCCAGCGCCTTCAGGGGATCGCCGTCGCCATCATAGGAGCGGTGCATGATCAGCGCCGGATAGTCGGCCATGCCGGCGATCAGCGAAATGTCGGGCTTCGGCAGGTTGAGCTTGATGGTGTAGTCGTCGACCTTCTCGATGCCGCCATCGACCGCCTTCTTGGTGTCGGCATTGACCAGCGCGCCCATGCGCGCGGCGACCGAATTGCCGGCGACACCGGCCTCGCACCAGCGGGTCAGGTTGTGGACGACATCGTCGGCGTTGAAGGCGTCGCCGTTCGACCAGGTGATGCCCTTGCGCACATGCAGCGTCAGCGTCTTGGCATCGTCGCTCATCTCCCATTTTTCCAACAGCCAGGGCTCGAACGAAAAATCGGTGTTCCAGCGCACCAGATATTCGTTGCAGTGGCGGGCGACGTTGGACATTTCGACGCCGTCGAAGGTGCGCGGGTCCTTGAAACCCTTGACGTTCATGGCGACGCGCAAGGTGCCGCCCTTCTTCGGCTCGGCCGCGCGGGCAGGCGTCGGCGCGAGGCCGCCCAGGGCAAACGCGCCGGCGGCGCTGACGCCGAGACCGGCCATCAGCGCCAGATATTCGCGGCGGCTGATGCCGCCAGTCTTGAAATCCTCGGCGACGGGCTTGGCCTGCGGGTGCAGTTTGCGGTCGGTCAGCATGAATTTCATCGTCGTTCCCTTTGTCGTTGGTGCATGCCGCCCAAAACTGCAGGGGTTTTGGGACATGCACGGAAGCTGGCTCGTCCCGGCGGAGCGCCGACGCGGGGGCGGCTGCAACCGCCGGGTTTGCCTGAGGCGGCGATGATAGGGCGGGGTGACGTTGCGGAGTGTTCTGGAATCCGCAGGAGTTGTGCGCTGCTCCGCAGCGAGGCCGTGGCCTGTGGGGCGAGCCAGCCCGGGTGGCCGCCGCGTTCCGCTCCCTGGCCCGCGTTTTCGCGTTTTCCCAGCGGCTTCCCCCACTCCGTCTCGGCTTTGCCGAGCCACCTCTCCCCCGTCGATCGGGGGAGAGGTGTCGAGCGAAGCTCGACGGAGTGGGGGTCGACCCATGGCTCGATCGTTGTATTTCAACCGACCAGCACCGTTAAGGTGACGCCTATGGGTGCTGTCCCACCAGCGTTGCCAAGGGTCACCAGGGCAACAAAAAACCCGGCTCAAGGCCGGGTTTTTCGGGGCATTCTGTAGATAAACCTCAGCTCACCTGAACCTTCGACGCGGCCTGGTCCTCGGCGATCTTCTGCTGGAACATCTGCGCGAAGTCGATCGGGTCGAGCATCAGCGGCGGGAAGCCGCCATTGCGGGTCGCCTCGGCGATGATCTGGCGGGCGAAGGGGAACAAAAGCCGCGGGCATTCGATGAACAGGATCGGCAGCATGTGTTCCTGCGGGAAGCCCGAAATGGCGAAGACGCCGCCATAGACCAGCTCGACATTGAACAGCACTTCCTGGTCGAAGGAGGCCTTGGCGTTCAGCGTCAGGTTGACGTCGAACTGCTTGTCGGAAAGCGGGTTGGCGTTGACATTGACGTTGATGGCGATGCCGGGGGCCTTGTCGCGGCCGCGCAGCGAGTTCGGCGCGCCGGGGCTTTCGAAGGACAGGTCCTTCACATACTGGGCGAGCACGTTGAGCGACGGCTGCGTCGCGTTGCCGTTGCCGTTGGCTGCGCCGGTCGGCGCGTCATCATTGCTGGCCATGAGCCTTATATCCTTTTCCCCTGGGCAGCCGTGCTGACCGAATTGAAATCGGGCGTTCGCTACCATGGTCGGCATGACAAGACAAGGTTTGCCGCCTTCGGGCTCGTGTCGGCCGCGGTTGGCTGTGGAGAGATCATTGTCGGGGTCGGCGCTGCCCCTCATCAGGTTGCCCGTCCTCCGCAGCCGTTGCGGAAGGGCGCCCTTCCTCTCCCCCGTCGATCGGGGGAGAGGTGTCGAGTGACGCTCGACGGAGTGGGGGTCGACCCTTCGGCGCAAGGCGAGGCAATGCCTGCGCCTTGGTCCCTTTTCAATATCCGTTCGCGGCGCCTGCCAGGTGGTTCCCCACTCCGTCTCGGCTTCGCCGAGCCACCTCTCCCCCCTCCGGAGGGAGAGGAAAGGAGCCTGGCTGCAGCGGCGCTGGCCTCTCGGAACAGATCAGAACGCCGCACCCGCGACCTAATCGTCCTTGAGACGCCGCCACGGCGAATTGTGATCCGGGCCGCGCTTGAAATCGTCCTCGCGCGAATAGTCGCCGTCGTCGAGGTCGATGACCCTGTCGCGCGACCGGCGAAAGCCGCCGGCCGAAAAATCGGTGGCGACGACGATGCGGCCCTTGAACCGGCGCCAGGCAAGGTCGCGCACCGGCGGCAGGAACAGGAGCAGGCCGATAATGTCCGTGATGAAGCCGGGGATGATCAGAAGGATCGCGGCGACCACGATCATGGCGCCGTGGGCGAGATGGCGGCTGGGATCATGGCCGGCATCCATCTCGGCGCGCACCCGAGCCATGACGCCGAAACCCTGGTGCCTGAGCAGAAGCACGCCGGCGATGCTCGAGGCCAGCACCAGGCCGACCGTCGCCAGCGCGCCGACCTCACGGCCGACGATGACGAAACCGGCGATTTCCAGCAGCGGCAGAGCGAGAAGAAACAGGGGAAGCAGCGAAATGCGCAAGTCTTGCCAGCCTTCCGGTCGTTGGTCGTTTCGATTGTTTTGGCCCTTGGCGGCCAATCGCCGCTGGCCCTGAGGCCGTTAGATAGGTATGCCTGCCTTTAATTTGAATGATTGCACCTTGCGTTCTATATGCTTTGAATGTTGAACGCTATGCGACCGCGGCCTGTCGGCCGGATGGTCCGGCCTAGAGGCAGGGATTGATTGGCGGAAGATATGGGTTTCTTCGACTTCGGCACGATTTTCTTCCTGATCGCGGCGGTGGTGATCTTCTTCCAGCTGCGCAACGTGCTGGGCCGTCGGACCGGGAGCGAGCGGCCGCCCTTCGACCCCTACTCGGCGGCGCGCACCGAGAAGGATGCCACGCAGAAGCCTGAAAATGTCGTTTCGCTGCCGCGCAAGCGCCTGCCCGGCGAGCCGGCGCCGGCCGACGCCTATACGGCGATCGACGCCTTCGCCAAGCCCGACACCGATCTCAACAAGGGCCTGCGCGCGATCAAGGACAATGACCCGTCCTTCGACCCGAAGGGTTTCATCGACGGCGCCAAGATGGCCTATGAGATGATCGTCATGGCCTATGCCGACGGCGACCGCAAAACGCTGAAGAACCTCCTGTCGCGCGAGGTGTTCGACGGTTTCGTCGCGGCAATCGGCGAGCGCGAGGCCAAGTCGGAAAAGATCCAGTCCTCCTTCGTCGGCATCGACAAGGCCGACATCGTCTCGGCCGAGATGAAGGGCGGCGAGGCGCATGTCACGCTGCGCATCATCAGCGAGCTGATTTCGGCGACGCGCGACAAGGCCGGCACGGTCATCGACGGCGATCCGGAGACCGTGGCCGAGGTCAAGGATGTCTGGACCTTCGCCCGCGACACGCGCTCGCGCGATCCGAACTGGAAGCTCGTCGCCACCGAAGAAGAAGACTGAGCCCCGATGCATGTCGCCCAAAAGTGCGAAGCGGTTTTGGGACAACGACTTGCAGCAAAACCCAGACCCGAAGCGCGTCGCATGACACTCTTCAAACACGACGCGCTTTAAGGCGACGGGGCTCCGGTGTCGCTATCGCCTCTCTTCATCGAAAAATCCTTTGACGACTTGCCCGGCTGGGGCGATGACGACCTTGTGCCGGCCTTCGAGGCTTTTCGCCGCTCCGCCTTCCATGTGCCGGTAAAACCCTATCGCAGCGGCGCGCTCGGCGTCGATTTCGGCGCCTTCGCCGCGGCCTATGCGCAAGCGCGCATCGCGGCGCCCGCGAACCGGACGGAGGCGCGAACTTTCTTCGAGCGCCATTTTGTCCCGATGCTGGTCCGCGCCGAAAGCGGCGCCGGCCTCGTCACCGGCTTCTACGAGCCGCAGGTCGAGGCCTCGCCGGTGCGCACGGAGCGTTTCGTCGTGCCGCTGCTGTCGCGGCCGGCCGATCTCGCCGATGTCGACGACGCCAATCGGCCCGACGGGATGGATCCCTATCTCGCCTTCGCGCGCCGGACGGCGGACGGACTGGCCGAGTATTTCGACCGTGGCGCGATCGAGCGCGGCGCGCTTGAGCGCCAAGGGCTTGAGATCGCCTGGCTGGCCGACAAGGTCGATGCCTTCTTCATCCATGTGCAAGGGGCCGCAAGGCTCGCCATGACCGACGGCCGGCTGCGCCGCGTCACCTACGCCGCCAAGTCGGGCCAGCGTTTCACCGGCCCGGGCAAGATCTTGAGCGAGTTGGGCGAAATCCCGTTGGCCGAGGTGACGATGCAATCGATCCGCGCCTGGTTCAAGGCGCATCCGCAGCGCATCGACGAGATCCTGTGGCGAAACCGCTCCTACATCTTCTTCCGCGAGGCCGAGGTGGAAGATGCCGCGCTCGGCCCGATCGCCGCCGCCAAGGTGCCGCTGACGCCAGGCCGCTCGGTCGCGGTCGACCGGCTTCTGCACACATTCGGCACGCCCTTCTACATCGACGCGCCGACGCTGACCGCCTTCGACGCAAGACCGTTCCGCCGGCTGATGATCGCGCAGGACACCGGCTCGGCCATCACCGGACCGGCGCGCGGCGATCTCTTCGCCGGTTCGGGCGATGCCGCCGGCGAGATTGCCGGCGTGGTGCGCAACGCCGCCGATTTCTATGCGCTGGTGCCGCGCGCGCTGGCCGGGGGCGCCAAATGAGCAAGCGTTCGGACAGGCTGAGCGAAGACGACCGGGTGCTGTGGAACCTGGTGGCACGCACGGCCAAGCCGCTCAAGGGAAGAACCTCTCTCGACATGCCCGACTTGGCCATCGAGGCCAAGCCGGCGGCGCCGCAGCCGGCCCAGCCCGCCGCCAGCGCGCCGGGCGCGGCGAAGCCGAAAGTCCAGCATGTCACGCACCGGCTCGACGAGCCGACGCTGGACAAACTGTCGAAGGGCCGGCTGCCGATCGAGGGCCGTGTCGACCTGCACGGCATGACGCAGGACGAGGCCTATTCGCTGCTGTTCTCGTTCCTGCACCGGGCGCATGCCGGCGGCATCCGCTATGTGCTGGTCATCACCGGCAAGGGGTCGTCCTCCGGCGGCGACGGCGTGCTGCGGCGCGCGGTGCCGGCCTGGCTGTCGACGCCGGCCTTCCGGCCGCTGGTCTCCAGCCACGACCATGCCGCCCGCAACCATGGCGGCGCCGGCGCGCTCTATATCAGGCTGCGGCGGGCGCGGTCATGAGGATCGGGAGGCCGGGCGCATGACGCCGTTCGGCGAAAGGCTGCGGGCGCTCAGGCGCGAGCGCGGCGTCAGCCAGAAGGACATGGCCGCGGCGATCGGCGTCAGTGCCGCCTATCTCTCGGCGCTTGAGCATGGCAGGCGCGGTGCGCCGACCTGGACGCTGATCCAGAAGATCATCGGCTATTTCAACATCATCTGGGACGATGCCGAGGAGCTGGCGCGGCTGGCCGAAGCCTCGCATCCGCGTGTGCGGCTCGATACGTCGGGCCTCAATCCCGCCGCCACCGAGCTCGCCAACCTGCTGGCCGAGAACATCGAGAAGCTCGACGAAGCGGAACTGCGCCGCATCACCGCCTCGATCCGCGCCGCGCTTGGCCGGCTGAAGTAACTGGTTTTACCTGAAGTTCGCGACGGCCTGCCGGAGCGCGAAACAGGGCCCGCCGATGGCAGCCGGCGGGCCACTGTTGCGGGATCAGGGCTTGCCGGCCGTGCTGCCGTTGGGGTTGCCGCCCTTGGTGCCCGGGTTGCCATGGTCGTGGCCATTGTGGTCGCCGCCCAGGCAGTCCGACGCGCCGGCAGTGCCGCAACAACGGCCGGCCCAGAGATCATTGAGGTTGGTGTGGACGCAGCTGACCGTCTGGTCGGCCTTCGCGGATCCGCCCAGGGCCGACACGGCAGCGACGGCGAGAAGGGTGTTACGCAGCAAAGCAGTCATTTGAAGTCTCCATGGTTGGGTTTCTGTCGTTCACGGCCGTGTGTCGCCGGGCGAACGGAAATGGTTCATGGAGAGGGATGGAAATTTTTCGAAGAGATGCGTGGTGGACCTCCACGCCTTCGTCATCCACGGGCGGAGCAGCCGCGCAGCGGCGACCCGAGGATCCATGCCGCGACCTGCGGACGCCGCAACGGCGCAGAATGTGGCGATGGCTCCATGAAGATGGCCGACGCCTGTTCCTGGGCCGCCGTGTTCTATGTTGGTGTCACGGCATGGATCCTAGGGTCTGCGCCGCGTCGCTGCGCTCCTTGCTCCGGGATGACGAAGCGCTGGGGATGCGCAGCCCAACCAGGCAGCCGCAGCCGCTACTCCACCGACCCGACCAGCACCTGCTGGCCGCCGCGTATGGAAACCCAGCGGCCGGTATTGTCGATCGCCTGGCGCTTGAGGAAGTGGTAGCCGGTCTGGTCCCAGGCCTTGACCTTGTCGGTCAGATTGTCGAGCACGTAGTCGCCCTTGTCGGTGCGCACAGTCAGCACGGAATGGCCTTCGCCGTCGGGCTTGCGCACCACGGTGATGAGCAGATCGGCAAGCGAGATGCCCATGCGGGACAGCCGGCGGCGCTTTTCCAGAACATAGTCCTCGCAATCGCCGACGCCCTTGTCGGGATAGGCCCAGACCTCGTCCTTGCCGTAAATGTCCATGTCGCTCATCGGCTCGACGGCGGCGTTGACCCTGGCGGTGATGCCGGCGAG
Organism: Mesorhizobium sp. WSM4312; assembly: GCF_002294875.1. Classification (NCBI taxonomy): domain Bacteria; kingdom Pseudomonadati; phylum Pseudomonadota; class Alphaproteobacteria; order Hyphomicrobiales; family Phyllobacteriaceae; genus Mesorhizobium; species Mesorhizobium sp. WSM4312. The sequence continues at coordinate 294,094 of NZ_NSFU01000009.1, read as the reverse complement.
CTTGCGCATCAGCCCATTGGTCATTTTTGCGGGCGCCAGGTTGCCCGGACGGATCGAGCATTCGCCGGGGTGCTGCTTGCAGAAATCATAGTGGCCGATCGGCTGCGAGGTGATGCCCCCGGTCGCCATCGCTTCGGCAGCCAAGGCCGGCCAGCTTCCCGTTGCTGCCAGACCGGCCGCAGCCACGCACAAACGCAGCCTTCTCGCCATTGTTGAGGAATTCATTGTCCCCGCTCACCCTGTTGTTAACGAAACGTTAAGGGCGATTGACAGTCCGTGTCAATTACGACGACGGACTGATTTGCGGCATGGTTACCCGCGGGGAGGGACAGCGTCCATTGTGCAACAGGATCGGCCCTGCGGCCGATTTTGTCCCGGAATGGCCTACCGTTTGGCGGTGCGGACCAGTTTCGGCTTCACCGCGACGCGGTTCTGGCGGCCATAGCTGGTGATGAAGTCGACGATGCGCGGCACGATTTCGGAGCGGAAGCGCGAGCCGTTGAAGACGCCGTAATGGCCGACCGCCGGCTGCATGTAATGCGCCTTCTTGTCGGCCGGAATGTTGACGCACAGATCCTGCGCCGCCTTGGTCTGGCCGAGGCCCGATATGTCGTCGTTCTCGCCCTCGACCGTGAACAAGGCGACGTTGCGGATATCAGACGGATCGATCCTGGTGCCGCGATGCATCATCTCGCCCTTGGGCAGGGCATGGCGCACGAACACGGTGTCGACGGTCTGCAGGTAGAATTCCGCCGTCAGGTCCATGACGGCCAGGTATTCGTCATAGAAGTCGCGGTGCTTCTCGGCATTGTCGCCGTCATGCTTCACAAGGTGCATGAAGAAGTCCTTGTGGGCGATGATGTGGCGGTCGAGGTTCATGCTCATGAAGCCGGACAGCTGCAGGAACCCCGGATAGACCTCGCGGCCGAAGCCGGGCACCGGCCAGGGCGCGCGCATGACGACATTGTCGCGGAACCAGTCGATGCCCTTTTCCTCGGCCAGGAGATTGACCGCGGTCGGGTTGCGGCGCGTGTCGATCGGGCCGCCCATCAGCGTCATGGTCGAGGGCACGAAGGGATCGCCCTTCGCCTCCATCAGCGCCACCGCCGCCAGAACCGGCACGGAAGGCTGGCACACCGCCATCACATGGGTATCAGGCCCCAGCGCATGGAACATCTCGATGATATAGTCGATATAGTCGTCGAGATCGAAGCTGCCGTCGGCCAGCGGCACCATGCGGGCGTCGACCCAGTCGGTGATGTGGACATCGGCATGCGGCAGCATGGCTTCCACCGTGCCGCGCAGCAGCGTCGCATAGTGGCCCGACATTGGCGCCACGATCAGAAGCTTCGGATCCGGCTTGCGGCCGGCGGGCACGGCGCGCTCGAAGCGGACGAGGTTGCAGAACGGCTTCGACCAGACGGTCTTTTCGGTGACCTCGACGCTCTTCCAGTCGACGACGGTCTTGTCGAGGCCGAAAGCGGGCTTGCCGTAGCGGCGCGTGCTGCGCTCGAACAGCTCGGCGCCCGCCGCGACCGAACGGCCCCAGTGCGTGTGCGAGACCGGGTTCAGCGGGTTGGAATAGAACATCCGCACCGCATCGGCATAGAGCCGGGCCGGCTGCAGCGCCGCATGGTTCAATTCGTAAAGCTGGTAGAACATCGACAACCCCGCTGCTGCTGCGACCGAAGGGACGACGAGCAGCGCCGAGCCTCAAATGTCTCGTGGCGAGGTTAACAACTAATTGCTGCGATGCAATACGTCACATGGCGTGACCAATGGTTCTTTCGTCCAAAGCGTTGCAAATCCGCCTGGAACGGCCGAGCCGGCTCAATGTGCAGTGCCGAAATGTGTAGGAAATGTGTCCGGCCCTGCCGCCGGACACAGGCAATTTTTACACGCGCGCCATGCAGACCGCCGTATGGCCGGAACCGATGAAGCCGAGCTGGCCGGCGGCGCCCTTCGACAGGTCGAGCACGCGACCCCGGATGAACGGGCCGCGATCGTTGATGCGCACGATGACGCTGCGGCCATTGTTCTGGTTGGTGACCCGCAATTTGGTGCCGAAAGGCAGCGTGCGGTGGGCGGCGGTCAATGCCGACGGGTTCATGCGCTCCCCCGATGCGGTGCGCGAGTGCAGCGCGTACCAGGAAGCACGGCCACACTGGCCGGCGGCGGCGGTTGCCGAAGTGGCCGAAGCACCGACCATCAGGCCAGCAGCGATCGTTACCGCGACAAGCGCGGTCTGGTTTAGGGTCTTCATATTTGAGGGATGGCTCCGTTTTTGACAGACCCCAGCCGTTAGGTGCCGAATAAGGCAGGAAATGCGGCAAGCATCTGTCCGTTCCGTGGCGAGATCACACGTTTGGAGTCGGAAGGTAACAGTCTGTCAGGGTTTTCCGGCGCGATTTGATTCATTTTCGACGATCTTCGGCCCGATATGAGAGATCGCTTTGACAAGATATCGGATTAATATCCAAGTAGAATCCGGTATGATTGGGCTCATTCCTTTGGCTCTTTCATCACGGTCATGGCGCCGCGAACGATCGACTTGAAAAGCGAGATCCGTCAATGAGACTGACCAAAAATCTGCTGGCCTTGATTGTGCTGGCTATCGGTGCGGTGTGGGCGCTGCAAGGCATCGGCGTGATCGGCGGCAGCTTCATGACCGGCCAGCCGCAATGGCTTTACATCGGCCTCGTCGCCATGCTGCTCGGCCTGGCCGGGCTGGTATGGGCGAACCGGTAGAGCTTCGGTGAGAGGTCGACAAGGTTGGCGCCCTTCCTCTTCCTCCGGAGGGGGGGGAGAGGTGGCGCTGCGAAGCAGCGACGGAGTGGGGGAAGCCGGTTTTCAAATGCGCCGCCGCCAGCAATTCACCGCAGAGTTTTCAATCAGGACGAGGCATCGCCCGGCTTGAGATGACAACGGCGGAGCCATGTCGACCCCCACTCCGTCTCGGCTTCGCCGAGCCACCTCTTCCCCGATCGACGGGGGAGAGGAAAGGCGTGAGCTTGCATAAGCTCGACGGAGCTGGGGAAGCCGCTCGTCGATGGCGCCGCAGCCGACAGCCCTAGAGCAATTCCAGGAAAAGTGTGAGCGGTTTTCCGTCCGGAATTGCGTCAAAACAAAGAGTTAGAGCGGTTCGCCGTTTCCATGAAACGGTGAAACGCTCTAGCCGAACAGCCGGTCCAGGATCGTGCCTTCGAGGCGGGCGAGCTCGGCCGAGCCGCGCCGGCGCGGCCTGGCCGCCGGCACCTCCAGGTCGAGCGCGATCCTGCCGGCGCTGATCACCACCACCCGGTCGGCGAGCGCGACCGCCTCGGCGACATCATGCGTGACCAGCACGGCGGTGAATTTCTGGGCGAGCCAGATGCGCTCCAGCAATTGCTGCATCTCGATGCGGGTCAGCGCGTCGAGCGCGCCGAGCGGCTCGTCGAGCGCCAGGATCTGCGGCTGGCCGACCAGCGCGCGGGCCAGTGCCACCCGCTGCTTCTGGCCGCCGGACAGCACCGAAGGCCATTCGTCGGCGCGGTCGGCCAGGCCAACCTCGCCCAGAATGTCGAGCGCGCGTTGCCTCGCGTCCTGGCCGGCAGCGATGCCGGTCAGCCCGACCTCGACATTTTTCACCACACTCGCCCAGGGCAGCAGGCGCGGCTCCTGGAACATGAAGCGCGTGCGGCTGTGGCCCGCTTCCTCGGCGCCCAGCGTCAGCGATCCCGATGTCGGCCGGTCGAGCCCGGCCAGCAGCCTGAGCAGCGTGCTCTTGCCGCAGCCGCTCTTGCCGATGACGGCGACGAACTGCCCGGCCGGCACGTCAAGGTCGATGCCGTCGAGCACGATCTTGTCGCCGAAGCGTTTTTCCACGCCGTTGAAGGCGAAGGCGCGCCGGCCTTCGACAGAAATCGCCGGGCGCGCCGGCGCTGGCGCGGCGACGAAGGAACGGACGGAGGTCAGGCTGGCGGCTGGCATCGAAACCTCATCCGTTCTGGAAGGCGGGATGCCAGCCGAGCGACAGCCGCTCGAGCAGGCGGGCGAGGCTGTCGGCGAGCTTGCCGAGCAGCGCGTAGATCAGGATCGACAGCACGACGACATCGATCAGCAGGAATTCGCGCGCCTGCATGGCCATGTAGCCGAGGCCGGAACTGGCCGAGATGGTCTCGGCGACGATCAGCGTCAGCCACATGATGCCGAGCGCATAGCGCAGGCCGACGAAGATCGCCGGCAGCGCGCCGGGCAGGATGACGCGGAAGAACAGGGCGCGCCGGTCCATGCCGTAGACGCGGCCCATCTCGACCAGCTGCGGATCGACGCTCTGTATGCCGAGCAGCGTGTTGACGTAGATCGGAAAGAACACGCCGAGCGCCACCAGGAACAGCTTTGCTTCCTCGTCGATGCCGAACCACAGGATGACGAGCGGGATCAGCGCCAGATGCGGGATGTTGCGGATCATCTGGAGCGTGGTGTCGGTCAGGCCGCGACTGAGCCGCGACAGGCCGTTGGCAAGGCCGAGCGCGAAGCCGATCGAACCGCCTATGGCAAAGCCGGCAAGCGCGCGCGCCGTCGAAACAGCGATGTTGCGGATCAGTTCACCCGAAAGCGTCAGCCGCCAGAAGGCCTCGGCGACAGCACTTGGCGCCGGCAGCACATTGGCCGGCACGACGCCCGCGCGCGATGCGGCTTCCCAGCCGGCGATCACCAGGACCGGCAGCACCCAGCCGATGGCATTTGCGTGGAGGCGCGCGGAAAAGCTCATGAGGAGGCCTGCAGGCGGGCGGCGCCATGGAAGCCGACCGAGAATTCGTTGGCGATGTCGCGATGTGCCCGCTGCCGCCTGGTGCCGAGCCCGAGGCGCGGGAACAAGAGCTCGGCGACGCGGTAGGCTTCCTCGAGATGCGGGTAGCCCGAGCCGATGATGGTGTCGATGCCGATCGCCTGGTATTCGCGGACGCGCTGCGTGACCTGCTCCGGCGTGCCGACCAGCGCGGTGCCGGCGCCGCCGCGCACCAGGCCGACGCCGGCCCACAGATTGGGCGAAACGACAAGCCTGTCGCGACGGCCGCCATGCAGCTCGGCCATGCGGCGCTGGCCGACCGAATCCATCTGGTTGAGGAAGCGGGCCTGCGCATTCTCGATCTGGGCATCGGTGACATGGCGGATCAGCCGGTCGGCGGCGCGCCAGGCTTCGTCCTCGGTTTCGCGCACGATGAAATGCAGCCGGATGCCGAAGCGCAGTTTCCTGCCGCGCAGCGCCGCCTTTTTGCGCGCCGAAGCGAGCTTCTCGGTCACCTGCGCCGGCGGCTCGCCCCAGGTCAGATACATGTCGACGAGGTCGGCGGCGAGATCCTGGCCGGCGTCGGACGATCCACCGAAATAGAGCGGCGGCCGCTCCTGCAGCGGCAGAAGGTCGAGGCGGCCGTTTTCGACGCGATAATATTTGCCGTCGAAATTGACGCGCTCGCCCGAGACGAGACCACGCCAGATGGTCAGGAATTCATGCGCCTGGGGCATAGCGCTCATCATGCGGCAGGAAGACGCCGTCGCCGGCGAGCTCGGTCGGATTGCCGCCGACCACGACATTGAGCAGCAGGCGGCCATTGCTCAGCCGGTCGAGTGCCGCGGTCTGGCGCGCGGCGAAAGTCGGCAGCGTCACGCCGGGCCGCAGTGCGACGAGGAACTTCAGCTTTTCGGTCAGCGTCGCAAGGCCTGTCGCGGTGATCCAGGAATCCTCGCAATTCTGCCCGGTCGGCAGCAGCACACCGGGGAAACCGAGCCTGTCGACCGCCTGCGCGACCTCCTTGAAATAGCCGAACTCCGGCGGCCGCTGCTGCTCCTCGGAACCGAGATAGGAGCCGTCGCCATGCGTCGGGATGAACCAGAAGAAATCGAGCGGGCTGGCTGGCGTGGTCATGTCTGGCGCGGTCACGGACAGATCTCCTGAAGATTACAGGCACAAACGGCAAAGGCGCCGGACGTTTCCGCCCGGCGCCGCACGAGAAACATCAGTTGCCCGGCGCGGTCCAGACGGCGTCCGAGATGCGGACCGCTTTCGGGATCAGGCCGAGCTTGTAGAAGCGGTCGGCGGTCGCCTGCTGGCCGGCGGTGATCTCGTCGGTGATCGGAAAGATGCCGAATTTGCTGCGGTTGGCGGCGATGGTCTGGGCGTCGAGCGGCACACCGGTCACCTCATGCAGCGCCGCGGCCACCTTGTCGAGGTTCTGGTCCGCCCATTTCGCCGCTTCGCCGAGAGCGGCGATGGTGGTGGTGATGATTTCGGGATGCGCCTTGGCGAAATCCTTGTTGGCGAGGAAATAGGTGTTGACCTTGAGCACCTCGCTGGAGCGGGCCAGCACGCGCGGCTGGTAGCGTGTTTCGGCAATGGCGAAGAACGGATCCCAGACCGCCCAGGCGTCGATCTGGTCGCTGGCGAAGGCGGCGGCCGCATCGGCGGGGCTGAGGTAAACCGGCGTGATCTGGTCCAAGGGAACGCCGGCTTTTTCCAGCGCGGCGACGAGCAGATTATGCGCAGAGGTGCCCTTGCCGACGCCGACGCGCTTGCCCTTGAGGTCGGCGACGGACTGGACCGGCGAGGCCGGCTTGACGAAGATCGCTTCGCCATCGCCATTGGACGGCAGTGCCGCCGCATAGACGATGTTGGCGCCGGCCGACTGGCCGAAGATCGGCGGTGCGTCGCCGGTCCAGCCGACGTCGATGGCGCCGACATTGAGCGCCTCGACCAGTGGCGGGCCGGCGGTGAATTCCACCCACTTGACGGTGACGCCCTTGTCGGCGAGCGCCTTCTCGATCACCTGCTGCTGCCGGGCGATCACCGGCAGGCCGGTCTTTTGATAGCCGATGTTGAACTGCTTCAGCTCCTGCGCGGCGGCGCCGAACGACAGACCGACGGTAGCGGCGAGCAGGCCGATGCCGAAAACGCGTCTCGTCAGATTGAAGCGCTCGGTCAGATTGAACATGATCCCTCTCCTTCGCTGCGGATCGGCGCCGGGAAACGTCCTCGCCGGTTGGATGAGCGGCAAGGCTAGGTAGTTCTATAAATTTAGTAGAGGAATGATTTTGCGAGTTGGCGCCGTGGTGCGGAAATATCTTCCACGGCAACCCGGCATTCGTCATTCGAGGGCGAGGCAAGGAGCGAGCGACGCCGCGCATGGATGACGAATGAAAAGGCTTTGGCCAGGACCGCGCCGGTCCCTAGATTGCTTTCACCAGCCGCAGCAGGCCCAGCATCTCGACATAGGTCCCCTTGCGGAAAGCGATGTAGACCGGCTCTTCCATGCCATGGAAGCGGCGCTTGAATGCCGCCTGGCCCTGCAGGTTGAACCTGCGGCGGTTGACCCATGGCGAAGAATAGGCGCGTTGAAAAGTGTTGCGCCAGAAATCGCTTTCGGCAAAACCGCTGGGGGTGACGTCGAGAAGCGGCGACAGGCCGAGCGTGACCACCGAAATGCCCTCTTCGCGAAACCGGTCGACGGCGAATTTGGTCAGGCCGATCTCGGCGTGCGGCGAGGCATCGATGTGCTTGCGCTTGAAGGCGGTGGTGTAGCCGATGACCTTCCCGTCGCGAAACAACGGATCGAAATCGAGCAGCGCGACGAGTTCGCCATCGGGGCCATGCAGGACGAAGCGGCGCATGTCGGTGCCGAGCTGATCGTAGAATGGGCGGTTGAGAAAACCCATCTCCCAGCGCTTGACGATGCGGTCGCCGCGCCAGTTCTCGGACAGCCGGGCGATTTCGTCGAGGAATACCGTCCGCGTGTCTTCCTCGAACGAAAAGCCCTTCTTCAAGAGCCAGCGCTCGGAATAGCGCACGGTCTCGTTGCGCTTGCCTGAAAAGTCGTGTTGGGGCAGGGCGAGGCGGGTGTCGATGCCCAGCCGGTTGACCTTGTAGCCGAGCCCGGCCAGCACGTGCGCGGTCTCCTCGCCAATCTGCACGAACCACGGGTCGCCGGCGGTCTCGACGAAGCGCCTGATATAGTCGGGCCGCCGGGCCGGCGCCGCCACCGGGTCGCCAAGCGCGAAATGATGCTTCATCTTGGTGCCGAAGGCGATGTAGCCGTCGGCGTCGCCAAAATAGGAAAGCTTGCGCTGCACGGCAGTCGAATAGGCGAGCGAGAAGTCGCCATGGCGGCGGACCATCGCCAGGCGTTCGACATGCGTCAACGCCTGGCGCTCGACCTTGGGCGAGGCACCCTCGAGGATTTTGTCGAAATAGATCCGCAAGGAGGGCATGGTCCGGATTCCGCGTGCCGTCTGTGGCGCGGCGTGCCTTTCGGCACGCCAGACGCGCCACGGCGCCTTGATTTTTCACGGGAAGCCGAAATCGCTGCGGTTTCGAATTCCTGCGTCGGTAACGAGATCCGCCAGCCCCTCGGAACTCGAATCAATCACATTGCCGCGACCTGATTATCGCCGATGCCGCTGATATGCCATATAGGGCTGCATGGTTTCGGACGGAAGCGGGGCATTCGGTTCCATGTCGTTGGTTTAGTCGCATTTGCGCGATGGGAGTTGTTTGCGCCCTGGCGCCGCAAGGCACTCGAGCGCACCGATCCGCTGTTTGGGTTTGCGCGCGATCAAACGGTTACAGCGTTCTGCGAGCTTGTAGGATGCGGCGGTTGAATGGATTTTGAGAGCGAATGGCTGATACGACAAGCAGACCGAAGGTGGAGCAGGTGGCGGTGGTCGAGCCGGCGATTGTCATCGGCGCCGGCGCCGCCGGACTGGCTGTCGCGCAGGCCCTGATGAAGGCTGGCGTGCCGGTGGCGATCCTGGAACAGGAGAGCCGGCTGGCCGAACCCTGGCATCGGCGGCACCAGCAGCTGCATCTCAACACCCATCGCGATCTCTCGGCGCTGCCCGGCCTCTCCTTTCCGGGAGGGACGCCAGCCTTTCCACCCAGGAATGTCGTCATCCGCCATATGAACGATTTCCGCGAGGCGAACCAGTTGCCGGTGGAGTTCGGCGTCGCCGTCGAGACACTCGTGTTCGGGGGCGACCATTGGGTGGTGCGCACCAGCGCCGGCTCGCGTCTGGCGCGTCATGTCATCGTCGCCACCGGCCGTGACAAGGAGCCCTTCACGCCGCAGTGGATGGGCATGCAGGCCTTTGCGGGCCGGATCATCCATTCGGCGGATTTTGGCGACGCCAAGTCCTATGCCGGCAAGAAGGTGCTGGTCGTCGGCGCCGGCAATTCGGGCTTCGATGCCCTCAATCATCTGGCCGGCGTGGATACGGCTTCTCTCTGGCTATCGGCCCGCAATGGCCCCGCGCTTCTGCCCAAGCGGATCGGCAAGATCGCCGTGCACCGGCTTTCGCCGCTCATGGCGCGCTTGCCGCTGCGCGTCGCCGATGCGGTGATGGCCGCGACGCAGCGCCTGGTTTTCGGCGATCTCACCAAATTCGGCATGCCGCCCGCGCCGTCGGGCGGCGCCAGCCGCCTGGCCTCGGATTACACGGCGATCGCCGCGGACGACGGCGCCGTCGACGCCATCAAGTCGGGCAAGATCACCGTGGTGCCGGCGATACGCGAATTCACCCGCGACGGGGTGATCCTGGCCAATGGCCGCCTGGTCGATCCCGATATCGTCATTGCCGCGACAGGCTACCGCACCGGGCTGGAACGCATGGTCGGCACTCTCGGCGTGCTCGACGCCAAGGGTGTCCCGCTCTTCAATGGCGATGAAGCCGACCCGAAACTGCCCGGCCTGTGGTTCACCGGCATGCGGCCGAGCATTCGTGGCTGCTTCGCCAATGCCGCCATTTTGGGCAAGGCGATCGCCAGGCGGATCGCCGGAGCCAGCCGCTAGAGCAATTCCAGGAAAAGTGTGAGCGCGTTCCCTCGGGAATTGCGTCAAAACGAAGAGCTCTGGCGACTTGGCGCCTCACGCCGATTTCGGCTCCAGCCGGCGGAAACCGACGGCTTGCACCAGCATCTCCTCGTCGACCATGCCGGCATTGTGGAGCGCTAGCAGGTTGAGGGCGATCTCGCGCGCTTCCGCCGAATCGGGTCGTGCTTCGCGCCGCAGGCAGGCTTCGTCAAAGACGCGCTGCAGCTTGGCGATGTCGCCGGGCTTGAGCAGGCCGCGATCATAGACTGACTTCGACATGGCGGTGATCTCCTGGGAACGACCTAGGGCGCCATCAGTAAATTGCCAATCTTTCCCGGAGCTTGAATAGATTCACGCCGAAGGAGGGGCGGTGGCAAACCGAAGCCCTCCCTCGAGGTTCGCGGGCCTGATATCACACCGCGATTTTGCCGCCGCCTTGCCTGGTGATGGCGACGACCGACGGCCGCACCGGCATTTCGGGCTTGAAGTCCGGCCAGCGCGTCGACGGATCCTCATAGTAGGACGGCCGGCCAAAACCTTCCCAATCCTCGCCGCCATCGCCCGGATGCTGGACGGCGACGAAGGCGGTCTGGTCGTCAGGCGCAAACAGCGGGCCGCACATTTCCGCGCCGATCGGCACGCGGAAGAACAGTTTCGAGGTTGCCCGCGCGGCCCCCTCCGTGTCGACCGCCCACAGGCCATCGGTGCGGCCGGTGACCTTCGGGCCCTGGCCGTCGGTAGCGACCCACAGGCGCCCGGCCGAATCGACCGCGCAATTGTCGGGCATGCCGAACCAGCCATGGGCCGTCGTCGCCGTCGAGAAGGTGGCGCCGACATCGGCAACCGACGGATCGCCGCATTTCAAAAGCACTTCCCATTTGCCCTTGGCGGCCGTGAAATCGCCATCGGTCTCGGTGATCTCTATAATGTGGCCGAAGGCATTCTCGGCACGCGGATTGGCGGCATCGACCTGATCGGGCTTGCGCTTCGAATTGTTGGTCAGCATGACATAGACCTTGCCGTTGACACCATTGGGCTGGATGTCCTCTGGCCGGTCCATCTTGGTGGCGCCGAGCAGATCGGCGGCGCGCCGTGTCTCGATCAGCACGTCGGCCTGGCCGGCGAAGCCGTTCTCGGCGGTCAGCGGCCCTTGGCCGAAGACGATCGGCAGCCAGTCCACCGTGCCGTCCTCGGCGAATTTGGCGACATGCAGCGTGCCCTCGTCGAGCAGGTTCTTGTTGGCGGCATGGTCGTTGGCGCTGAACGTGCCCTTGGTGACGAATTTGTAGACATAGTCGAAGCGCTCGTCGTCGCCGAGATAGAAGACGACGCGGCCGTCCTTGGCGACGATGGATTCGGCGCCCTCATGCTTGAAGCGGCCCATGGCGGTGCGCTTCCTCGGCGTCGATGCCGGATCGTTGACGTCGACCTCGACGATCCAGCCGAAGCGATTGGGTTCGTTCGGCTCCTTGGCGAGGTTGAAGCGTTCGTAATGCGCGCCCCACTCATAGGCGCCTTCCGGAATGCCGAGCCGCTTGTAGTTGGCGGCTTCCTTGTGGCCCTCGGGCAATTCGCCGGAGAAATAGCCGTGGATGTTCTCCTCGGCCATCACATAGGTGCCCCAAGGGGTGACGCCGCCGGCGCAGTTGTTGAAAGTGCCGAACACTTTCGTGCCGGACGGGTCGGCATTGGTCTTGACGCGGTCATGGCCGGCGACCGGGCCCGACAGCGCCATCTCGGTGGTGGCGGTGATGCGGCGGTTGAGCTTGCCGTCGCGCACCACTTGCCATTTGCCGCCCTCCTTGCGGATCTCGACGATGGTGCCGCCATGCGCCGCCATCTCGACATCGACCTGCTCCTTCGCGAGCGGCGCCACCTCGGCCTTCTTCTTCCCGCCCTTCTCGACGATCGCAACGATGCCCGGAAACATCAGATGCGGGTTGGTGTATTCGTGGTTGACGACGAGCAGGCCGTGTTCGGCCGAGCCGTCGATCGCGATGTAGCCGACATAGTCGTTGTTGTAGCCGAACTGCCTGGCCTGCGCCTCGGCCGACTGTTTCGTCGGGTCGAACTCCGGCGAATTCGCAAACAGCGGATCGCCCCAGCGCAACAGCACGTCGGCGTCGTAGCCCGGCGCGACATGATGCTTGTCGTCGATGCCGGCCTCGAGCTCGTCGAATGTGAAGGCGGAGCCTTCCGCGGCGCGGGCATCGTCGGCGGCGATCATGGCCAGCGGGCCGACCGTCGCGGCGATCGCCGAGACGGCGAGCGATCCCTTCAGGAATCCCCGGCGCGAGAACCGCGCGGCGATGATCTCACCCATGGTGCGGTTGTCGGTGGGATTGGTGGCCGGTCCTTCGTTTTCCTCGAGCAGGCTGGTGCGGAATCGGGCGTCAGGGGAGCGATGTTCGGTCACGAAAGGCCTCTGGCTTTGGAGTGGCTGGAGCTTGTTGCCTGTTCGACTCCTACGCCGGGCCGATCACATTTTCGTGACATCATACAGGCCCGAAGGCTCGGGGCGAGGCGACTTGCTCGCGCGGACCTCGGACTTTGGTCCAATCTTGCGCTTGCAAAAGTCCTGGAGGACAAACGCAACGGTCGGAGGTCGCTTCCGGCCAATACATCTTTCGGCGAAGTTGCTGGTTGCAACGTTGGGGTGGGCGCGCCGGCTCAATCGACGGAGATCAGGATGCACGGATCGATCACGGCCCGGTGCCGCCGGCTGACGCTCGTTTCGGCGGCGGCTCTGGCGCTGACCATCGTTCCCTATCGAATTGCCCTGCACGGCTCCGCCCCCGGAATCGACGCCGCATCAGCACAGGCCGGCAAAGGTGGTGGTAGTGGCGGCAACAGCGGCGGCAGTAACGGCGGCAACAGCGGCGGTAACAGCAGCGGCGGTAGTGGCGGTAACGGCAGCGGCAACGGAAATGCAAACGGCGGCAATTCCGCAACGGATGGCAGCGGTGACAACTCGGCCTCCGGCAAGGGTCAGAGCACCAAAGGCGCCAGCCATGTCAACGGCACGACCGGTGACAAGGTCGAGGTGAGCGGCAACAAGATCACGGTCACACATCCCGACGGCATCACCGAAAAGATCGAGAACGGCCGTTTCAGAATGAAGGATGCGCTGGGTCGTACGATCATCGACCGCCGGGCCACGCCGGCCGATGTGAGCCGTCTGAAAGCCTTGTGAAACTGGCCAGCAGGCAACGGCCAGCGCTTTGCCCGGGAAAACCGTTTCACACTATTCATGGAATTGCTCCAGCGCTTTGGTTTTGCCGCAATTCCGGACGGAAAACTGTTTCACACTTTTCCTGGAATTGCTCTAGGAGCGACTTCTGTCCCGGTCGCGGAACTCACGCACCATGAGAGCCGCTTCAGTGCGGTTTCGCACATTGAGTTTGGACAGCACCCCGGTCATGTGGTGCTTGACCGTCTTCTCCTGCAGCTCCAGGCGCAGGGCAACCTCCTTGTTGCTGAGCCCCTCCGCCACCAGCCGCAGGATTTCCGCCTGCCGTTCGGTCAGTTGCCGCAACCGGTCCGCCACGCCGTCGGCGGATTGCGGGGACTGGAGATCGGAAAGCAGCCGTGCCGACAGCGTCGGCGTAAGGTAACCCTCGCCGGCTGCCACATTGCGCAGGATGTCGGCGAGCGCGCGAGATCCGACGCCCTTGAGGATATAGCCCTGCACGCCTGCGTTCAGCGCCGTGGTTACATCGGCATTGGTCTCCGAAACCGTCAGCATGACGATCTTCTGGGCGGGATGGTCGGCAAGGATGCTGGCAACCGCGGACAGACCGCCGCCCGGCATGGAGATGTCGAGCAGCAAAATGTCAGGCTGCACCGTCGAGGCGATGCGTTCGGCATCCTGCGCTGTCGCGCCTTCACCGACGATCTCGAAACCTCCGATCTCCGACAGGCTGCGCGTCACGCCTTCACGAAATAGCGGATGATCGTCGACAATAGCGATGCGGATAGCGCCAATCATGCTTGCTCCTCGATCGAAAGACTGATCACCAATCGCGTGCCTTGCGCTCCGGTCAAGGTCTCGAACTGGCCGCCAATGCTTTCGACCCGCTCCCTGAGGCCGGCGAGCCCCAACCCATCGACCCGCGCCGGATCGAAACCCGGTCCGCTATCGGACACTTCGACAAAAAGCCTGCCATTCTTCATCCCGGCCCGCACCGTCTGATCCTTGGCCCGCCCGTGGCGATAGGCATTGTTCAGCCCTTCCTGCACGAAACGATAGATGCTGATCTTTTCGGAAGTGCCAAGATCAGGCAAATGCCTGGGCATCGTGAGCAACACGGACGTTCCCGTCCGGTGCTGATGTTCGTCGACCGCCATCCGCAATATGTCCGTTGCCGCGGCCGTTTCGATCTGCGGCAAGACGAGACCGGTGCAGATACCGCGAATTTCGCGCATCGCATCCTCCAGCGTCTTGCGGATCATCGCGACCTCGGTCGCGCGGTTTTCGCCCCAATGGCCGTCGCCGGAAAATACCGGGCTGTCCATGCGCAGCGCCGCCAGGGCCACGAGCTGCGCCGGTCCGTCATGCAGGTCGGCGCCGATCCGGCGCAAATATCGTTCGTTGAGCGCGGTGGCGCGGCGCGACGCCCGCTGCACACGCTGCCGCAAGGCGCTGTTTTGCGTCACCAGGCCTTGCAACTCCGACACCTGACGGCGCAGCGCTCCGCGCTGATCGTCGATGGTGCGGCTGGCGCGCAGCACGATGCTCGACAGCAGCAGAAAAGCCGTCAGGGTGGTACCGGCCACGATCAGCCAGCTCGACAGCAGGGCAGAGGCCAGCGTGGCCTTGAAATCGGTGGCGACCTCGAAGAATTCGGTGACGGCCACCACCTCGCCCGACCAGGGTTCGCGCACCGGATTGTAAATCTCCAGCAACGGCACGCCCACGGCCTGCTCCTTGCTTTCGGTTTCGTCGAACGCATCGAATTGGGCGGTGACGTTGCCCTGGAAGGCGGACCGCAGATCGTCGGTCAGATCAAAGCGGCGGCCGATCAAAGTTGCATCTTTCGCGTAGAGCACGGTGCCGTCTCGGCGCCAGAGCCTGAACGAGACCAGGCGCTTGCCGAGCGCGCCCTGGCCGAGCGTCTCGTCGAGCGCCTGCTTGACGGACTCGCTGAGCTCCTCGCTCTTGCGCAGGTCCGGCAGCAGCGGCGCGATCACGCTGTCGACGTAGAGCGCCGTCGTGGCGGCCGAATTGCGGGTGACGCCGTCCCGGATCTGCGACGTCACCCAGGCACCCACCACCAGCATGACGGCCAGCAGGCCAAAGCCGCCGGCAACGAGGAATTGCAGGGCAAGGGAAAGCTCGCTCCAGCGCCGCGCCAAATTCTGCAGAATACGAATCATGAGTCCCTGATCGCCCTTGGATCGAACAAGCTGGACGATATCGGCACATTGAGCCTCAGTCTTGCCGTTGCCAAGACCTTCGTTAGCAAGACCTTCGTTAGAACGAGGTCGCTTGACGTGTCGAGGCGCTTGGGAAACAAGGTCCGCGGCACATGCGGCGGCAGCCGCTTCGAGGGGATGGGACGTTGAGTTTTTCGGGACTGCTGCAGCTTGGCTTTTCGACGGTGATCTTCCTTTTGGCGGCAACCGCCGCCAAGCAATGGGGACTGGCGCCGAGCCTGGGCAAGATCCTGTTGACGCTCGCGCTCTACTCCCTGGGCAATCTGATCATGCTGCGGCTGATCCGCGAATTCGGCATGTCGGTGTCGTTCAGCCTCTCGGCGGTCATCCAGCTGGTCTCGGTCAACGTCGTGGCGCTGGTGTTCTTCGGCGAGCGCGTCAACGCGCTGCAGGCCACCGGCATCGTGCTGGCGATCGCCGCCGTGGCGCTGATCACGCTCGGGCCCTATCTGCAGGGGAGTTGATCGAGATGAAGATTGCGACACCGGCCCGATGAAAGACACCGCAAGCACCCTGCTCAACCGCATCGAATTCCCGGTGCTGCTGGCCGGCCTGGTCATCGCCGGCGGCCTTTGGGGCTTCGTGGAACTGATGGAGGTGGCGCGGGCAACCGCGCCGCACGCCTTCGACACCGAAATCCTGCTTGCCTTCCGCCAGGTTGGCCAACCGGCAATCCCGATCGGCCCATCGTGGCTGGAAGGCGCCATGCGCGACATCACCAGCCTCGGCAGCGCCAGCGTGCTGGTGCTGATCACTTCGGCAACGATCCTCTATCTGCTGTTGATCCGCCGGCCGGGGACGGCCCTTCTCATCTTCGTCGCCGTGGCCGGCGGCCAGGTGCTGTCGAGCCTGCTGAAAGTCGGCGTCGACCGGCCGCGGCCCGAGCTCGTTTCGCATCTGGTCAGCGAGACGTCGCTTTCCTTCCCGAGCAGCCATGCCATGCTGTCGGCGGTGACCTATCTCACACTCGGTTCGCTCGCGGCGCGCTTCCTGCATGGCAGGGCGACGAAGATCTACGTCTTGTCGCTGGCCGTGCTGACGACGGTGCTGGTCGGCGTCAGCCGCATCTATCTCGGCGTCCACTGGCCGTCGGATGTGCTGGCCGGCTGGTGCGCGGGCTTCGCCTGGGCGATGCTGTGCTGGCTGGTGGCGCGGGTGTTGCAGCGCCGCAAGGTGGTGGGCGACGATGCCGACGGCGCCTGACTGCACCCTCGGGCTTGCGCTCAGATCAATCGGTTGATGAGGTGTCCACCACAGCCTGCCAGAACCAGAACCATCGAAAGCAGGCATGCCGATGTCATCAAGGTCTTGAAAATATTCAACCGCGTTACCCCTGCCCAGATGGGCAACACCCTAGCCTGCAATCCTCGGGAAGTATCGGGAAAAATGGACAATCAGGCGAAGGCGCTTACGCGTCAAAACGTTTATATTGATGCTTGAAACATCATGACAATGGCATTACACATTATTCCTGCAAACTCAGACATGAGGTCCGGCCGATGATCACTGCCGCGCAGATGCGTGCCGCAAGGGCCTTGGCCGGCATCGACCAGAAGACGCTCGCCGAACGCGCAGGCGTTTCGCTTCCGACCATCCAGCGCATGGAAGCGAGCGATGGCGTGGTCCGGGGCGTGGTCGATACGCTGATGAAGGTCATCCAGGCGCTCGACGAGGCCGGGGTGGAGTTGATCGGCGAGAACCAGGCCAGCGAACGCGGCGGCAGGGGCGTGCGCCTCAAACCCGCCGTGCCGCCAGATCGCAGGGCTGAGCCGGCATAAGTCGCGACGGCGACCGCCGACATTCCTGCCGACGGTTCCGCCGCCTTCATGTGCGGAAGGCAGTCCATGGATCAGGCACGGCAGGCAGTGCATCAACCGACCCATAAGTCGGCTCGAGGGTGGGCCCACGGGTCGACAAGCCCGACATTTGCCGAATTGTTCACGCCCAAGCTGGTGACGGTCTGGCGCGAAGGCTACCACCTGCCGGGGCGTCTGCGCAAATACGGCGCACCCTGATCAACCACGGCGTCAAGCGACCGCTGGTGACCTATGCCGCCTCGATCAGCGATGCACGGACGCAACTGGCGGAGAAATGAGAGAGGCAGCCCCTTCGCAGCCAGCGTCCCTCAAGGGAGGAGGGCTGCCGGCCGTCATGGGTTGAGCGAGCTCGGACCGCTGACGAACGGGCTTCCCCTGACATAGAACCGTAGCAGCCTGTCCGCATCCTTGGTGATGCCGATCCTGATGCCCTGCCCGATGTCGCCGGCTTTTTGGCCGTCCTTCGCCAGCCATAGAGGCCCTTCCCGGCAAAGGTCGAGCCCGTCGAGCGACCGGTCGATCCGCAGCGCCGCCGCCAGCCTGCCCGGCCCGCGCGCCAGGTCACGCAAGCGCTCGACGCCGCGATTCTGACGCATGATGGCGATGCCCTCGAGCGGCTCGAGCGCCCGGATCAGGACGCCGGTTCCGGTACCTTCCGCCTCGCTTGAGACATTCAGCATCATGGAGACGCCATAGGCGAGATAGACATAGGCGTGGCCGCGCTCGAGGAACAGCGAGCGGTTGCGCCGGGTCATCCCCCTGAAGCCATGCCCGGCGGCGTCGCCCACGACATAGGCCTCGGTCTCGACGATGCGGCCGCTGACCATGCCCTCTGGCAAATCGCGCACCACCAGCTTGCCGATGAGGAAGCGGGCGAGCGCGACCGTCTCGCTAGGCAGCTCCGGACGGGCGATCGGCGGATGATCTTCCCCATGGCTCACGGCATGCGCTCGCCCGATTGCGGATAGTCGAGCACCGCATCCTCCCGGTAGATCTCATGCTCCGCTTCGAAGTCGCCGGCATCGGAGGCAGCCCAGTGACGATCCAGAGCCGTGGGGATGCCCCAGTCCTCCATGGCAATGTCTTCCATCGCAATCCTCCTTGACCATCATCGTGGGATGGACCGTCGTAGCACGGTCCATCCCACGGCCGTTAGCGAGAGGTCGCGCGGATCGGCCCTGAGCCCTCAGTCGAGCTTCAGTGCCGCGATTTCGCCCTCGTTCATCAGCGGCACGTAGAGGATCGACTTGCCGTCGGTGCCGATGTCGGCGCTGCCCGGCTTGAAATGCGCCACCGCTTCCGGCGCGCCGCCGGCCTTGTAGCGGTAGAGCGTGCCGGTCATGTAGGCGGTGGCATAAATGGTGTCGCCAACAGCGATGACGCCGTCGAGGTCGGCGAATTTCTGCGCGCCGGGCAGCGGCGAAATCGCCTTGCTGGCGAGATCGATGGCGAGCAGCCCGCCCGGCTCCGCCGTGCTGAAGTCGGGCTTGATGCCCTTGCCCCAGGAGGCGACGATCAGCCTGTCGCCGTCGGCGAAGACGCCGTTGGGCGAAGCCAGCAGCGCATCGCTGACGAACAGCTCCGGCCGGTCGCCATCGACGCGGTAGATCGTGTCGGCCAGCATGTCGCTGACATAGACCTTGCCCGTGTGGTCCGAGGTCATGTCGTTGAGGAAGACGGCATTCGGCACCACGATGCTGGCGATCAGCCTGCCGCTGGCCAGATCGACGACGCGGACCTTGGTGATGTCGGCGACATAGAGCTTGCCGCCCGATATCGCCATGCCCTTGGGCGCGTCCATGCCGTCGGTCCAGTGCTGGGTGATCGTCTTGCCGTCGAGGGACAGCACCGAGAGATAGCCATTGCCGTCGGCAGCGCCGGGATTGCCTACGATGTTGGAGACGATGATGCGGTTGTTGGCGGCGTCGAACAGCGCCGATTCCGGCTGTTCGAAGCCCGTGGCGCGCCAGAGCTCACCGGCCTGGGCGACTGGTGCGGCGGCGATACCGATGGCGACGACAAAGGCTGAGAGGCGGTTCATGGCTGTTCTCCTGTGATGACAGGCCAGACCTAGGATTTTCGATACTTTTCGGAAAGCCTAATTGCCGCTAGTATCAAATATCGATACGTAACCGCTGGCAAGAGGTGCATCCCATGAACGGTCTGATCTTCGAGGCGCTGAAGCGGACGCTGAAGGCCAAGGGCGTCACCTATCGCGAGCTTGCCGAACGCATGGGCGTTTCAGAGCCGACGGTGAAGCGCATCTTCCACGAGCGCAACTGCAAGCTCGACCGGCTGGTGGAGATCTGCACGGCCGCCGGCGTCGAGCTGGAAAACGTGCTAGGCTCGATGAACCGCGGGCCGGGACCGGTCAACCACATCGCACCCGAGATCGAGCGCCGGCTCGCCGGCCGGCCGGCGCTGCTGTTCATCTTCGTCATGCTGTCGGAGAAGTTCACGCCTGAAGGCATCATGCGTTCGCAAGGCCTGAGCGAGGCCTCGATGTTCCTCTATCTGCGCGACCTCGAGGAACTCGGCCTGATCGCGCTCGGCCGGGGTCTCACGGCAAGACTATTGGTCGAGACGCCGATCCAGTGGAATTTCGAAGGGCCGCTGAGGCCGCTGTTCGAGATGACCAACAAGAATTTCATCGGCTGGGCCATCACCCATATCGACAAGGAGGCGACCTTCGTCAGCTTCTCCAGGCGCATGCGGCCGGAAACGGCGGAGATGGTGCGGCGCGAGGCCGAGGAACTGGCCGAGCGCGCCAAGCTGCTCGCCCATCACGACCAGCATACGACGCCCGAGGACGGGCTCACCGGCTACAAATTCACCTTTGCCTTCGGCGCGACGCCGTTTCCCGCGATCATGCCGATCGGCTCGCACCCGCGCGATGCCGGCGCCCAGCCCGCCGCTCCTGCAAAGGGACGCCGTCCCTTGCCGGCCTGACCAATCATCCCAAGCAGGATTGCATCTGGCGGCTGAGCATGTCGCGCCCGCTCCGGCGGCGCCGACTGCCACCATTCGCCACCAGCTTGCCGACCGGACGAGCCATGCGACCGGCGATGCCGACCGCGCCCATAGGGCGCGCTGGGATAGAACAGATCCGGCACCAACATTCGTGATAGGATTCGCGCACCGATTTGCCAGACTGTAGAGGACGGCTTGCCGAATGCGTGACACGCCCCCGTGAAATCGAAGTGATCCTATGCCGACCGCACCAACACTTGAACTTCGCCGCTATTCGCGCCTGAAAAATTTGCGGGCGCGCGCAGAACGCCACGGTGCTGCATTGCAGTTCTGGGCGCGTACGGCATCGCTCGCCGTGATCTTCTGCTTCTTTTCATTGATCAGCCGCTGGGATGCTTCGCTGCTCTTCGTGCTGGCGGGCCTCGTGCTGTTCCAGCTCGTCGGCCTGATCCAGTTTCTCTTTGCGCGCCGTCGCACGGCGCGATGGTGGATCGGTTACCTTGTCGGTACGCTGGACATCATTCTGTTGACCGTTCTGCTGGTAACGCCCAACCCGTTTTCCCTGGAGGTCGCGCCGGCCGCGATGCAACTGCGCGAGGGCAGCTTCAAATTCCTGCTGATTTTCGTATGCCTTGGCGCGCTGACCCTTTCGACACGATTGGCGCTCTATCTCGGTGCGCTCGCGGCCTTGACGTGGGCGATCGGGGTGGGATGGGTGATTGTTCATCCGGGGACCGTCATTCCGGCGACGAACCTCTATTCGCTGCCGGTGAAAGAGCGACTGAACCTCTACCTCAACCCCAATTTCGTCGATACATTCGCTCAGGCGACCAACGTGTTGGTCGTGCTGATTATCGGCGCGATCATGGCGCTGGTCGTCTCTCGTTCCCGGCGTCTGTCGGAAGACTATGTCAAGGCAGAGCGCGCCCGCGCCAATCTCGCCCGGCATTTTTCGCCCAATGTCGTCGACCAGCTCGCCACCGATGACGAGCCCTTCGGCCCGGTCCGCCGGCAGGATATCGCGGTGCTGTTCGCCGACATTGTCGGCTTCACACACTATTCCGAGGATCATCCGGCCGAAGCAGTGTTCGAACTTCTGCGTCAGTTCCACCGTCGCATGGAGCAGGTCGTTTTCGACCACAATGGCACCGTCGATAACTATATCGGCGATTGCATCATGGCGACATTCGGGGTTCCGCAAGCCAGCCATGACGACGCCACTCGCGCCATCCAGTGCGCTGAAGCGATGGTCGCCGCTCTCGAAGACTGGAATGTGCAGCGGGTGTCCAGGGGATATCCGCCGCTGGACGTTCGGATCGGTGCACAATATGGCGCAGTCGTCATCGGCGCGGTCGGCAGCGAGCGCAATCTGTCCTTCGCGGTGGTGGGCGACACCGTCAACGTCGCCAGCCGTTTGCAGTCGCTCTGCCGGGAGCTTCAGGCGAATATTTGCTTTGGGTCACGACTGATTGAGGCCGCGAAGGCGGAATCGCCCACGGCACGGTTGAATGCGCGCGATCATGGGCCGGTGAGCATCCGCGGCCGCGACGAACCGGTCCATGTCTGGGTCGAACGCAGAGCTGAAAGCCAGGGCACCGTCGCGGTCTCGGCATGATGCAGGCCGCCATGTGAAACGCCTGCACCTCGGCCGGATAGGCCGCGCTACAGGGGCATGTCCTGACCTAGAGCAATTCCAGGAAAAGTGTGAAACGGTTTTCCGTCCGGAATTGCGTTAAAACAAAGAGTTAGAGCGGGTTGCCGTTTCCGTGAAACGGTGAACGGCTCTAGGCCGAAGCCATCACGTGTCTGGGACGATTGCTCCAGCCTTTGCGGCTCCGGCGTCTGTGCTTGCCTTGTCGTCCCAGACCATCTGCCGGTAGTCGAAACCATATTCCAGCGTCGGCTTGACGATGCGGAAAAACGGCGACAGGTCGAAGTCGCGCGGCGTGTAGAGCGAGTGGTGGCGAATGTGCAGGATCTCCTTGCGCATATAGCTCGATTGCGCCGACGCGCGGCCCGGCGCACGGGTGATCTCGGGCAGGATCGGGTAGTGGATCTCGCCATAGGCCTCGGCGATGAGCGAGGAGCAGATGGCCCGCGTCGGATTGCCGGAGCCGAAGGCCAGCATGCGGCGGCGCCAGCGCACCGGCACCGGCGGCGTCGGAAAGAAGTAGCGCAACATGTCGAAAATGTTCTTGAGGTCGTATCTCAGGCCAAGCTTGCCGATCATGAAGGCGACGACATGATCGCGGTCCTCCGGAGTGAGCCCGCTCGCCCGGCAGATGCGGGTGTTGTAGGTGCGATAGCGCGACAGCGGTACCGCCACGCAGCCTTCGCCGAGCGTCACCTCGATCAGCCGCCGCCGCTCGGTTCCGTCCTCCGGTTCGGCCAGCGCGTCGCCGACATAGAAGGCCGCATGCGACCATGTCGACTGGGTGAGGTATTTGATCGCCGCCGAAATCTTCTGGTTGCCTTCGATCAGCAGGATGTCGCCCGGCTCCAGCGTGCGGCGCAGCGTCTCGGCGTCGGATGGCGTATAGGGCTCATAGCCGGAGGATTCTTGCTGCAGCCGGCCGGCAAGCCAGCGGCCAAGTCAATCCAGAAGCGTGTCGCCGGGCTCGGTCATGGTAGAGCGTGACTAGCACGGCCCGGCGGGGGAGTGCCAGCGCGCCGGCGTTTGGTCAGACGGCGGAAGCGCTCGTCTCGTCATGCGGCGTCGGGCTGGCCAGGTCGTCGCGCGCCTTGCGGGCCAGTTTGCGTGTCGAGCGCTTGGGGCTGTCGCCGAACAGCTCAGCCGCCTCGGCAAGGCAGGATTTCCTCAGGCGCTTCTCCGAACGCTTCAAGAGCTTGCCGAGAAGCTTTGTGTCCTGGTGCGGCCCCAGCGGCTCGTCGTCCGCCTCGAGCAGGGCGCGCATGACGAACAGGTCATGCAGTTCGCCGAGCCGCTCGCCCAGTTCATCGACCGCCTTGCGCCGCGCCTTGATCGGCGTCGGCCACAGCCGGCCCAGCAGGGACAGGTGCATGCCATGCGTTTTGGCGGCCTTGCGCAAATCATGGAAATCATTGGCTTCGCCGCGCGCGCCGGCCTTGTCGAGCGCCTTTTTGGCGCGGCGCAGGGTGACGCGTGCACCTTCGGCAAGCACGTCGGCCGCCTGTTCCGGCTGGTCGGGCAAGGCGAGGCTTTCGATCCGCTTGATGCCGTCTTCGCAGGCAGCGGTTGCCGCGCCGATCGCTGCTTCGAGGCCGGCGCCTTCATGCAAATCGTGCTGACGGGCGACCAGCCTGTCGCGCACGGCGTCGAGCCCGCCATCGGCGCTCTCCTTGGGAAAAGCCGCCGCCAGCCGGTCGAGGGTCTCGATCAGCGCCGTTGCCTCGCGCGGAGCGGCAAGCAGCGCCGCCACGTTGCGATAGCATTGGTTCTCTGTCGTGCAGAATGTTTCGGCGCCGGAATGAACCAGCCGCAGCAAGGCACGCGCGCTCTTCAGCCGCTTGCGGCATTTGTGCAGCCCCTGTTCCGGCCGGCTGCGCGCCGCATCCAGATGCTGGAGCGCCTTGCCGATCTCCGCAGCAAGGATGCGTCTGACCTCGCCGGTCAGCGGCAGGCGCGGGTCGATGCGAAAGCTCATGCGGCGATCTCCGGTATCCCCCCGAGGGCGAGCGACGCGTTGTAGAATTTCTGCTCGCCGGTCACTTCACGGCCGAGCCAGTCAGGCAGCATTTCGTCCGGCACATCTTCCGGAGTCTCGAGTTCGGCCACCACAAGTCCCGCGAGTGCACCGCCAAAGACATCGACTTCATAGAGATAGCCGCGATGCCTAACATGGTGACGTGTCTTCTCGATGACACGTCCGATGGCGAAGTCCAGCATCTCCAGGGCATCCGCCAGAGGGATCGGATATTCGTACTCGTCGCGCTCGCGAGCGCCACTGCCGAATTTGAGCGTCAGCTTGGCAGAAGCGCCGTCGCTGATGCGGATGCGGACGGTTCGCCCGGGCGCCGTGGCGAGATAGAACTGGAGGATGCCGATATCCGCCTCAGCCAGCTCCCGCCATGCGGTGCTGGAGACCAGGAACTTGCGCTCGACTTCCTTGCCCATGGCCGCGCACTAAAGCGTTTGGCGCGGGCGATGGCAAGACAACTCCGAACAGAAGTTGACTTTAATCAATCGATTGATTAAAGTACTGTCATGATCAAATTGCCCGACGCCAAAAATTCCCGCCGCGAGACATCTCCGGCGGAGCCTACCCGCGCCGCGCTCGTGCAGGCGGCGCTGAAACTGTTCGGCCGGCAGGGTTTCGATGGCACCTCGACCCGGGAGATCGCGGCCGCGGCGCAGGCCAATATCGGCTCCATCGCCTATCATTTCGGCGGCAAGGAAGGCCTCCGCGCCGCCGTCGCCGACTATATCGTCGAGACTATCCAGGCGGTCGCCTCCCAGGCACTGGCAGCCGGTCAGGCGCCAGCCGGTGGCCGTGCCGCGCCGGCGGGCGATGCGGAGGCGGCGCGCGCGCAGCTTTTCGCGGCGATAGAGGGGATCGTCGGCTTCGTCGTGGCGCAGCCGCGCGCCGGCGAGATCGTGCAATTCTTGCTGCGCGAACTGCAGCATCCCACCGCTGCGCTCGACCGCATCTATGAAGGCGTGTTCGAGCCGGCGCATCGCCGGCTATGTCATCTCTGGGAGCAGGCGACCGGCGAGCCGGCCGAAAGCGAGCGGACCCGGCTCACCGTGTTCACGCTGATCGGCCAGGTCGTCTATTTTCGCATCGGCCGCGAGGCGGTGAAGCGCCGCATGGGCTGGCACGACATCGGCGCCGCCGAGGCCGCCAAGGTCGCGGCCGTCACGACGGACAATCTCAGCGCCATGCTGGCCGCCCGAATGGGATCAAAACCCCAAATTGGATCAAAACCCCCAATTGGATCAAAACGATGAGTTTCCTCTGCTCCTTGCCGCTTGCCGCTCAACTCTTCGGCGCCTGTGCGCCCGCCGCTCCGCTCGCCGTCGGCTATGTCGAGGGCGACTATGTGCTGCTGGCGCCGATCGAGGTGGCGCAGGTCGAGACCGTCGCCGTCAAGCGCGGCGATCGCGTCACGCCGGGGGCGACGGTGGTGACGCTGGAAAGCGCCGACGCCAGGATCGCGGTGGCGCAGGCCGAGGCAAGCCTCGCGCAGGCGCAGGCGCAGCTCGCCGATCTGCAGGTCGGCAAGCGGCCGGAAGAGATCGCCGCACTCAAGGCGCAGGTCGACATGGCCAAGGCGCAGGCCGACGACGCCAAGCGCAAATACGACCGCGCCGCCGATCTGTTCAAGCGCGGCACCGGCACCCAGGCCGACTACGACACCGCCTCGGCGACGCTGGAGACCGCCAACGCCCAGGTCGGCCAGGCGCAGGCCAATCTCGCCGTCGGCGGCCTGCCGGCGCGGCCCGAGACGATCAAGGCCGCCGACAATCAGGTCAAGCAGGCGCAGGCAACCCTGCGGCAGGCCGAGTGGCGGCTGTCCAAGCGCACGCTCGCCGCCCCTTCGCCCGGCCGCGTCAACGACGTCATCCGCAATCCCGGCGACACCGCCGGCCCGACCGCGCCGGTCATCTCGATGCTGCCTGACGGCGCGGTGAAGCTCAGCGTCTACATACCGGAGGCCGCCTTCGCCTCGGTCAGGATCGGCAGCCTGCTCAGCGTCCATTGCGACGGCTGCGGCCCCGATGTGAAGGCGCGCGTCAGCTATGTCTCGCCCGATCCCGAATTCACCCCGCCGGTGATCTATTCGCTCGCGAACCGGCAGAAGCTGGTCTATCTGGTCGAGGCGCGGCCGGAGGGCGACGCCGGCCCGCTGCAGCCTGGCCAGATCGTCGATGTCGACCTTGCGGAAACGGCCAAATGAACGCCATCGACGTTCACGGCCTGGTCAAGCGGTTCGGCGACAAGACCGTCGTCGACCATGTGACGATGTCGGTCGCCGAGGGCGAGATCGTCGGCTTCCTCGGCCCCAACGGTTCGGGCAAGACCACCACCATCCGCATCATGTGCGGCCTGCTGACGCCCGACGAAGGCGAAGGCACGGTGCTGGGTTTCAACATCCGCACCGACTCGCTCAGCATCAAGCGCGAAGTCGGCTACATGACGCAGAAATTCTCGTTCTACGAGGATCTGACGATCGGCGAGAATCTCGAATTCGTGGCGCGGCTCTACCAGCTGAAACCGGTCGAGGACTATGTCGCCAGGACGCTTGATGAACTCGGCCTCGCCTCGCGCCGCGACCAGCTGGCCGGCACGCTGTCCGGCGGCTGGAAGCAGCGGCTGGCGCTCGCCGCCTGCATCATGCACAAGCCGAAATTGCTGCTGCTCGACGAGCCGACGGCCGGCGTCGACCCGAAGGCGCGGCGCGAATTCTGGGACGAGATCCATCGCCTCGCCAGCGGCGGGCTGACCGTGCTGGTCTCGACCCACTACATGGACGAGGCCGAGCGCTGCCACCGCATCAGCTACATCTCCTATGGCAAGATGCTGGCCACCGGCACCGTTGAGGAGGTGGTGAAAAACGCCGGCCTGACGACGTTCGTGGTGCAGGGTCCACAGCTCGCCAAGGTGGCCGAAGAGCTGCAGGGCCGCCGCGGTGTCGACCAGGTGGCGCCGTTCGGCGCCACGCTGCATGTCGTCGGTTCCGACAGGAAGAAGCTCGAGGCAGCCCTCGCCGATGTCGAGAAGGAGCACAAGGGCGTGACCGTGGTGCCAGGCGAAACCAGCCTGGAGGACGTCTTCATCCAGTTCATGTCGGGGTCGAAGGACAATATGGCATGAGACAATATGGCATGAACAGCGTCTTCTCCTTCGCCCGGCTCGGCGCGCTGCTGATCAAGGAGTTCATCCAGATGCGGCGCGACCGCATCACCTTCGCCATGATGCTCGGCGTGCCGCTGCTGCAGCTCATTCTGTTCGGCTTCGCCATCAACAACGATCCCAAGGGCTTGCCGACGGCGCTGGTGGCGATGAGCAACGACCAGTATACGCGCGCCATGGTCTCGGCGCTGCAGGTGACGGGCTACTACCATTTCGACCATGTCACCGAGAGCGCCGAAGAGGCGGAGTTCCTGATGGCGCGCGGCGACGTTTCCTTCGTCGTCACCATCCCGGCCGACTTCGCCAGCCGGGTCGAGCGCGGCGACAATCCGCAGATCCTGATCGAGGCCGACGCGACCGATCCCTCGGCCGCGAGCGGCGCCATTTCCACACTGAGCACGGTGGCGAGCCAGGCACTGCTGCGCGCGCAAGGCATGCA
This sequence comes from Mesorhizobium sp. WSM4312, assembly GCF_002294875.1. Classification (NCBI taxonomy): domain Bacteria; kingdom Pseudomonadati; phylum Pseudomonadota; class Alphaproteobacteria; order Hyphomicrobiales; family Phyllobacteriaceae; genus Mesorhizobium; species Mesorhizobium sp. WSM4312. The sequence goes on along the minus strand of NZ_NSFU01000009.1, from coordinate 266,754 downwards.
GGCGGCCGCCGCCGAGAATGCCAGGCAGCAGCTGCAGGTGGTGGTGCACCATCGCTACAATCCCGAAGGCATTTCGCAATACAATATCGTGCCCGGCCTGCTCGGCGTCATCCTGCAGATGACCATGGTGATGATGACGGCCATGGCGCTGACGCGCGAAACCGAGCGCGGCACGATGGAAAACCTGCTCGCCATGCCGTCCAGTCCGGCCGAGATCATGCTGGGCAAGGTGCTGCCCTTCCTTGTCGTCGGCGCGGTGCAGGTCGCGGTGGTGCTGGTGGCGGCGAAGCTTCTGTTCGATATCCCGTTCGTCGGCAGCCTGACGCTGCTGTTGTCGTCGGTACTTGTCTTCGTGCTGTCGCTGGTGCTGCTCGGCTACACCATCTCGACCATGGCCCGCTCGCAGATGCAGGCCATGCAGCTCACCTTCTTTTTCTTCCTGCCGTCGCTGCTGTTGTCCGGCTTCATGTTCCCCTATCGCGGCATGCCGGGCTGGGCCCAGGCGCTGGGCGAAATCTTCCCGCTGACGCATTTCCTGCGCATCACCCGCGCGGTGATGCTGAAGGGCGCCGACTTCCATGCCATCGCCACCGAGATCGGCTGGCTGGCCGTGTTCGTGCTGGTGTTCGCGGGCACCGCGCTTTTGCGGTTCAGGCGCACGCTGGACTGACGGGCGCTCGCGGGAAGGTCGCTGAAAGGCTACCCTACGTGCAAGCCTCTTGATTGGATGGCAGCCCGTCGGACCGCGCCGATGGTGGGCACGGCTGAGAGGATAGGGCGATCAGGCGGCTGCCATGATCCCGGCATAGGTGCCGAAATCGACATTGCCGCCGGAAAGCACCACGGCGACACTTTTGCCGGACAGTTCGATCTCGCCCGACGACAGTGCCGCGAGCGCCACGCAGCCGCCCGGCTCGACCACCAGCTTGAGATAGGCCATGGCATCGCGCATCGCCTGTGCGGTCGCCCTGTCGGAGACGGCGACGGCGCCGGCGAGGTTCCTGCGGTTGATTTCGAAGGTGATGGCGCCCGGCTCGGCGGTCAGGATCGCGTCGCAGATCGAGCTATGGCCCGGTTCGTTCGAAACCCGGGCGCCGGCGGCGAGCGAGCGGCGCGTGTCGTCGAAATGCTCGGGCTCGACCGCCCAGACCGCGGTGCCCGGCGAGACATCCTTGACCGCCACCGAAATGCCGCTCGACAGGCCGCCGCCCCCGCAGGGGATGACGACGGCGTCGAGGCTGACGCCAAGCGCCCTGGCCTGCCGCATGAGTTCGAGGCCGATCGTGCCTTGCCCGGCAATGATGGCCGGATCGTCGAAGGGCGGCACCAGCACCATGCCCCGGTCGATATAGGGGCGAACGACGCTCATGCGGTCATCGCGAAACCGGTCGAACGGCACCACTTCCGCCCCCATCCTGCGGACATTGCCGATTTTCATCGCCGGCGCGTCCGCCGGCATGGCGATGACCGCCTTGACGCCGAACATGGCCGCCGAAGCGGCCACCCCCTGCGCATGATTGCCCGAGGAGAAGGCGACGACGCCACGGCGGCGCTCTTCCTCGCTCAGCGACGACAGCTTGTTGTAGGCGCCGCGGAACTTGAACGAGCCGGTGCGCTGCAACGTCTCCGGCTTGAACAGGATGCGGCCGCCGAAGCGCCTGTTCAGCTCGGCCGATTCGATCAAGGGGGTTTCGACGATCAGGCCGGAAAGCCGCGCCGCGGCGGCGTGGATGTCGGCAATGCCGAGAGGGGTGGTCATGCGAAGTCCAGCAAAAGAGGCAGTCTCTTCTCATGATGCCCGCAAACGGCCGTGGCGCACCATCGAAAAAATGTGACCGTTACAAAGTTGGTGGACTGTCTCCGCCGTCGCCGCGATGCCCCGCCGAAATCTCGCCGGTTTCACCCAAGCAACGTCCGCTGCCTCTTGGTCCCGCCCAGCTTGCGCCAATTGTTGAAGCGGTGGGTGGCGGCGGCAAAGGAGATCTTCATCTGCTGGGCGACCGAATAGCGCGACTTGCCTTCGTCGAACATGCGGTAGCAGCACTCCACCCCTTCCTCGGTCAGCTTGCCGTCGGGGGCCTTGTTGTGTGGGTTGGCGGGGTCGAATTTCTCGATCTGCTGCTCGACCAGGCCCTTCAGGCGCTGCAGATCGGCCTCGATGCTGGCGATGAGATCGAGAACGGGTTTCGGGTCGAAATGCTGGGGGTGCGGCTTCGTCATGCGGGGATCCTCGTTCTTGTCTTAGGTTCAGCTATATAGGGGAATCTTTGCCAATAAGGAAGAAGCGGGGCCGCTCGCACGCTTCAACAATTCTTGAACCCGTGACCCTCAGCGCGATTGACCCGGAGCAGGGCAGGCCATAGTTTAGAACAATTCTAAACTAGGGTCTTTTCCTCATGCTTTCCCGTGTTTTCGGCTTCGGCCGCCGCCCCTTCGAATCGCTCTCCGAACAGGAAATCCTGGCGCTGGCCATTTCATCCGAGGAAGATGACGGGCGCATCTACCGGGCCTACGCCGACGGGCTGGCGGAAAGTTTTCCGCAATCGGCGAAAGTGTTCGAGGAGATGGCCGAGGAAGAGGACGGCCATCGCGACTCGCTGATCGAGCTCTTCCGCAAGCGCTTCGGCGAGCGCATCCCGCTGATCCGGCGCGAACATGTGAAGGGCTATTATGAGCGCAAGCCCGACTGGCTGGTGAGGCCGCTCGGCATCGAGCATGTGCGCAGCCAGGCCGAGGCCATGGAGCGGCAGGCCTACCTGTTCTACGTCGAAGCGGCAAAGCGCACGACAGATGCCTCGACGCGAAAACTTCTCAATGACCTGGCGATAGCCGAACAGGGCCACGAGACGCTGGCGCAGCGGCTGGAGCAGAAGCACGTGCCCGGCGAGGTGAAGGATGAAGAGGCCGCCGCCGAGCAGCGCCAGTTCATCCTGACTTACGTGCAGCCGGGCCTGGCCGGCCTGATGGACGGTTCGGTGTCGACGCTGGCGCCGATCTTCGCCGCTGCCTTTGCCACGCATGACACCTGGCAGACCTTCCTGGTCGGGCTTGCCGCGTCGATCGGCGCCGGCATCTCCATGGGTTTTACGGAAGTGGCTTCCGACGACGGCAAGCTCTCAGGTCGCGGCTCGCCGATAAAACGCGGCATCACCACCGGCGTCATGACATCGGCCGGCGGCCTCGGCCACGCCTTGCCCTATCTCATTCCGCATTTCTGGACGGCGACGGCCGTCGCCGCCGTGGTGGTGTTCTTCGAACTTTGGGCCATCGCCTTCGTCCAGAACCGCTACATGCAGACCCCTTTCCTGCGCGCCGCCTTCCAGGTGGTGCTGGGCGGCGCGCTGGTGTTCGCGGCCGGCGTGCTGATCGGCAACGCGTGAGGGCGGTTCTCCCTTCCCCCACAAGGGCCACAAGGGGGGAAGGAAGAAGGCTTACCCATTCACCGCCCGGCTGTCCGCCGGCGCCTCCTCCCTTTCGGTCAGCCCATAATCCCTCACTACATGCGCGATCCGCAGTCGATAGCCGGCAAAGATTCCGCCGCGGCCGGCCTGCTGCGCCTGCCTGTGTTCTTCGGTGTTGCGCCAGGCCTTCACCGCGTCCTCGTCACGCCAGAACGACAGCGACAGGATGCGGTTCGGATCGGCGAGGCTCTGAAAACGTTCGATCGAGATGAAGCCATCACTGCCGTCGAGCAAGGGACGCAGATTGGCGGCGATGGCGAGATACGCATCGCGCTTGCCCTCGGCAGGCTGCACCTCGAAAATGACGGCGATCACGGCAGCACCAGCTTGGCGTGCGGCCCGGAGACGTGTTTCAGGAACATGCGGTCCTCCTTGAGGATGAATCGTTCTCGCTTGGCGAACTCGTAGTTTGCCTTGCCGGCGGGGTCGGCGGCAAGCCGGGCGCGATAGGCTTCATAGGCCGCCAGGCTTTCAATGTTGTAGGCGGCGTAGGCCGTCGTCGCCGAGCCTTCATGCGGAGCATAGTAGCCGATCAGATCGGCGCCGCAGCGCGGAATGGCCTGGCCCCAGTTGCGGGCATATTCCTCGAAGGCGGCCTTGCCGAACGGGTCGATCTCATAGCGGATGAAGCAGGTGATGGTCATGGTCGTCTCCTTGGGTTCCTGCATCGACGCTTCGAGCGCGGTCGAAACGTCATACGCATCGATGTGCTAGGCATTTCCTGTCAGGAGCCATTGTCCCTTGCGTCGCCGGCGCCTTGATCTGACCGGAGAATAATGGCTATCTGACAAGAATGCTTCGATAAGGAACGAACTATGCGTGAAGGACCCGACATCGCCCGCATCGCCAGCCTGGTCGGCGACCCGGCCCGCGCCAACATGCTGAACGCGCTGATGGGCGGCACGGCGCTGACGGCGAGCGAACTGGCGCTCGAGGCCGGCGTGTCGCTGCCGACCGCCTCGTCGCATCTGTCGAAACTGATGGAGGGCGGGCTGCTGACCTTGGCCAGCCAGGGTAGGCACCGCTATTACGGCCTCGCCGGCCCGCAGGTGGCCGGCATGATCGAGGCCATCACCGGTGTCGCCGAGGCTGTCGGTCCGAAGCGCGTGCGGCCCGGTCCGCGTGACGGCGCCATGCGCGTCGCCCGCGTCTGCTACGACCATCTCGCCGGCGAGCAGGCGGTGGCGATGCTCGACCACCTTGTCGAGAAGGACATATTGCTGCGCGATGACAGGGAGATCAGGCTCGGACCGTCGGCGCCATCGCATTTTGCGGCGATTGGCATCGATGTCGACGCAAAGCCGCGCCGACCGGTCTGCCGCGCCTGCCTGGACTGGAGCGTGCGCCGCTCGCACCTCGCCGGCACGCTGGGCGCCGCCATCCTCGACAAGATCCTTCTGGAAAAATGGGCGCGCCGCGAAAAAGACAGCCGCGCGGTGATTTTCTCGCCGCCCGGCAAGCAGGCCTTCGAGAAGGTGTTTTTGGCTTAGTTTGCCGGCGCCTCAACCTTCGTCATCCTACGGCGGAGCAGCCGCAAAGCGGCGTCGCGGAGACCCTAGGATCCATGCCGCGATCTCAGAGCGCCGCAACGGTGCAGAACCTTGCTGCCAGCACGGCGAGGAAGATCGCTGGATCCTGTGCCGCCGTGTTTTTCCTTGGCGTCCCGGCATGGATCCTAGGGTCTGCGCCGCGTCGCTTCGCTCCTTGCTTCGCCCTAGGATGACGAAGTCGGGTAGGCTCACCCCCGCTTCAACGCCTTCGCCTGCTTGAAGAAATCCACCCACGGATCGGCTTCCGCCAGCTGCTTCAGCGTCGTCTTGTCGCCGATTGGGAACGCGTTCGGCGCCAGGCCGGCCTCGATCTCGGCCCAGGTCACCGGCATCGACACGGTGGCTCCTTTCTTGGCGCGCGAGGAATAGGGCGCGACCGTCGTCGAGCCCCTGCCATTGCGCAGATAGTCGACGAAGATTTTCCCGGTCCGCGCCTTCTTCGACAGTGTGGCCGTGTAGCGGTCGGGGGCACCCTGTTCGAGCGCCTTGGCGAAATCATGCGCGAAGGTCTTCACCGCCTCCCAGTCGGCCGATGGCTTCAGCGGCACCAGCACATGGTAGCCCTTGCCGCCCGATGTCTTGACGAAGTTCGGCAGCGACAGCTCGTCGAGCTTGCCCCTTATATCGAGCGCCGCCTCGCGCACCGCTTTCACATCGACGCCTTCATCGGGGTCGAGATCGAAGATGATCTGGTCCGGCTGTTCAAGCTTGTCGATCGTGCAGCCCCAGATGTGGATCTCCACCACACCGTACTGGACGAGCGCCGCGACACCGTCGAAATCCCGCACGAACAGGATTTCCTCGCCATCCGTCGGGTCCTTCATCCGGGCTATTTTGTCGCTCATGCCGGCCGAGGCATGTTTCTGGAAGAAGCGCGGGCCGCCGACGCCGTCCGGCGCCCGCACAAGGCTGAGCGGCCGGTTGACGACGAATTGCTGCATGCGCGGCCAAACCCCGGCGTAATGGTCGAGCAGCCCCTGCTTGGAGATCTTTTCGTCGGGCCATAGCAGCTTGTCGGGATGGGAGAGTCTTACGCTGGTCGTCATCGTCCCGGTGGCGGTGCCGCTCGAGGCCGGCTTGGCCTTGCCTGTCGCTGCCTTGGGCTTTTCCTGCACAACGTCCTCCGCCGGCTTGTCCTCGCGCAGCCCCTGGAACGAGGCATGGCGTATTATACGGTCCGACGTCCAGCTGCGAAACTCCACTTCGCCGACGAGCTCCGGCTTGACCCAGACCAGGCCCTTGCCTTTCGGTACGGCCTTGTCGAAAGGCGAAGCCGTCGCCTTCAGCGCGTCCAGCTTCTTCTTCAGCGCGGTGGCGCCCTTGGCGGAGAAACCGGTGCCGACACGGCCGGCATACTGCAGTTTGCCGCCCTCGTAATAGCCGACCAGCAGCGAGCGCAGCCCGCGCCCGGTCTTGTCCGACGGCAGATAACCGCCGATGACGAATTCCTGCCGGGCCGTGCATTTCGACTTCACCCAGGTCGGACCGCGCCCGCTGCGATAGGGCGCGTCGGCGCGTTTGGAGACGACGCCTTCCAGTCCCATGCGGCAGGCATGTTCCAGCATGATCTTGCCGGGCTCGGAAAAATGGTCGGAGAAACGCACCGCCGCGTTCTCAGCCTGCTCGCCGAGCAGCTCCTGCAAGGCCTGCTTGCGCTCGACCAGCGGCTCGCGACGCAAATCCTTGCCGTCGAGCCGCATCAGGTCGAACACGTAGTAGATGAAGCGGTGTGTACGCTTCGCCGACAGGTCCTGCTGCAGCAGTGCGAAGGATGAGACGCCGCTGTCGGCCAGCACGACGATCTCGCCGTCGACGATAGCGTCGCTGCATTTCAGCGCGGCCAGCTCCGCGATGATCTCGCTTCCAAACTTGTCGGTCCAGTCGAGGCCGGTGCGGGTCAAGAGCCGCACTTCCGTGCCGGCGATCTGCGCCTGCATGCGATAGCCGTCGAATTTGACTTCATGCAGCCAGTCCCTGCCCGGCGGTGCATCCCGCTCCAGTGTCGCCAGCTGCGGTTCGATGAAGTCGAGTTTGCGCGCCGCTGCCTTCGCCTTGCCGGCGGCCGGCTTGTTCGAATGCCAGATCTCGGGCTTCTTGCCCTTGGCGGTCTTGCCCTCGCCGACCTCTTCGATCGTCAGGCCCGACTTCACCGATTCCGGCCTCTCCTTCAAAATGTCCTCGCCCGGGCGTGCCGCAGCGTCGTCCGACTTGATCAAGAGCCAGTTGTCGCGCTTTTCACCCGCGCGGGGTTTCAGCCGCACCAGATGCCACAGCCCATGCAGCTTATGGCCGTTGAGCTCGAAACTGAGATGCCCCTTCTTCATCGCCTTGGCCGGGTCGGTCTCCGGCACCCACGTTCCCTCGTCCCAGACGATCACCGAGCCGCCGCCATACTCGCCCTTCGGGATCGTGCCCTCGAACGGCGCATAGTCGATCGGATGGTCCTCGACATGAACGGCGAGCCGCTTCTCATGCGGATCGAGGCTAGGCCCCCGCGTCACCGCCCAGCTCCACAGCACGCCGCCATGCTCGAGGCGAAGGTCGTAATGCAGCCTGGTCGCCGCGTGCTTGTGGATGACGAAGATGCCGCCCGCTTCGCTCTTTTTCGTGCGTGCGACCTTGCCCGCCGGCTCCGACGTTTTCTTGAAATCGCGCTTGGCGTGATATTGTTCGAGGCCGGCCATTGCTTGGTCTCCTCAGGCCGATTTGCGCTTGGGCGCCGCTTTCGGCCTGGCGCGTTTGGCCGCCGGCTTGGCTTTCGCCGATGATGGTTTCGGCGAACCGGAATCCGACGACAGGCTCTTCTTCAGCGCGTCGAACAGATTGACGACATTGGAGGGCTTCGGCGCCGCCTTGGCCTTCGGCGCCTTATGCCCCGCCTTCTTGGCGCGGATCAGCTCGAGCAGCGCGTCCTCATATTTGTCGTCGAATTTCGACGGATCGAACTTGGCCTTCTTCTTGTCGATGATCAGTTCGGCGAGATCGGTCATTTCCTGGTCGGTCTTCACCGCCTTGATCTCGCCGAACACGCTGTCCGGCTGGCGCACCGTATTGTCGTAGCGAAGCGTCGTTAGCACCATGCCCTTGCCGAGCGGTTCGATGACCACGGGCCGTTCGCGTTGATAAAGCACGATCCGCGCCAGCCCGGCCATCTTCTTGCCCGCCATGGCATCGCGGATGACGGCGAATGCCTCTTCCGACACCTTGTCGGCCGGCGCGACATAATAGGGCGTGTCGAGATAGATCTGCTGGATCGAGGCCTTGTCGACGAAACCGTCGAGGCTCATCGTGTGCGAGGATTCGATCTGCACCGCCTCGATCTCGTCTTCCTCGATATGGACGAAATCGCCGTCGTCCAATTCATAACCCTTGATCTCGTCGCCATCGTCCAAGGGCTTGCCGGTTTCGGCGTCGACATAGATGCGCTTCACCGTGTTGCCGGTCTTGCGGTTGAGGATGCGAAACGACACCCTTTCGGTGTGGGTGACGACATTGGTCAGTTCGACCGCGCAGGTCACCAGCGACAGCTTCAGATAGCCTTTCCAGGCTGGACGCGGCGCCATGACAAACTCCTTGCAACGGGTTCAATCCAGAACGGGGCAAAGCCCATTCCGGTTCCGACCGCGCGACAAGGCAAGTCGGCGCCGTTGCGGCGCCGATCCTGCCTGCCATCTCACCTATTCGGCAGCCTGGAGATTGATCTTGCTTTCCGCCATCTCGGTGAGCTTGCGATCGGTCGCTTGCTCTTCCTTGAGATTCTTCGCGAGTACGTTGGCGCAATCGCTGCGGCCGAGTTGCTTGGCCCAGGCAATCAGCGTGCCGTAACGGGTCATTTCGTAATGCTCGACTGCTTGCGCAGAGGCGATCAGGGCGGCGTCCAGGACCTGCTTGTCGGCGATGTCGCCGCTCACCTCGTCAGCTTCCTCGAGGATGCCGTCAATGGCCGGGCAGTTGATCGCCTTGGCCTTGACGCCATGCAGCTCGAACACCTCTTCGACTCGTTCGATATGGCCCTTGGTCTGTTCAAGATGTTTTTCGAAGCCTGCTTTGAGCTGCGCGTTGGTGGCCTTGTCGATCATCTTCGGCAACGCCTTCTCGATCTGCTTTTCCGCGTAATAGATGTCGCGCAACGTGTGCACGAACAGGTCGTCCAGCGTTTTGATGTCCTTCGAAAAGAAGCCCATGGTTCTAGCCTTTCCATTTGCTCTTGCGGTGTTGGTGTACATGCCTGCGGCTTGCAGGCAATCTCGGACCGGCCACGCCAGTCCCGACGGTCAACGTCCGCCCTATATGCCGGTTCCTTCCTTTCCTGCCTGAGCAAGGAAATTCCATCGGCCAGCCGGAAGTTGAAACAGAACCGCGCCCAGGCGACATTCAAACGAAACATATGTGATGCAAAAGTCACACTGGCCGGAATGGCGACAAAAGGCGCGGAAACACCCCGAATCAGCCGCATTCCGGCCACGAAGCAACGGGTTTTCGACCAGATATTAACATCGTGTTCACCGACTATTCACGCCTCGATGCTATCCTTCACGCAATTCGGAAGGGACATCCGAAAATCGGGACAGGGACAGGGTAAATGAACTTCCTAACGCACCTCATCGGCTACGCCGCCGCCATCCGCGAATTCGTCGCGCCGACCTATCGGCCCGAGCGCTATTACATGCGCGGCCCCGGTCCGGCTTGCGCCCGTCGCGGCACGTCGCTGGGCGCGCACTGACCATGACGTTCGAGAGCCGCCACAACAGCCGCATCTGCAGGCCGGACACCACGACCCGCGCCACCACTTATCGTTCCGAGCGCCCGGCTCCGAGCGACAGGCGCCGTGCGACATCGCCACGTCTTTGATCCCGCTCTCGGCTGGCCTGGTGTCCCAGGACACGAGCAGCCGAGGCCCGCGTGACCGATCTTTCCCAGTCAAGTCCGCCCCAATCACGCCTGGCCAAGCCCAGTCCTCCGGCTGAACCATCTTTCGATGCCAGCCATCCGCTGATTGTCTTTGATGGCGTCTGCGTGCTGTGCTCCGGCTTCGTGCGCATGGTGGTGAGAGGCAGCCACGCCATGGCTGAGATCAATCCGGCAAGGCCGCGATCGCGACAATTTCAATGACGATGTCGGCTTGAGCCAGCGCGGCGACGCCAATCACCTCCGAGGGCGGCGGGTTGTTGTAACTGCAGTGCTTCGGGCAATGCTCGGCAAAGAACGCGTCCAGAACGTCCAGGCGAAAATTGGCAGAGCTGAGAACGCCGCCGTCGGGAAATGGTCCTCTGACAAAGAAGGTCAGTTTGACGAGGTGTTCAAGCGCGGTGCCCAGCTCCTCCAGATCGGCTTTGATGTTGCCCAGAACCTCGAGCCACTGCGCCGCCGCATCGCCAGCGAAACGACCGCCCTGCTTGCCGGCCGGATCGTAGTCGGCGGCAGTCGCCGTGTTTCCACAAAGGTAGACAAATCCCTTCGCGCCGGTGACAACTGTCCCCTTGCCCCACGGCATCAACCGGTCGCTTTTGAATTTCTTGTGGGTCACGAGTTCCATTGCTCATCTCCCATCCCTGGCGTGACGTGCCTGGATCACAAAGGATAGTGCGGCGGGGCGTCATTGCCAGCCGCCGCGGGCCGTTTGGCGAAACCTGGTCCTTGCGAAAGCGCGTGACGAAGTCGAAAGTTTTTTGCTGCGCCCTGTCGAAATCGGTCGACGCCGCGCGACATACGTCTGGCCCCGCAAGGACGCGGCCTTCGAAACACGGGAGAAGACCCATGCGATACATGCTGATGATCAACAATAGCGAAGCCGCAATGGCGGCCATGCCGATCGAGAAGGCCCAGCAGATGAGCGCGGCCTATAACGCCTATACCGATGCGCTGAAGCAATCCGGCGCTTGGCTGGCCGGCGAACGGCTGCGCCCGACCCAGGCGACCACCTCGGTGCGGATCGCCGACGGCAAGACCAACGTGATCGACGGCCCCTATGCCGACACCAAGGAGCAGCTTGCCGGCTTCTACATGATCGAGGCGGCCGACATCGATACCGCCATCGAATGGGCGGCGCGCTGTCCAGCGGCCAGCACCGGCACGGTCGAGTTGCGGCCGATCTGGGAAATGGCCGATTACATGCCCAAGCAATGACGACGTGCCAAGAAGTGACCATGTGATGGACAGTCGCCCGGAGATCGCCCGGGCGGCCGCCGAGGCCGCCGCCCGGCAGAGCTATGGCAAGCTGGTCGCCTGGCTCGCGGCGCGCACGCGCGACGTGACCGCGGCCGAGGATGCGCTGGCCGACGCCTTTGCCGCCGCGCTCGAACGCTGGCCGAAATCGGGCGTGCCTGAAAAGCCGGAAGCCTGGCTGCTCGCCGTGGCGCGGCGGCGGCGGGTCGATGCGGTTCGCCGGCGGCTCACCCGCGAGGCGGCCCGCGATCATCTCAAGCTGATTGCCGAGGAGATGGAGGCGCGCATGACCGACGAAGAGCTGCCCGACGAACGGCTGCGGCTGATGTTTGCTTGCGCGCATCCGGCGATCGAACCGGGCGTGCGGGCGCCGCTGATCCTGCAGACCGTGCTGGGTTTCGATGCCGCGACGATCGCTTCCGCCTTCCTGGTCTCGCCGGCAACGATGGGCCAGCGCCTGGTGCGCGCCAAGACGCGCATCCGCGAAACCGGCATTCCGTTCCGTGTGCCGGAGCGGGCCGAACTCGGCGAACGGCTGGGCGCGGTGCTGGAGGCGATCTACGCCGCCTTCGCCGAAGGCTGGTCCGATCCGGCCGGCACCGAGACGCAGCGCCGCAACCTCGCCACCGAAGGGATCTGGCTTGGCCGCCTGGTGGCGACGCTGATGCCGCAAGAGCCGGAAGCGCTTGGCCTGCTGGCGCTCATGCTGTTTGCCGAGGCCCGCCGCACCGCCCGGCGCAGTGCCGAAGGCGACTTCGTGCCGCTGGCCGAGCAGGACTGCGACCTGTGGGACCGTGCCCTGATCGACGAGGCGGAGATGCTTCTGTCCCATGCCGCGGCGAGCGGTGTGGTCGGCCGCTACCAGCTCGAGGCGGCCGTCCAGTCCGCCCACGCGGCGCGACGGCTCACCGGCCGCACCGACTGGCCGGCGATCCGCGCACTCTACGACGCGCTGTTTTCGATCGTAGGTTCGCCGGTGGTGGCGATCAACCGCGCGGTGGCGCTTGCCGAGACGGAAGGCGCCGTGGCGGGGCTGGCGGCGCTTTATGTGCTGGGCGACGACAAGCGGCTCAATGAATATCAGCCCTATTGGGCGGCGCGGGCCGGCCTCCTGGCCAGGCTTGGCCAGGTACCGCAGGCAACCGAGGCCTATGACCGGGCGATCGGCCTCGAACGCGACCCGGCGGTGCGCCGCTTCCTGCAAGGCAAAAGGGCGGCGCTGCGAAACTGACCTTCAGCCCGGCCACATCTCATGCGAGGTGTTGAGCGCCTTCAGCAGCGGATGGTCGCGCAGCCTGGCCCAGAGACGTTCAATATCAGGCCATGCCGCCCGCGCGCTGTCGATGTCGGGATGCCAGGCCACCAGCATGACGAGATAGATGTCGGCCAGCGACATCTGGTCGCCAACCAGCCAGTCACGCCCCTTCAGAGCGCTGTCCAGAACGGCGAAGCCGCGGTCCATCTCGGCGATTGCCGCCTGCTTGACGGCCTTCGTGCCGTCGGCGTCGGTCGTGTAGCGATGGGCGTAGTAGAACCGCAGCATCGCCGGGTAGAGCACCGACGACATGAAGGCCATCCAGCGCAGGAAATCGGCGCGGGCGGGCGCATCGACCGCCGGCGCCAGGCGGGCCTGCGGATGGCGCTCGGCGAGCAGGATGCAGATCGCCGCCGATTCGGTCATCGAGCGTCCGTCCGGCAAGGTCAGCACCGGCACCTGGTTCAGTGGGCTGATGTCGAGGAAAGCCGGATCGGGCCGCTCGGACTTCGGCACGTCGACCTGTTCGAACGGCACGTTGGCCAGCGCCAGCGCTGCCTCGACGACGAAGCCGCCGCTGCCGGGACGGGTATAAAGCTTGTACATGAAATTCTCCCCTGGCCCGTGCAAAGCGGACCGCGCGATATGACCCGGAAGCAGGGTTCTGCTCAAGCCGGGTCACAGGCGCCACGGGAGGATTTTTCAACGGGCCAGCGACGCACGGCGGCCCGTCGATGGGGGCTGACCTAGGCCCCCAGCCCCTCGAACAAGATCGTCGACAGGTAGCGTTCTGCGAAATCGGGGATAACCACGACCAAGGTCTTGCCCTTGTTCTCCGGCCGCGAGCCGACGACGATTGCCGCCTGCAGCGCCGCACCCGACGAGATGCCGACCGGCACGCCTTCGAGGCGGGCGACGAGGCGGGCATTGGCGACCGAATCCTCGTTGGAAACCTTGACGATCTCGTCATAGATCGTGGTGTCGAGGATCTTTGGCGCGAAGCCGGCGCCAATGCCCTGGATCTTGTGCGGGCCGGGCTGGCCGCCCGACAGCACCGGCGAGGCTTCCGGCTCGACGGCGACGACATGCACGGATGGCTTGAGCTTCTTCAGCACCTGGCCGACGCCGGTGATGGTGCCGCCGGTGCCGATGCCGGCGACGAAGATGTCGACCTCGCCCTGCGTGTCGTTCCAGATCTCCTGCGCTGTCGTCTTGCGGTGGATTTCCGGATTGGCCGGGTTTTCGAACTGCTGCGGGATGACGGCATTGGGGATCGTCGCGGCCAGCTCGTCGGCCTTGGCGATGGCGCCCTTCATGCCTTTCGGGCCTTCGGTCAGCACCAGTTCGGCGCCGAGCAGCGCCAGCATCTTGCGGCGCTCGACCGACATCGTCTCCGGCATGGTCAGGATCAGCTTGTAACCCTTGGCGGCGGCGGCGAAGGCAAGCGCGATGCCGGTATTGCCCGAGGTCGGCTCGATCAGCGTGGTCTTGCCGGGCGCAATCTTCCCGGCCGCCTCGAGCGCCTCGATCATCGCCACGCCGATGCGGTCCTTGACCGAGGCGATCGGGTTGAAGAACTCGAGCTTGGCGACGAGCTTGGCGACGACGCCCTTCTCCTTGGCGAGTTTGTCGAGCCGGACCAGGGGCGTGTCGCCGATCGTGTCGGTGATGGAACTGTAGATGCGGCCGCGGCCGGGGACGCGGGCGGAGGTGACTGGCTTGTTCATTGGTTTCGCTCCCAGGATTTCAGGCAAGTGGCATTGCAGCCGGCAAGATAAGGCTTTCAGCCGCGCAACATAAGCTGTTGGCCGGAAATATCCGAGTGGGGCCCGTGTCTAAAACGCCCATGTCCCGGAAAAGCATTTCACCGGGAAGCCTGCCCCCGGAATGTTTTGGCTGAAAGCATGCTATTGGCGGGCCGCGATCGCCGCCGCCGCGCCCACCATGAAGCCAGCGGCGGTGCGGTTCAGCAGCTTCAGCGCGCGCGGCGATTTCAAGAACCAGCGCGCCTTGGCGGCGAGCGCCAGGTAGGGAACCAGCACGACGAACAGCACGACCACCGTCAGCGCGGCGAGAATGCCGTAATCGGCCAGCGTAATGGTCTTCAGGTCGACGATGGTCGGCGTGATCGCGAGGTAGAAGATCATCGTCTTCGGATTGCCGAGCGTGACGGTGAGGCCGGCGATGAAACTCGACACCAGCCCGCCCTTGCCCTTCCGGGCCTCGACCGTTTCGGGCGTGATGCCGGCGGTCCAGAAGCGCCAGCCCAGAAATGCCAGATAGGCAACGCCGGCCCATTTGATAGCCAGGAACACCATGCCGAAGGTCTGCGCCACGAAGGCGAGGCCGAGCACCACGGCGGTCAGATAGGTGAGGTCGCCCAGCATCAGGCCAAAGGACATGGCCAGCGACGAGCGAAAACCGGAGCCGAGCGCCCGCGCGACAAGCGCGGTGACGCCGGGGCCGGGAATGGCGGCGGCGATGCCGAGGGCGGCACTGTAGGCGAGGAAGCCGGTGAGGGTCATGGATAGGTCCCAGATTGAAGGGCCATATTGCATACATCCGAATGGAATTGAATTTCCTGAGGATTGGATTTGATTGCACCAGACAGCGCGGTCTTCGCCCTATAAGGCCCCCCTCATCCGACCGCTTCGCGGCCACCTTTGCCGGGGCGAGTCACGGGCCTCGCCCGTCCTTCGGACCCCCGTGGGGGAGAAGAGAAAGTCGCCGGCGCTAACAAGCTCCTGTCCCCGAGGGGGAGAGGTCGGATTGCCCCGAATTGCCCTTCGCAATTCGGTTGGCAATCCGGGTGAGGGGGTCTGCATTGTCCAAGCAGGATCAGGAACGGCCGCCGTCATAGGTCACACGCCAGATCGTACCGTTGCCGTCCTCGGTCATGATCAGCGCCCCGTCATGGGCCACCGCCACGCCGACCGGCCGGCCCCAGACCTCGCCGTTGGAAACGACGAAGCCGGTCATGAAATCCTCATATTCCCCGGTCGGCCTGCCGTCCCTGAACAGCAGGCGGACGACCTTGTAGCCGGTCCTGTTGCCGCGATTCCACGAACCGTGCAGGGCGACGAAGGCATCCCCCCGGTATTCCTTGGGAAAACCGCTGTCGGCGGGCAGGTCCTTGCGGTCGTAAAAGGTGATGTTGAGCGGCGCCGAATGCGCCTGCATCAGCACATCGGGAATGGTTGCCTTGCCGGCGAGGTCGGGCCGCGCGCCCTTGTGACGCGGGTCCTCGTGGTTGCCGATATAGTACCAGGGCCAGCCATAATACGCGCCGTCCTTGACCGAGGTGGCGTATTCGAACGGCACATTGTCGCCCAGCGCGTCGCGCTCGTTGACGACGCACCACAGCGCCCCGGTCGCCGGCTGGATGGTCATGCCCGAGCAGTTGCGCAGGCCGGTGGCGACGATGCGGCCGTTCTTGCCGTCCGGATCGAAGGCTTGCACGTCGGCGCGCCCCTCTTCGGAGCCCCAGCTTGCGCCGAGCGGCTGCGATGTCACCCACGCGTCGAGGCCGCCATCCGGCGCCTTGCCCATGTCCTCGGCGACGTTCGAACCGGAGCCGACCGACAGATAGAGCGTCTTGCCATCCGGCGAAAAGACGATGTCGCGGGTCCAGTGATGGTTCGAGGGAATGTTGGCGACGATGATTTCCGGTTCGCCGGATGCCTTCAGGTCGCCACCGCGGTAGGCAAAGCGCACGATGCTGTCGCTGTTGGCGACATAGACCCATTGCGGATCATCGCCCGGCGGATAGAAGGCAATGCCATAGGGCTGGTTGAGATTGCCGGCGAAAATGCGGTCCTCGGCGGGCTTGGCGCTGTCCTTGGCCAGGCGATAGACGCGGATCTGGTTGGCTTCGCTGTTGGCGACGAACAGGTCGCCATTGGGTGCGACGCGCACGGCGCGCGGATTGTCGATGCCGGAGGCGATCAGTTCGGCCGAAAAACCCGGCGGCAATTGCGGCTTCGCGCCCGTCGGCATGTCGGCAAGGCCGGCGCTGTTCGACACCGACTTGGTGACGTAAGGCTTCGGCAGGTCTTCCGGCTTGATCAGGCGGCGCACGCCCGGTCTGTCGGCACGCCAGTCGCCGAAGGCGGCCGCGCCCTTCAGCACCGGCTGGTCCGCCTGCTGGGCGAATGCCGCGCCTGTGAGAAAGAGGGCGGGGATCACCAGTCCGGCCAATCGGATCATCTTGTCCTCCATCTGGTCGCGAAGGAAACCAACGGCCGGCTTGTCTCCGGGTTCCGCCTCACTCGACCTGATGAGAAAGCGAAAGTCCGGCTTTATGTCCCGGCCGCGTAAAAATCGTCGTCGAGGCGTTTTTCCAGCGCGACGAGATCGGCCGGCAGCGGCAGGCCCATGGCGCGCATTTCCCGCAATTTCTCGCGCAATTGTTCCTGGATTTCGTGCTGGTCTTCCGGCTGGTTGACCATCTCCTCCAGCAGCAGGCTGATCCGGGCCTTGAGTTCTTCGAGCGCCATTCTTTTTCTCCTTGCTGCCCGTTTCGATCTTGGCACTAAGGTGCAGAGCTTCAGGTCAGGCCGAGCCGAAAATGGTCGATACCGAGAACCGGAGCGTACTGGTCGTACGCGAGTACCGGAAGCGCAGGTATCAGCCATTCGCAGGCCGGCATCACCCGAATATCCACACCTTAGCGCAACATGCGCGATATCAACTGCGCCGTATAATCGACCATCGGCACGATGCGGGCGTAGTTCAGCCGGGTCGGGCCGATGACCCCGAGCGCGCCGACGACGCGGGCGTCCTTGTCGCGATAGGGCGCGACAACCAGCGACGAGCCCGACAGCGAAAACAGCTTGTTTTCCGACCCGATGAAGATGCGCACGCCCGATCCCTGCTCGGCGAGGTCGAGCAGCTGGATCAGCCCGTCCTGCGTTTCCATGTCCTCGAACAGATGCCGCAGCAGCTCGATGTCGGCCTGGGCGGTGACGTTTTCGAGCAGGTTGGCGCGGCCACGCACGATAAGCCGTGCCGGCAGGCCGCTTTCGGCGCCCGCCCACACCGCCAGGCCTTTCTCGACGAGGTCCTGCGACAGCGTGTCGAGGGCCGCTCTCGTCTCTTCCTTGATGCGGGCGATTTCGGTGCGCGCCTCCGCCAGCGTACGGCCGCGAATATGGGCGTTGAGGAAATTCGAAGCCTCGTGCAACTGCGAGACGGTGATGCCCGCCGGCAGCTCGACGACGCGGTTCTCGACGTCGCCATTTTGCGACACCAGCACGGCGAGCGCCTTGGTCGGCTCGAGCTGGATGAATTCGATATGCTTCAGCGCCACCTCGTTCTTGGCGGCCAGCACCAGGCCGGCGCCGCGCGACATGCCCGACAGCATCTGGCTGGCCTCGGTCAGCATGTGCTCCAGCGTCGCGCCAGAGCCTGAGGCCCGCACCTGCGCCTCGATGGTGCGGCGCTCCTCGTCGGAGAGGTCGCCAAGTTCCATGAAGGCATCGACGAAGAAGCGCAGGCCGGCCTGCGTCGGCAGCCGTCCGGCCGAAATGTGCGGCGCGTAGATCAGGCCGAGATGCTCGAGGTCGCTCATCACATTGCGGATGGTGGCCGGCGACAGCGAGGACGGCAGGATGCGCGACAGGCTGCGCGAGCCCACGGGCTCGCCATCCCTGAGATAGGAATCGACGATGCGCCGGAAGATGTCACGAGAGCGCATGTCGAGTGATTGAAGTGCGAGCGGCTGCGAACCCGGATCGATTGCCTTGGTCATTCGGCCAAAAACCTCCGTCCTCAGGATATAGACTTCGGCACGGTGGGCGCAACCGGTCTCTGTATCGGATCGCCCGGTCCGTTTTCCTTTGCGCGCTGCCCCCCAATGCGGCTAAAAGCCGGCCACGATTCCGAAAAATGACTGGGAAAGAAGCCTGAATGCGCCCCTCCAAACGCCAATTCGACGAAATGCGCGCCATCTCCTTCGAGCGCGGCGTCTCCAAGCACGCCGAAGGTTCGTGCCTGGTGAAGTTCGGCGACACCCATGTCCTGTGCACGGCGAGCCTCGAGGAGAAGGTGCCGGGCTGGATGCGCAATTCCGGCAAGGGCTGGGTGACGGCCGAATATGGCATGCTGCCGCGCTCGACCGGCGAGCGCATGCGCCGCGAGGCCTCCGCAGGCAAGCAGGGCGGCCGCACGCTGGAAATCCAGCGCCTGATCGGCCGCTCCTTGCGCGCCGTGGTTGATTTGCAGGCGCTGGGCGAGCAGCAGATCACCGTCGATTGCGACGTCATCCAGGCCGATGGCGGCACCCGCACCGCCTCGATCACCGGCGGCTGGGTGGCGCTGTACGACTGCCTGCGCTGGATGGAAGCCCGGCAGATGGCCAGTGTTTCGAAGGTGCTGAAGGACCATGTCGCGGCGATTTCCTGCGGCATCCATGACGGCCAGCCGGTCATCGACCTCGATTATCTCGAGGATTCCGCGGCCGGCACCGACGCCAATTTCGTCATGACCGGCAAGGGCGGCATCGTCGAGATCCAGGGCACGGCCGAGGGCGAGCCTTTCTCGGAAGACCAGTTCGCCGAGTTGATGGGCCTGGCCAAGAAAGGCATTTCGCGGCTGGTGAGTTTGCAGCAAATGGCGGTGGCGTAGGTTTTAGATGCCGAGCCCAGGCACCCCCCTCTGGCCTGCCGGCCATCTCCCCCTCAAGGGGGGAGATCGGATGTCATCTCGGCCTTCGCCAATCTCCGGCGTTGCAAGATGGGCGGCGAGATTGAGGCTGCTGATCTCCCCCCTTGAGGGGGAGATGCCCGGTAGGGCAGAGGGGGGTGCCTCGTGACACCCAATGCAATTTTGGAATCAGCGCTCTATGTGACTGATCTCAACGCGGCCGAGCATTTCTACACCGACATCCTCGGCCTCACGTTCCTCGGCAAGGTCGACGGCAGGCATCTTTTCTTTCGCTGCGGGCCGGGCGTGCTGCTCATCTTCAACGCCGAGGCAACCAAGATCCCGCCGGCGCCGGATGCCCGGCTGCCGGTGCCGCCGCACGGCGCGGTCGGCGAAGGTCATCTCTGCTTTGCCGCCAGCGCGGATGAAATCGTGGCTTGGAAAGCGCATCTCGAGGCGAAGAAGATCGCCATCGAAAGCGAATTCGAATGGCCGCAAGGCGGCCGTTCGCTCTATATACGCGACCCCTCGGGCAATTCGATCGAGTTCGCCGAGCCGAGAATCTGGGGCCTTTGATGCATACACTTGATGGCAAGAAGATCGTCGTCGCCAGTCACAATGCCGGCAAGCTGCGCGAATTCGCCGACCTGATGGGACCCTTCGGCTTCGAGGCGAAGTCGGCCAAGGACTACGGTCTGCCGGAACCGGACGAGACCGGCACGACCTTCGAGGAAAACGCCTACATCAAGGCGCTGGCCGCGGCGAAGGCGACCGGCCTGCCGGCGCTGTCGGACGATTCCGGCCTCTGCGTCGACGCCCTCGACGGCGCGCCCGGCGTCTACACCGCCAACTGGGCCGAAACCCCTGACGGCAGCAGGGACTTCGCCATGGCCATGCAGCGCACCGAAGTGGCTTTGCAGGAAGTCGGCGCCGCCTCGGCCGAACGGCGCAAGGGCCGCTTCGTCGCCGTCATTTGCCTGGCCTTTCCCGACGGCGCGGCCGAATATTATCGCGGCGAGGCCGAAGGCACGCTGGTCTGGCCGCCGCGCGGCGAGCTCGGCTTCGGTTACGACCCGGTGTTTTTGCCCAATGGCTTCGACAAGACGTTTGGCGAGATGAGCGCTGAGGAAAAGCACGGCTGGAAACCCGGCCAGCCAACGGCGCTCTCACATCGCGCCCGCGCCTTCCAGAAATTCGCCCAAGCACGGTTGGATCTGCCTAGATTGGGCTCGGCATGACCGGACCTGGCATGATCATGCCGCTCGACCGCAGCCCCGGCTTCGGCGTCTACATCCATTGGCCGTTCTGCGCGGCCAAGTGCCCCTATTGCGACTTCAACAGCCATGTCCGCCACCAGCCGGTCGACCAGGAGCGCTTTGCCGCCGCCTTTGAGGCGGAACTGGCGACGATGCGTGAGCGGACCGGGCCGCGCGAGGTGACCAGCATTTTCCTCGGCGGCGGCACGCCCTCGCTGATGAAGCCGGAGACGGTGGCCAGGGTTCTGGACGCCGTGGCGAAGAACTGGACGGTGCCTGACGGCATCGAAGTGACGCTGGAGGCCAACCCGTCCTCGGTCGAGGCCGAACGCTTTCGCGGCTATCGCGCGGCCGGCGTCAACCGCGTCTCGCTCGGCGTGCAGGCCCTGAACGACAAGGATTTGCGCTTCCTCGGCCGGCTGCACAATGTCGACGAGGCGCTGCACGCCATCGGGCTCGCGCGCGAAATCTTTCCGCGCCTGTCCTTCGACCTGATCTACGCCCGGCCGGGCCAGACGCCGGAAGCCTGGGCGGCCGAACTCGAACAGGCGATCGGCCACGCCGCCGACCATCTGTCGCTCTACCAGCTGACCATCGAGGAAGGCACGCCCTTCCACGCCCTGCATGCGGCAAAGAAATTCGCCATTCCCGACAATGACCACGCCGCCGACCTCTATGCTTTGACGCAGGAGATCACCACGGCGCACGGCCTGCCGGCCTATGAGATTTCCAACCACGCCCGGCCGGGCGCGGAAAGCCGGCACAATCTGACCTATTGGCGCTATGGCGAATATGTCGGCGTCGGCCCCGGCGCGCATGGCCGCTTCGTCGAGAACGGCCGACGCACGGTGACGATCGCCGAGCGGATGCCGGAGACCTGGGCCAACCTCGTCGAGGCCAAGGGCCATGGCGTCACCGGCGGCGAGATCCTAACACGTTCGGAAGAGGCCGACGAATTCCTGCTGATGGGGCTGAGGCTGGCCGAAGGCATCGACCTTTCGCGCTACGAAGCCTTCTCCGGCCGCGGCCTGTCGAGCGCGCGGCTGTCGGTGCTGCAGGGCGAGGGACTGGTGGCGCCGATCGGCAACGCCCGCCTGCGCGCCACGCCGGCCGGCATGATCGTGCTCGACGCAGTGGTGGCCGATCTGGCGCGCTGACCTTTGAAAAACGTCCTGTTCGTCTGCAGCCAGAACCGCCTGCGCAGCCCGACCGCCGAGCAGGTGTTTTCAACGCGCCGGGACATCGAGGTCGCGTCGGCGGGGACCAATCATGACGCGGATACGCCGCTGACGCATGAGCTGGTCGCCTGGGCCGACATCATCTTCGTCATGGAAAAGGTGCACCGCACGAAACTGCAGAAGAAATTCAAGGCCAGCCTGAAGCAGGCCCGGGTCATCTGCCTCGATATACCGGATAATTATGAATTCATGGATCTCGAGCTGATTGACCTTCTGAAGGCGCGCGTTTCACGCTATCTGGGGTGAACCAGTCATCCCCGGGTCCATGCCGCGTGGCTCCGCCCGCTATAACGAAGCGAGAGCAGTCGCGGCCAGAGATCGCAGTGGTCAGGCGTCGTGCTTGAAACGGCGCTTGCCGCGATCCTTCTCGGCATGCGCCTCTCCGTTGCGGGCCGGTTTGGCGTCGGCCTTTTCGCGGCGAACGCTGTGCTGGTCGTTCATCGGATGTGGCGGCACGCCTTCCCTGGCGCTTTTCGTTTCAAGACGGGTGATGAAGATATCGAAGCGATTGGGCATCGTCCGGTCAGTGCTCCGTCGTGCTGTCTGGTTGGTTGTCGGAAAGCCTGACATTCGTCGGCAGGGCGGTCGTCGCCCGCTCGGTCAGGCTAGTGTCGGTCTTGGCAGGCAGGCGCTTGTCCCTGGGGCCGGCAACGCGCTTGCGGCCGGCATAGTAAGGCTCGAAAGCGTCCTGTATCTTCAGGCTGTCCATCCTGTCCTCCCTTTAGGAATCAGGGGCTAAATCTGCCAATGCCGGTTTGGTTCCCTACTGTGGCGAAGGCATGGCGATCACCTTACATCGGCGTGAGCTTTTGCAAGCCCGCGCCAGCCATGCCAAACAAGATTTGGCAGGCCAACAGGGCTGAATGGAGACGGCATCAGTGACCGACGAGACGGGCAAGCGCATCTATGTCGTCGGGCAGGCCGAATTTCCCGCCCGTCCGCTCGAGCCGGCGCTCTATCTGGTGGCGACGCCGATCGGCAATCTCGCCGACATCACGCTGCGCGCGCTGGAGACGCTGGCCGCCGCCGACATCGTCGCCTGCGAGGACACCAGGGTGTCGCGCGTGCTGCTCGACCGCTACGGCATCCGCCGCCGCACCACGGCCTATCACGAGCACAATGCCGGCGAGGCCGGGCCGAAGCTGATCGCGGCGCTTCAGGCCGGCCAGAGCGTGGCGCTGATTTCCGATGCCGGCACGCCGCTCGTCTCCGATCCCGGCTACCGGCTGGTCGGCGAAGCAATCGACCAAAGCATTCGCGTCGTGCCGATCCCCGGTCCGTCGGCGCCGCTGGCCGCGCTCACCGCGTCAGGCCTGCCGTCCGACGCTTTCCTGTTCGCCGGCTTTTTGCCGGTGAAGACTGGGCAGCGGCTGACGCGGCTGGAGGCACTGAAGGCGGTACCGGCGACGCTGATCTTCTTCGAATCGCCGCGCCGGTTGGCCGAATCGCTCGGCGCCATGGTCGAGGCGCTCGGCGGCGAGCGCAAAGCCGCAATCGGCCGCGAATTGACCAAGACCTTCGAGGAAATGCGCACCGGCACGCTGCGGGCGCTGGCCGACCACTATGCGGCCGCCGACACGCCGAAGGGCGAGATCGTCGTCTGCATCGGCCCCGCCGAGGCCAAGGCGGACGAGCCCGAAGACATTGACCGCCTGCTTTTGTCGCTCGCCGCCGAAATGCCGGCCTCCAAAGCGGCGGCGGAGGCCGCGAAGATGACCGGCGGCCAGAAACAGGCGCTTTACCGGCGGCTGCTGGAACTCAAGGACACCTCAGGAGAAGGCGACGGTGGCTGAGCGCCCGAGCGCCAACCGCCGGAAAGCCTATCGGCGCGGCCATCGCGGCGAGTGGCTGGCGGCTGCCGCGCTGATGCTGAAGGGCTACCGCATCCTCGCGCGCCGCCATCGCACCCGCTTCGGCGAGATCGACCTGATCGCGCGGCGCGGCGATCTCGTGCTGTTCGTCGAGGTCAAGGCTCGGCGTTCGCTGATGGAAGCCATGGAAGCGATCGGCCATGAATCGGAGCGCCGCATCGAGGCCGCCGCCGACATCTGGCTCTCGCGGCAGGCGGATTACGGCAGGTTGTCGATGCGCTTCGACATGGTCGCCGTGCTGCCCTGGCGCTGGCCGGTGCATGTCGAGAATGCGTTTTATGGGCGGAATTAGAGGGGAGGCGCTCCTTGCTCCGCCCGTGGATGACGAAGTCGAGGAGGTTGTTCGAGTCTCAAGCGTTGCTCGCCCTTCGCTGGCTCAGGGCGTTCGTCGTTCGGAAAGCCAAGCAATTGGCTTTCCGTCCGCTTCGCGGACCACTCCTCACCCCCAGATCAGCAATGCGACCAGCCCGACGATACCCACCACCAGCCGCCACCAGCCGAACAGCGCGTAGCCGTTGCGCGAGACGTAGTCGAGCAGGAAGCGCACCACGATGAGCGCCGCGACGAAGGCGGCGACGAAACCGATGGCGATGATCGGCAGGTCGGCGGAGGTCAGCACGTTGCGGTTCTTGAACAGGTCAAAGGCGAAGGCGCCGACCATGGTCGGGATCGCCAGGAAGAAGGAAAATTCCGCCGCCGCCCGCTTGTCGACGCCCAGAAGCAGCGCGCCGACGATGGTCGAACCCGAGCGTGACGTGCCGGGGATCAGCGACAGGCACTGGAACAGGCCGATCTGCAGGTAAAGCCTGGTCGGGAAGCGCTCCACATCGCGATAGACCGGTTTCAGGTTCATGCGGTCCACCGCCAGCAGCACGACGCCGCCGATGATCAGCATGATGCAGATGAGCCTTGGCGATTCGAACAGCACCGTCTTGATGAAATCATGCGCCAGCGCGCCGATGATTGCCGCCGGCAGGAAAGCGATCAGGATGCCGATGACGAAATGCCGCGTCAGCCGGTCATGCGGCAGGTCGAGCAGCATCTGCCACAGGCGGCGGAAATAGACGCTCAGGATCGCCAGGATGGCGCCGAGCTGGATCAGGATCTCGAAGGCCTTGCCGGTTGAATTGAAGCCGAGGAAATGGCCGGCGAGCAGGATATGGCCGGTCGAGGACACCGGTATGAACTCGGTCAGGCCCTCCAGCAGGCCGAGCAGCAGGGCTTCGACGATGGTCTGGCTTTCCATGGCTACCTCGGCTTTGCGCGACGGCTAACTGAACGGCTTGCTTGTCATGGCGTTGAAGTCCCCCTATAGGTCGCAACACCCTGACGGCCCGCTAACCGGGCGGCCAAGACTTACCGGTGCGCCCGGCGATTCGCCAGTGTGCAATCCGGAATTCGCCTCACCTGGGAGTAGCGCGATGCGCGAATTCCGGATTCTGAGCCACACTGTGACTTTAAGTTCTAGTGCGGTTTGGATTTGAAGTTCCTGAACGCTGATGCCATTGAGGGGGGCAGGAACTTCAAATCCACCACACCAGTGCGCTTTATCATCGCGGAACCATGCTGACGCTTTTCCATCATCCCATGTTCGCCACCTGCCGCTTCGTCCGCCTTGCTTTCGGCGAGTATGGCGAGGAGCTGGCGCTGATCGAGGAAAAGCCGTGGACGCGGCGCAAGGAGTTTCTGGCGCTGAATCCGGCCGGCACGCTGCCGATCCTGCTCGCCGAAGGCGATGTGCCGATCGTCGGCGCGACGGTCATCTCGGAATATCTCGACGAGACCCGCGGTGTGCTCAAGCGCGACAAGCGGCTGTTCGCCGAAGACCCGATGCAGCGCGCCGAAATCCGCCGGCTGATCGACTGGTACCTCAACAAGGCCGAAAGCGAAGTCACCCGCCATCTGGTGCGCGAACGCGTGCTGAAGCCGATCATGCCGGAAACCGCCGGTGGCGGTTCGCCCGATTCGGGCGCGATCCGTGCGGCGCGCGCCAACATCCGCCAGCACATGAAATACACCAACTGGTTGGCCGGCACCCGCCATTGGCTGGCCGGCGGCCGGGTCACCTATGCCGATCTCGCCGCCGCCGCGACGTTGTCGGTGCTCGACTATCTCGGCGAGATCGACTGGCGCGAACATGCCGCGGCGCGCGAATGGTACACGCGGGTGAAGTCGCGGCCCTCCTTCCGGCCGCTCTTGACCGACCGCGTGCGCGGCCTGTCGCCGGTGTCACACTATGCGGACCTCGATTTCTGACGCCGCAAAACTGCGCGCGCTGATCGACGCGGAGGCGCAGCGCGCCGGCTTCGATGGCATTGCCGTCACCACCCCCGACGCGATCCCGCTGGCTCCGGCTCGCCTGGCCGAATTCGTTGCCGACGGCTTTCACGGTTCGATGGACTGGATCGCCGAGACGATTGCAAGGCGCAGCGAACCTTCCACGCTTTGGCCTGACGTGCGCTCGATCGTCGTGCTGGCGATGAACTATGGGCCGGACCATGATCCGCGTGTGCTGCAGGCCAGGCATGACCGGGGGGCAATCTCGGTCTATGCGCAGAACCGAGATTATCATGATGTGATGAAAGGCCGGCTGAAGGAAATCGCCGGCAAGATCGTCGCGCGCGCCGGCGGCGACGTTAAGGTGTTCGTCGACACCGCGCCGGTGATGGAAAAGCCACTGGCGCAAGCCGCCGGTCTCGGCTGGCAGGGAAAACACACCAATCTGGTCAGCCGCGAGCACGGCTCCTGGCTGTTCCTCGGCACCATCTTCACCACGGCCGAATTGGTCCCCGACCGCCCCGAGATCGACCATTGCGGCTCCTGCCGCGCCTGCCTCGACGCCTGCCCGATCGATGCTTTCCCGGCGCCCTACCGGCTCGATGCGCGGCGCTGCATTTCCTACCTCACCATCGAGAACAAGGGGCCGATCCCGCACGAATTCCGCGAAAAGATCGGCAACCGCATCTATGGCTGCGACGATTGCCTGGCCGCCTGCCCGTGGAACAAGTTCGCCCGCGCCGCGTCGGAAGCAAAACTCGCCGCGCGCAACGATCTGCGCGAGCCGCCGCTCGCCGATCTGCTCGAACTGGACGACGCGGCCTTCCGCGCCTTCTTCTCCGGCTCGCCGATCAAGCGCATCGGCCGCGACCGCTTCATCCGCAACGTGCTGATCGCCGCCGGCAATTCCGGCGATGCCGCGCTCGCAGTCCCTGTGCGCGCGCTGCTCGGCGATCCCTCGCCGCTGGTGCGGGGCGCGGCAATATGGGCGCTGGCGCGGCTGGTGCCTGACGCCGAATATGCCGAGCGGGCCGCGACCGGTCTGAAAACCGAGAACGATGCGGCGGTGCGCGAGGAATGGCGCCTGGCGCGGCCAGACGGGGCGCATGCATGAGTGAAAAGCAGATCTTCATCTTCGGCGCCGGTTACTCCGGCAAGGCCTTTGCCCGCGCCAACAGGGATGCCGCCGCGATCCTTGGCACGACGCGGTCCAATGAAAAATTCGCGGCCCTGCGCCAGGCCGGCATCGCGCCGCTGCTGTTCGATGGCGCGTTGACCGGCGAAATCGGCGAAGCGCTGCAAAAAACAACCCATCTGGTGATTTCGGTCGCCCCGGAAGAGGCCGGCGACCCCGTCTTGAATGCCGCCCGGGAGGCGATCGCGGGGATGCCGGCGCTCGAATGGATCGGCTATCTCTCGACCGTCGGCGTCTATGGCGACCATGGCGGCGCCTGGGTCGACGAAACGGCCGCATGCCGGCCGGTGTCGAAACGCTCCGTCATGCGGGTCGAGGCTGAGCAGGCGTGGCTGAAGCTCGGCGGGGAAATCGGCAAGCCGGTGGCGATCCTGCGTCTGTCCGGCATTTATGGTCCTGGCCGCAATGCGCTGGTCAATCTGGAAAACGGCACCGCGCGGCGGCTGGTCAAGCCCGATCAGGTGTTCAATCGCATCCATTGCGACGATATTGCCGGGGCGTTGTGGCAACTCATCGAGGACAACAAGGGCGGGATCTTCAACGTCACCGATGATGAGCCGGCGCCGCCGCAGGATGTCGTTGCCTATGCCGCGTCGCTGATGGGCGTCGCGCCGCCGCCGGAAATTCCTTTCGACACCGCCCAACTTTCGCCCATGGCGCGGTCCTTCTATGGCGAGAACAAGCGTGTCGCCAATGCGGCGATCAAGGCGACGGGCTATCGCTTTCGCTTTCCCGACTACCGCGCCGCCTTCGACCATATGTGGGCAAGCGGCGACTGGCGCGACGGCGAAGCGCGCAGCCCGATGAAGGGCTAAGCAATTCCAGGAAAGGCGTGAAACGGTTTTTCCTCAGGAATTGCGCCAAGGGTTAGGGCGATCGAAGCAGGCTGCGTTGCGTGCTATGATTCGGCCTTGGGA
Source organism: Mesorhizobium sp. WSM4312 (assembly GCF_002294875.1). Classification (NCBI taxonomy): domain Bacteria; kingdom Pseudomonadati; phylum Pseudomonadota; class Alphaproteobacteria; order Hyphomicrobiales; family Phyllobacteriaceae; genus Mesorhizobium; species Mesorhizobium sp. WSM4312. The sequence continues at coordinate 238,927 of NZ_NSFU01000009.1, read as the reverse complement.
TGCGGTGGGATCCGGTTTCATGAAGACAGCGTCACGGCCGGTTGTGGCCAAGAAATCACTGCTGGCGGCAGCACTTGGCCTGTTCGTTCTGGCCGCGCAGCCCGCGGCGGCCGAGGAACGGGCAAAAGACCTGTTCGGCGCCGAAAAATTGCCGACCGCGACCACCCCGCAATCCTTCGGCTTCTACTCCAAGGGCTGCTTCGCCGGTGGTGTCGCCATCCCCATGGACGGCCCGACCTGGCAGGTCATGCGGCCCTCGCGCAACCGCCGCTGGGGCCACCCGGCAATGATCGCGCTGATCGAGAAACTGTCGCGCGACGCCGCCGCCGACGGCTGGCCGGGCCTTCTGATCGGAGACATTTCGCAGCCGCGCGGCGGCCCCATGATGACAGGCCATGCCTCGCACCAGATCGGGCTCGATGCCGACATCTGGCTGACACCAATGCCTGACCGCGCCATGACCAGGGCGCAGCGCGAATCGATGAGCGCCACCTTGATGGTCGACGAGAAGACACATCTGGTGAAGGACGCGCTGTGGACGCCGCAGCACACCGCGCTTCTGAAGCGGGCGGCGAGCTACCCCGAGGTGGAACGCATCCTGGTCAATCCGGGGATCAAGAAAAAGCTCTGCGACACCGTCAAGGGCGACCGCGGCTGGCTGCGCAAGATCCGGCCGTTCTGGGGCCACGACTATCATTTCCATATGCGCATCGGCTGCCAGCCGGGCTCGCCCGACTGCAAGGCGCAGGAGGCGACGCCGGATGATGACGGCTGCGGCAAGCCGCTGGCCTGGTGGTTCACCGAAGAACCCTGGCGGCCGAACAAGAACCCGGATGCGCCGAAGGCCCGCGACGTGATGACGATGGCCAACCTCCCCAAGGAATGCCGCGCCGTGCTCGACGCGCCGAGCCCGGTGTCGGCCGAGGCGGCGACCTATCATGGCGGCGCCGTGCCGGTCGCGGTCGCCGCACCCGAACCGGAGGTGCCATCGCAGCCTGCCGTCGCGGCCGGTGGCAGCGGCGATTTGCCAGGCGCGGCAAATGCTTTCGCCGCGACGCCCAGGATGGGCGCGCCGGTGCCACGGCCACGGCCGCCCGCGAACTGATTGCCTCCACGCCACCGGCCGGCTCAATCGGTTTAGCCAGCCGTTTTCGGGAAATAGTGGCCGTTTGGCCGCAGAACCCCTCTCCGTGCGCGGACGGGTTCGAAAACCGTTTCCCTTTTCAAACTCATGCGCTAGTCAACGGAGGAACGGCGAGACGCCGTCAGGGGCGCCGGAGACGGACGAGAGCATGCCAAGCGTGAGCGATACCGACACGTCGTTGCGGTTTCCGATCCTGATCGGCGACATTGGCGGCACCAATGCGCGCTTTTCGATCGTGCTTGACGCCAATTCCGAGCCGACCGAGCCGCAGATCGTCCAGACCGCCAATTTCAACACGATCGACGAGGCAATCCAGGCGGCGGTGCTCGACCGCTCGTCGGTCCGCCCCAATTCGGCGGTGCTGGCGGTGGCCGGCCCGGTCGACGGCGACGAGATCGAGCTCACCAATTGCCCGTGGGTCGTCAAGCCGAGGCAGATGTTCGCCAATGTCGGCTTGAGCGACATCGTCGTGCTCAACGATTTCGAGGCGCAGGCGCTGGCCGTCGTGGCGCTCGGCGAAGAGCATATGGAAAAGATCGGCGGCGGCACGCCTGAGCCCAATGCCGGCCGCGTCGTGCTCGGGCCTGGAACCGGTCTCGGCGTCGCCGGGCTGGTCTATGCGCTACACCACTGGATCCCGGTGCCCGGCGAGGGCGGCCATATGGACATCGGCCCGCGCACGCCGCGCGATTTCGAGGTGTTTCCGCATATAGAGAAGCTCGAGGGCCGCATTTCCGGCGAACAGATCTTGTGCGGGCGCGGCCTCGTCAACGTCTACCGGGCTGTCGCCAAGGCGGACGGCAAGCCGGCGCCTTTCACCACGCCGGCCGAGATCACCGGCGCGGCGCTGGCCAAGACCGATCCGGTGGCGCAGGAAGCGCTGGAGACCTTCGTCACCTGCCTTGGGCGCACCGCCGGCGATCTTGCCCTGGTGTTCATGAGCCGTGGCGGCGTGTTTTTGACCGGCGGCATCGCGCAGAAGATCGTGCCGGCGCTGAAGGAGGGCAATTTCCGTGCCGCCTTCGAGGACAAGGCGCCGCACAGCGCGCTGATGCGCACCATGCCCGTCTATGTCATCACCCATCCGCTGGCCGCCCTTCTCGGCCTTGCCGCCTATGCCAGGAACCCGTCGCTGTTCGGCGTCCAGACGGCCGGCCGGCGCTGGCAGGCCTGAACCCCAGCGCGAATCGTCGGGGCGCCCGCGACGAAGTTAATCAGCCGCGGGCATAGGCAAGCCGGCCGCATGGCGCTAAGAGGAGTGCCGAATTGCAGCCCGGTCCCAGGCGAAAAACCCACGAAGCTCCCGATTTGACACTTCAAGCTCCAAACAAGCAGAAAGCCAGCGTTGGCGAAGTCAACGCCGTGCTGCGCCGCATCCTCTCCGAAAACGGCCGCGATCATCGCTGGTCCTATGTCGTCGCCGTCTCCTGCATGCTGCTGGTGTCGGGCACGACCGCCTTCACGGCCTGGATCATGAGCCCGATCGTCAACCAGATCTTCTACGAACGGCGCGGCGACCTGGTCGTGTGGATTTGCGCCGGGATCATGGGGGCCTTCCTGGTGCGCGGCTTCGCCGGCTACGGCCAGGCGGTGGCGCTGGCCACGATCGGCAACAATCTGGTGGCGCGCTACCAGAAACGCATCTTCGACCATCTGATGAAGCTCGGCGTCGGCTTCTTCAACGATACGCGCTCCGGCCGGCTGGCGGCGCAGGTCAACGAGAATGTCGGCGGCATCCGTGACCTCTTGTCGATCACGCTGACATCCATCACCCGCGACGCGGTGACCCTGGTCGGCCTTGTCGGCATCATGATCTACCAGGATCCGGTTCTATCGCTGAGTTCGCTGCTGATCGGACCGCCGCTGATCTGGGCGGTCGTCCACCTGACGCGTCGGGTGCGGCGTATCACGCGGGAATCCGTGCTGATCAATTCCCGGCTGATCGGCGCTGTCCAGGAAGCCACGCAAGGCATCGCCATCGTCAAGGCCTTCACCATGGAGGAACAGCTGGCGGCCCGCATCGGCGCCTTGGCCGACACGGCCGAACAGCGGTCGAACAAGATCGCCCGCGTCTCGGAGCGGCTGGCGCCGATTTCCGACATGCTGGCCGGCCTCGCCGTCACCTCCGTCATCGCCTATTCCGGCTACCGGGCACTCGTTCTCGGCCAGCCGCCGGGCGCGGTGTTTTCCTTCATCACCGCGCTGATCCTGGCCTACGATCCGGCACGGCGCCTGGCGCGCATGCAGGTCGGCATGGAGCGCGCGCTGGTCAATGCCCGCATGATCTACGAACTGCTCGACCTCGAGCCGCAACAGGGCGACGCGCCGGATGCCGTCGAGGCACACTTCACGTCGGGTGAAGTGCGCTTCAACAACGTGTCCTTCCGCTATGTCGAGGAGACGCCGGTGCTGCAGGAGCTGAGCTTCGTCGCCGCCGCCGGCAAGATGACCGCCATTGTCGGCGCCTCGGGCGCTGGCAAGACGACGCTGGTGGCGCTACTGCAGCGTTTCTACGACGTCGAGTCCGGCACTATCGAGGTCGATGGCCAGGACATTTCCAAGGTGACCAAACAGTCGCTGCGCGGCTCGATCGCCTATGTCTCGCAGTCGCCCTATCTGTTCGAAGGCACGATCCGCGACAACATCCGCTATGGCCGCATCTCGGCCACCGACGCCGAGATCGAGCGCGCGGCAAGCCAGGCAGCGGCCGACGAGTTCATCCGCCAGCAGCCGCAAGGCTACGACACGCCGGTCGGCGAGAACGGGGCGACGCTGTCCGGCGGCCAGCGCCAGCGCGTCTCGATCGCCCGCGCCATCGTGCGCCAGGCGCCGATCCTGCTGCTCGACGAGGCGACCTCGGCGCTCGACAACGAGGCGGAGGCCCGCGTCCAGGAAGCGCTGACCCATGTCATGGAAGGACGCACCACCATCGTCATCGCCCACCGCCTGTCGACGGTGGTCAATGCCGACCACATCGTCGTCATGGAACAGGGCCGGGTGGTCGAGGAAGGCACGCATGCCGCGCTGATGGCAGATCCGCACAGTGTCTATGCACGGTTCCACAGGGTGCAGGGCAAGAAGGGTCTGGGGCTTGTCGATGACAGCAAGCCGATCCAAACTCCGGTCCGGGCCACGCGTGCGAAAAAGACGGCGGTGAGGAGCACATGAACGATCAAGGCGATATGGGCCTTGTGGTGGTGGGGGCAGCCGGCCGCATGGGCCAGACGCTGATCCGCGCCATCCACACCATTCCGGGCGCCCGCGTCATCGGCGCGGTCGAGCGCGCGGATTCGCCCCATCTCGGCAAGGATGCCGGCGAGCTCGCAGGCATAGGCATCATCAACGTGCCGATCGGCGATGATCCGCTGCCGGTTTTCGCCAAGGCCGACGGCGTGCTCGACTTCACCACGCCGGGCTCATCCGTCGAATTCGCCGGCTACGCGGCGCAGGCGCGCATCGTCCACGTCATCGGCACCACCGGCTGTTCGGCCGACGACAATGCGAGGATCGCGGCCGCGGCGCGCCACGCGACGATCGTCAAGTCGGGCAATATGAGCCTCGGCGTCAATCTCCTGGCGGTGCTGGTCGAACAGGCGGCACGCGCGCTCGACGCCGACGATTTCGACATCGAGATTTTGGAAATGCACCACAAGCACAAGGTCGACGCGCCTTCGGGCACGGCATTGCTGCTCGGCGAGGCCGCCGCCGCCGGGCGCGGCATTGCGCTCGCCGGCAATGACGTGCGTTCACGCGACGGCCATACGGGCGTGCGAAAGAGCGGGTCCATCGGCTTCGCCACGCTGCGCGGCGGCTCGGTGGTCGGCGACCACAGCGTCATCCTCGCCGGCACCGGCGAGCGCATCACGCTGTCCCACCATGCCGAGGACCGCGCCATCTTCGCGCGCGGCGCCGTCAAGGCGGCGCTGTGGGCCCGTGGCAAGAAGCCAGGACTCTATTCGATGCGGGACGTGCTCGGCCTGAGCTGAAGCGGCCAATCTGCCAATTTTGCCAATCTGAAGGAGCAAACATGTCGAGAACCCTCGTGCTCGTGCGCCATGGCCAGAGCGAATGGAATTTGAAAAACCTGTTCACCGGCTGGCGTGACGTCGACCTGACCGAGCAGGGTCACGCCGAGGCCAAGGCCGCCGGGCAAAAACTCAAGGCGCGCGGCATGAAGTTCGACATCGCTTTCACCTCGGCGCTGAGCCGGGCGCAAAAGACCTGCCAGCATATTCTCGACGCCGTTGGCCAGAGCGATCTCAAGACCATCCGCGACCAGGCGCTCAACGAGCGCGACTATGGCGACCTTTCCGGCCTCAACAAGGACGATGCCCGCAAGAAATGGGGCGAGGAGCAGGTGCATGTCTGGCGCCGCTCCTACGACGTGCCGCCGCCAGGCGGCGAAAGCCTGAAGGACACCGGCGCCCGAGTCTGGCCTTACTATTTGCACGACCTGCAGCCGCACGTGCTGCGCGGCGGCACGGTGCTGGTCGCCGCGCACGGCAACTCGCTGCGCGCGCTGATCATGGCGCTGGACGGCAAGTCTGGCGAGGAGATCGTCAAGCTGGAACTCGGCACCGGCGTGCCGGTCATCTACCAGCTGAACGCCGATTCGACCGTGGCGTCGAAGGAAGTGCTGGAGGGCTGAGGCTTGCTGAGCCGGCAAGCGGAAGTCCAGCCTCGGCTGGAACATGGCGCTTTGCCAAAGCTGTGTTTCCAGCTTTCGGCGGCATGGTCCAAAAAGCGCGTTGACAGCAATCGCTTGCCCGCTTACATGAGCCCGCACCAGCCCAGATGGCGGAATTGGTAGACGCGCACGGTTCAGGTCCGTGTTCCGCAAGGAGTGGAGGTTCGAGTCCTCTTCTGGGCACCAAATTCCCGTTTCGAACTATTCGATGGTTCAGAGACCCAAAGAAAAAGCCCGGTTCGTCCGGGCTTTTTCTTTGTCCGGCATATCGGCGTTGTCCGGTGCCCGACTGTCAGCGAACTGACAGGTTCCTCCAGCCAATGTCCCGCCAGGTCGCGATCGCCAAGCCCGGTTCCACAACCGCTCTCGTCGGGCCAACCGTCACGGCCCCCTCGATTGCCGTCGAAGGGACCGACCCGACAAAGCTTTGACATGATCGCGGCTAGTTTAGAAACATTCAAAATTGGACAGCCTTGCATGAACCCTACCTACACAAGCGCACAGAAGGCCATTCATTGGGCCGTGTTTCTGCTGGTTATCGGCCTTTACGGCCTGACTTATGTCGCGGATATCTTTCCACGCAACGACCCCGGCCGGGCACTCGTCTGGTGGTTCCACATCTCGTTCGGGATGCTGCTGTTGGCGCTGGTCGTCATCCGCATTGGCCTGCGCCTGATCTTGGGAACCCCGGGGCTGCCGCGGGACATGTCGGAGCTGGAACGATGGGTGGCCAAGGTCGCGCATCTCGTGCTTTACGGGCTGCTTGTCGCCATTCCGGTTCTTGGCATCCTGGTGACCTGGTACAGGGGCGACGCCTTGAGTTTCTTCGGCCTCTTCACCATCCCGGCTCCGGTCTCCGCGGACAGCGCCACGGCCCGAACCATAAGGGAATTGCACAGCCTCTGCGCCAATCTGATCCTGATCGTTGCCGGTCTGCACGCGGCGGCTGCGCTCTGGCATCACTATATCCGCGGGGACGACGTGCTCAAGCGTATGCTGCCGGGGACAACTGGCCCCTGATTGCAAGGCAACGTCGGCGGGCGATGCCCTTTGCCGTGTTTGCGGACCAGGAGACAAGGCCAGGTGACGAGCCGGATTGAAACACAAGGTCTGCTGCATGGCCCTCGGATGAAACCGATGCTGAAACATCTGGCGACGGCGAGCCTGGTCGGGCTTGTCCTGCTTCGACCGGTCCACGCCCGCGCGGACGAGGATGACGATGGCGATCACGACCGGGCGCGGGACCTTTACGAGCGTGGCGAAATAAAGGGCCTGGCCAATATCCTTGGCGTGGTTCACGCCGATGCACCCGGCGACATCGTGGCCGTCGATTTCATCCGGATCGGCGACCGCTGGGTCTATCGCTTCCAGGTCGTCGCCCCTGACGGACGCCGCAGGATCGTTGATGTCGATGCCGGCGCCGGCGTGCTGATGCGCGGCAGGGGCGGTGACTGATGAAGATACTGCTTGCCGAAGACGAGCCGCGCATCGCCAGCGACATCGCGGCGGTGCTCAAGGCCGCGGGGATGGCCGTCGATACCGTGCGCGACGGAGAGGCCGCCTGGTTCGCGGGCGACGTCGAGAATTACGACGCGGCGATCCTCGATCTCGGATTGCCGAAACTCGATGGCCTGACCGTGCTGAAGCGCTGGCGGGCCAACATGCGCCGCTTTCCCGTCCTGATCCTGACGGCACGGGGCCTCTGGACCGAGCGCGTCGAAGGCATCAATGCGGGCGCCGACGACTATCTGCCCAAGCCGTTCGAAATGGACGAGCTGCTGGCGCGGCTGCGCGCGATCCTTCGCCGTTCGACAGGCCAGGCGGCGCCGGTGCTGAAATCCGGACCGCTGCTTCTCGACACGCGCCAGATGCGCATTTCGCTGCGCGGCGTTGCCGTCGCATTGTCGCCGCTGGAATACCGGCTGATGGCGTTCCTGATGCATCATGCCGGGCGCGTGGTGGCGCCGACCGAACTCGCCGAGCATCTCTACGATTCCGGCAATGATCGCGATCCGAACACAATCGAGGTCATTGTCGCGCGCCTGCGCCGCAAGCTCGGCAACGACGTCATCGAGACTCGGCGCGGGTTCGGATATTTCGTCCCCGACGAGCCGTCCTGATGGGCAATTCGATCCGCTTCAGGCTCTGGTCGGCGGCCACCATTTCGATTCTCGTCGCCCTGGCCATTGCCGGGGTCGGGCTGCGCTATCTGTTCGAGCTGAATGTCGAGAGGCGTATCGTCGGCGAACTGACCGCCGATCTCAATGAACTGATCGGCGCGACCAGCTTCGCGGCCAACGGCCAGCTTTCGGTCGCGCCGGACCTGACGGACCCTCGCTTCACCAATCCATTGTCGGGTCATTACTGGCAGGTGGAAGACCTGGCCAGCCATGGTCTGGTTCGCTCGCGTTCGTTGTGGGACGCAACGCTTGCGTTGCCCGACCAGGGCGCGAGCGGCGAACTGAGAACGATCGAGGAACTCAAGGGACCTGGCGGCGAACTCACCGTGGCCGTCGTGCGCACCATAACCGATGCCGACGGCCGGTCGTTTCGCGCCATCGTGGCGGAAGATCATGGCAGCGTCACAGTGTCGGTGCGCGAATATGTACGCGATCTCGTCCCGGCGCTCCTCCTGCTCGCCGCCGCCCTCATGGTGGCCTTTTTCGTCCAGATCACCGTTGGCCTCGCGCCACTGGAAAGCCTGCGGGACGCCGTCCGGAACGTGATCGCGCAGCGGACGGCACGACTGGACGTGGCGGCGCCGAGCGAGGTGCAGCCGCTCGCCGACGAAATCAACCGCCTCCTCGATGCGCAGGAGAAGGCCCTTGCACGCGCCCGGTCGCGCGCCACCGACCTGGCGCATGGCCTCAAGACGCCACTGCAGGTGCTGTCGGCCGACATCCGGGCCCTGCGCGGCAAGGGCGAGACCGAGCTGGCCGACGAGATCGAGAAGAGCGCTGGAGCGATCCGACGTCATGTCGAGCGCGAACTCGCGCGCGCCCGTCTGGCGCCCGGCGTTTCCGGCAAGGCATCGTGCCGCGTCAGGGAAGCCGCGGCCGGCGTCATCGCCGTCATCAAGCGCACGCCGGGCGGCAAGCAGCTCTCGTTCCGGATCGACGTCGCGGAGGATTTCACCGCGCCGGTAGACGAGGGCGACCTTTCGGAAATCCTCGGCAATCTGGTGGAGAACGCGGCGCGCTTCGCAAGATCCTCGGTCCGGGTCAAGGCGTGGGCAGCCGGCAGCGAGGTGTCCATCGCCGTCGCCGACGACGGCCCGGGCATCCCCGACGCGGACCGGGAATCCGCCCTGTCACGCGGGGTGCAGTTGGACAGCAAGGGCGGCAGCAGCGGGCTGGGCCTGGCCATCGTCGCGGACATTGTCGAAGCCTATGGCGGACGGCTGACGATGAGCAACGCCGACCCCGGCCTGGTCGTGACCATCACCCTGCCCCGGCAAGGTTGATCGACGCTCAGGCAAAGCCGGGGAAATAGTCGACCTTTATCTTCGAGCGGCGAACACCCATGCCCAGCAGCGTGTCGCGCAGCGCTTTGACCATGGCCTGGGGGCCGGAAATGTAGAAGGTCCGCTCCAGATAGTCGGGGATGGCCAGGCGCACCAGGCGCGCGTCGATATAGCCTGGATACTGGCCCCGCTCGGCCCCCCGGGCCACGGCAAGCACCGTCCTTATGCCCAGTTCCCGTCTCGCCGCGCCGAGCACATCGCGATAGGCGATGTCCTGCTGGGTCTCGGCCCCGTAGAGGACGACGATCGGCCGCCTTTCACGGCTGTCGATGAGATATTGCAGCATCGAGCGGAATGGCGTGATGCCGATGCCGCCGGCCAGGAAGGCAACCTTGGTTTGGCGATTGGCCGGCAATGTGAAGTCGCCGGCCAGTTGGGAGGCGTGGATCGTGCTCCCCGGCTTCATTGTGCCCAGCATTTGCTTGAAGGCGCTCGATTGCGGGTAGAACTTGACCCCGAGCCGTATGGATTGCTCCGTGGGCGCCGACGCCACCGTGAAATAGCGGCGGTTGCCGCGACTGTCCGATCGGTCGAGCCCAAGTGTCCATTCCAGATACTGTCCAGCCTGGAAGGCAAGCTTTCGCGGTGACCTGAAGATGAAATCATAGCTGTCGACCGCCGATTGCTCGATGCGCTCGAGCGTCAACACGAAGCGTCCCCTTGGGCTCACCGCGTAGGCAAACAGATTGCCGGTCAGAAGCGCCAGTTCCGGCGTGAAATAGAACGAGCCGACATGGATGTTTGGCGCGAACAGGAAGCCGACGATGGCGGCGAAGGCGATGCGCGGCCACCGTGTGGTCGGCGCGGTCAGCGGCTCGGTCAGCATCACGAAGGCGAAGAACAGCAGCGGCGACGAGCCCAGCGTCTCCGTCAGCGCGGCGGCGTACTGCGACGGCTCGGTGGTTGCCAGGATTGTCGTCAGCGCGACGACACCGAAGGTGGCGACCAGATCGAGCCGGCGCAGCTTGCGCACCATGAGGAGGCCGCCGACAAGCACGACGGGAAGCAATGGCAGATTGCCGCCGACCCACCAGCTGGCCGGCTGGTCGAGCAGCAGCGCGGTCAGCGCCACGCCCAGCGCTGCGGGATTGAACAGGTGTTTCCCGCCGATGGCGAGGATGAACTTGGATGAAATCGCCCAGACGCAGGCGAACACCACCGCGCATATCCCCTTGAGGTCCGTGGCGGCCACCGGATCGAGGATGAGCGCCAGGATGAGGGCGGTGATGTAGACGGACTCGGTGTTGGCCGGAACCTTGAAGACGGCCGCAAAAACCCTGTTGGTGACCCAGCAGGCGGCCAGCATCAGCCCCGTCGTGAAGGAGAGCATGACCGGATCATGCGGCACCAGCTTGAGGAAGCCGAGCACGACGGCCGTGCCCAGCAGGGCGATCAGGTAATAGAGGACCAGCCGGTACATGGTCTGATGGTCGAGAAGCCGGTCGATGGTCTTGATCATGGCAGGCAAAAAGCTCCGAAGCCGCTCGTCGGCGTGGCCCGACGGTTGCTGTCGACGACGTAGCCTTCGAGGCCAGGCGCCTGTTCGAGGAAGAGAATGCCCCGCCGGCCCATGGCGAAGGCGGCGGTGGCGAAACGGTCGGCCTCGAACACATCCGAGCCGATGACGGTCAGGCTGACGATTTCGGTGATGGGATCGCCGGCCCCGAGCGGATTGTAGATGTGCTGCCCGCGCACATAGGTGCCGGAGGTGGCGACGCCGTGTCCTCGCGGATAGACGATCTTGATGACCTCTTCGGCATTGAAGGGATTGCGGATGCCGACGCTCCAGTCGAGACCCGAAGCATTTCGGCCGCAGGACTGGATGTCGCCGCCCGCCTCGATGAAGAAATCGCCGACGCCGGCCCGGCGAACGATCCCGGCGGCATTGCGGATGGCCCAGCCCTTGACGATGCCGGACGGGTCCAGCGATCCGTCTGGCTTGCGGATGTCGAAATACCCGTCCGTCTGGTTTTTCGTCTGTGCGGCAAGCGCCATCACTTCCGTCATTTCGGCGCTCCAGTCGCGGATCGGAAGATCACCCCGGTTGATGGTCGAAATCTCGCTGTCGGTCCGGTAGGTGCTGAAGCGGCGGTCGATGTGCTCGAAATAATCGAAGACCGTGTCGACAAGTGTGGAGCCCGAGACACCGGCGATGTCGACGGTGATGGGCATGCCCATCAAGATCCTCGTATCGCGCATGGATCAGGACGATGCCTTCTTCAAGGCGCCGCCAAGCGACTGGATGAAGGCCTTGCTGGTCAGCGTGGCGCCCGAAATGATGTCGACATCGGCGCTCTGCGCACGGATCGCCTCGTCACGCAGCATCGGCAGCGCCTGCCTGTTGATGCTGATCGAGGTGCGGCGGTCATTCGGGTATTTCAGCACCTTGAGCGCCGTGAGGCGGCCGCCCTGGATCGAAGCCTGAATCTGGATGAGGCCGTAATAGGCATCGGCGGCAGGACCGGTGTAGGTACCGTCGGCAAAGCCGTGCCCCGCCGGCTTGGTGCCCGGGCTTACAGCCAGCTTCATGGCGGCCTTGAAGACCCGGGCGTGTGCTTGCGGATAATCCGGTCTCGGCTGGGGAATCGGGATATAGACGGCCGGGGTTATGGTGAAGGACGCCGTCCGCGGCGCGGCATCGGCGACAGTTTGAGCTGACGCCTGTTCTGGCTGGGCTGCGGGCGCTTGAGAAAGCCGAGGAGGGCCGGCTGAGAGCGGCGGCTTGGTCGCCTGCTGCTGCCTTGGCGCGGGCGCGGAGATCGCGGCGGTGGTTTCGCCGCCGACCGATGTCGGCGTGGTCGCGGGAGGATCGAGCCGCGCACTCTGCTGGCGGATCCCGGGCGATGGCGGTGGAGGCGCTGGAGTGGGATCAGTTTGAACGGGGCTGGCCGGAGCAGGGGGCTGCGCCACACTGTCCTCGGCGGCATTGGCGGAACCCGCCGTGTCGATCATGTCGCCGGCAGGACCCTTGCCTGCCTGGTCCCAGACATAGGCGCCCGAAGACGCGATCACGAAAAGCGACAGGGCAATCTGTTTCATTGGCTCGTTTCACCTTCAATCCCGTGCCGGCGAATCGACTTCGCGGCAATTCGGAAACAATGTCTCACGATCCAGCTGACAATTGGCTGTCAGGCGCGGACACCGTCGACAGCACCGATCCTTGAACCTCCAGTCGCACGAATGGGACGACGGCCGTCAACCAAACCTGCCCTCGCGGCTAGGCGCCGAACAAACCACTTCAAACCGGGTCGCGGCTTCGCTACGCTTGCGGCATGTCTCAATCCAGCACTGCAATCTTCGGCGCCCGGCGCGACCAGGCATTTCCCACGCTGAGCGAGGCGGACATCGACCACATGCGCCGTTTCGGCGAGGCCAGCGCCTATGCGGCCGGCGAGCACATCATCAAGGCTGGCGATGTCGCGCCCGGCCTGATCGTCGTTCTGTCGGGCAAGGTTGATATCATCCAGGATGGTCTTGGCCGGCGCGAGACGATCGTCAGCCATGGCCCGGGCAGTTTCGTCGGCGAGCTGGCGCAGCTTTCGGCCCGTCCCTCATTGGTCAATGCCGAGGCCGCCGAGCCGGTCGAGGCCTTCGTCATTCCCTCGCGGCGGGTGCGCGACCTGATGGTGCAGGAGGCCAATCTCGGCGAGCGCATCATGCGGGCGCTGATCCTGCGCCGCGTCGGGCTCCTGGAAAGCGCCACCAGCGGGCCGATCATCATCGGACCGCTCGGCAACGTCGACGTGCTGCGGCTGCAGGGCTTCCTGGCCCGCAGCGGCCAGCCGCACCGCGTGCTCGATTCCGGCAGCGATCCGTGCGCCAAAACCCTGGTCGAGCGTTTCGATGTCGATCCGCACCATTTGCCCGTCGTGTTGTGCCCGAACGGCAGGCTGCTGATGAATCCGAGCGAGAAAGACCTCGCCCGCTGCATCGGCCTGCTGCGGCCGATCGATGCCGATACGCTGTATGATGTCGCCATTGTCGGCGCCGGGCCGGCGGGGCTGGCGGCGGCGGTCTATGCGGCCTCCGAAGGGCTGTCGACCATCGTGCTCGATTGCCGGGCCTTCGGCGGGCAGGCTGGCGCCTCCTCGCGCATCGAGAACTATCTCGGCTTCCCCACCGGCATCACCGGCATGGCGCTGATGGCGCGCGCCTACAACCAGGCGCAGAAATTCGGCGTCGAAATGGTGATTCCCGACGAAGCGAAGCTTTTGAGCGCGGCGACCGACAATTCGGGCGCCGGCTACCTGCTCGATGTCGGCGACGGCGAAACGGTGCGCACGCGCAGCGTGGTGATCGCCAGCGGCGCGCGCTATCGCCGCCTCGACGTCGCCAATTTGTCGCAGTTCGAGGGCACGTCCGTGCACTATTGGGCCTCGCCGATCGAAGGCCGGCTTTGCGCCGGGCAGGAGGTCGCGCTGGTCGGCGCCGGCAATTCGGCCGGGCAGGCGGCGGTCTATCTGGCCAGCCATGCGCGCAAGGTGGCGCTGCTGGCGCGCGGCGGCAGCCTCGATGCCTCGATGTCGCGTTACCTGGTCGAGCGCATCAAGGCGCAGCCGAACATCGAGGTGCTGACCGAGACCGAAATCGAGGCGCTGGAGGGCGAGGAGGGAAATCTTGCCACTGTCCGCTGGCGCAACCGCGTCAGCGGCGAAGAGACGACACGCCCGATCCGCCACCTTTTCCTGTTCATCGGCGCCGACCCGAACACCGACTGGCTGGCGCAATGCAATGTGGCGCTGGATGCCAAGGGCTTCATCCGCACCGGATCGGAACTCGGACCGCAACATGGCCTGATGGAAACCAGCCGCAGCGGCGTATTTGCCATCGGCGATGTGCGTTGCGGCTCGGTCAAGCGCGTCGCGGCCGCCGTCGGCGAGGGCGCCCAGGTGGTCGCCGCCTTGCATGCCTATCTCGCGCGGGACGGCAGCCCGCCGTCACGCCTCAAAGCATGATCCCGAAAAGTCGGTTTTCGGAAAAGCTTCAACGAAGAGATAGTTCAGGAGAGAGTGATGGCGGACGAATGCAGGCATGCGGCCGGGATCAAGGATGTGACGCCGAGCGCGCTCGGCTGCGAAGAATGCCTGAAGAGCGGCTCGTGGTGGGTGCATCTGCGGCTCTGCCGCACCTGCGGCCATGTCGGCTGCTGCGACGACTCGCCCAACCGCCACGCAACCAAACATTTTCACGCCACCAGCCATCCCGTCATCGAGGGCTACGATCCGCCGGAAGGCTGGGGCTGGTGCTATGTCGACGAGGTCTTTCTCGACCTTGGCGACCGCACGACGCCGCAGAACGGTCCGATCCCGCGCTTTTATTGAGGCGCCGTGCCACGCAGCCGGGCCGGGCGCTGCTCAAGGACGCGTTCGCGAACGCGATCGGGCTGTTTCCAGGCGACGGGACTCGGCTTCAGGATCAGCCTACGAAGTACCGATACCCCAGCCGTCCCGCCAGCGCCACCGAAGCAACCCAGATACAGGCGATGATCAGCGCCGCGCCGCGGCTCACCGGCCTGTCGACGGCAAGGGCGGCGGCCTGCCTGTGTTCTGCCATGACCTCGGGCGGTATCATCTTGACCACGGCAAGGATGCCCAAGGGGACCAGGATCGCATCGTCGAGGTAGCCAACCACAGGGATGAAATCGGGAATCAGGTCGATTGGCGACAAGGCGTAGCCAGCGACGCACACGGCAAGCGCCTTGGCATACCACGGCGTTCGCGGATCGCGCGCGGCAAGGTAGAGCGCATGCACGTCGCGCTTGATCGCCCGGGCCCATTCGCTCAATGTTGCCATTGGATGACCTTAGCGCCAAAGGATGACGCACCCAAGAGCGCACGCTGAGCGCCTGGCAGGATGGTTGGCGGCCCTCGACATGCACGGCCGTCCAACACCGGTTCGCGGCCGGCTGTTGTGCCGCCTATCGCACCGACCCGGTGACCGTGCGGTCTACATCGGGAACGGATCTGCGTTCGTTGCCGGCAAGCGCGGCTATGAGCAGCAGGCTGGCCACCACCGGAACGAACAGGACGGCGACACGAGCCTGTATATGAAGAATGGCGCGCCATTCGTTGCTGCGCTTGTCGGGGCTGTCGCTCATCATACTCACTTTGCCATGGACCCCCCGAGGGGTCACATAGAGGCGAACTGTTAAGCAACTCCTTCCGACTTCGTTAACGGGGCTGCAAGCGCGAAATCAGCTGAGCCCGATGCGCCTTGCGCCTTGCCGGAACAGCGCCTCGGCGTCCGGATCGAAGCGGAACGTGCCGATGAAATCGTCGGCGCGGTAGTCCGGCAATGTCTTTGCGGATCGCGGCGGCAAAGCCGCGCGCCTCGTCGAGCCGGCCGGCCAGCGCGGCTGGGCGGCAGATCGCGGCGGAAGGTCCTTCCGTGAAATAGTTCCAAAAGCCAGCGACAGGCATGGGCGGCCATGCGATTCTGCGGCGGTGATTCGGGAGGTCCGACCGTGACGCTGTTTCGTGTGGCCGTGCTCGCGGCGCTGGTCTGCGCCAATTCGGCCGAGGCCGCCGACATGGCCTTCTTCGTCAAGAACCTGCGCAAGGAAGCGGTTGCGGTCGAACTGTTCAGCCGTGACCGCGAGACGGTCTGGCCGGGCAACGGCAAGGTGTTCCTGATCGACCCGACCTCCCAGAAATCGGTGCCGCTGTCCTGCAATCAGGGTGAGCGCATCTGCTATGGCGCCTGGGTCGACGGCAATGACAAGATCTCGGCCGGCGTCGGGCCTGACAACGACCAGCCTTGCGACGACTGCTGCTTCATCTGCGTGGAACACACGACCGAGACGATCGATCTGGTGCCGTGATTGGCCGGGGCATCACCAGGGCAATTCCAGGAAATTGTGAAACGGTCTCCGTCCGGAAACGCTCTGGAGCAATTCCAAGAAAAGTCTGAGCGCGTAGAGCGGTTCGCCGTTTCCATGAAACGGTGAACCGCTTTAGGGAAGACCGGCCTTGCGAAAACCATCGACGAAATGATCGCGCATCGCGGTATCGCGGAATGGCTCCGTCCAGACCCAGTAGCTGGTCGTGAAATGCGGGTTGCCGATGAGGAATAATTCGACTTCTGCGCGCGCCTCGTCGAGCCGGCCGAGTTGCGCCAGGCTCGCCGCCAGGAAGCGGCGTGAGCTCGTCCGGTAGGTCTCTTCCCGACGCAAGGTCTCGACGGCGGCTTCGTAGTCGCGCGCCGCATATTGCGCCTCGCCGAGCGTCAGATAGTACCAGCTTGCCGGATAGGGATTGAGCCGGAACGCCTTGCGGATATGCTCGAGGCCTTCCTCGACCTTTCCGGCCAGCACCGCGATGTCGGACAAGGTCGCCCAGGCGTCGGCCTCGTTCGGGTCGAGTTCGAACGCTTTGGCGAATTCGGCATCCGACTCTTCGAAACTGTGTTCATAGGCGAGCAGATTGCCGAGCACCCAACGGCAGCCGGCATCGTTGGGATCGATCGCCACCGCCTTGCGCGCCAGGTCCAGCGCGATGCGACGGTTGGGTTCGACCGGCTCGCCCCAATGCACCCATCCCATCCAGTGGTTCATGGCAAGCCAGCGATGGGCCTCGGCGTAGTCCGGATCGAGGGACACCGCGCGCGTCAGCAACAGATGCGCTTCCCGTGCCGTCTGCGGTGATTCGTCGATCAGCTTGCGCGCCCGCACGCACAGATCGTAGGCCTCGAGATTTGTCGGCCGGTTGCGTGGCGGCGGCGCCCGCAGCCGTCCGAGCAGCGCCTCCACGATCTTGGCCGTGGCCTCGTCCTGAACGGCAAAGATATCGTCCAGGCCGCGATCGAAGCGTTCGGCCCACAGATGCTCGCCGCTTATCGCGTCGACCAGCTGGGCGTTGATGCGCACGCGCCCCGCGGCGCGTCTGGCGCTGCCTTCCAGGAGGTAGCGCACGCCAAGTTCCTCGGCGATCGCGCGCACGTCCATCGCCTTGCCCTTGTAGGCAAAGGTCGAGTTGCGCGCGATGACGAACAGGCCCGGGGCCCTGGACAGGTCGGTGATCAAATCTTCGGTCAACCCGTCGGCGAAGGCCTCCTGCTCGGGGTCGTTGCTGAGATTGACGAAAGGCAGCACCGCTATCGATGGTTTGTCCGGCAGCGGCAAGGGTTTTCGCTTCACGCGATCAAGCTGTTCGATGGCGCCCGTGAAGCGGTAGCCGACGCGCGGAACCGTCGATATCCATTCGCCGCCATCGGCGGGCGAACCAAGCAGCTTGCGCAACTGCGCGATCTGGACGGTGAGGTTGCCTTCCTCGACCGCCGTCCCCGGCCACGCCGCGTCCATCAGCTCGGCTTTCTCAAGGATTTCGCCAGGCCGTCCGACGAGCGCGGCAAGCAATTTCAGTCCGCGATAGCCGACGGCAACGGGATCGTCGTTCCGAAGCAGCGTTCCCGCCCCCGGATCAAGCACGAACGGACCAAAGGCAAAGCGCGATCCCTGCATAGGGCGCATCTATAGAGCAATTCCGGGAAAAGTGTGAGGCGGTTTCACCGGGAAAAAGCGCACCGCCCTTTCTCAGGGAATGACGCCAAAACAACGCGTTAGGGCATGTTTGGAACTTTTGAGAACTATTTGGCAGGGCTTAATTACGGCGCCCTTCATATCCTGCAGAATTCAGCCTCGTTCAGATCGAAGGCCGCCCATTCTCAAGCCTGTGGGCGCCAAACCATATGGAGGTTGTCATGACCAATATTCTTGCATCGGCTCCCCATCGGGCAGTGCGGCGGGGAATGGGGCAGGCATCGCGCCGGCGCTACAGCCTTGCCACCCTGCGCAACACCATCGCGGCCTGGCGTCAACAGACACGCTTTCGCTGGGATCTCAAGCGGATCTCGGAAGTCAACCCGCATCTGATCGACGATATCGGCCTGACCAGACGGCAGGTCGATGAAGAGATCGCCAAGCTGCCTTTCTGGCAACGATAGGCGAAGGGCGCAATGGCGCCGGTTCGTCGTTTAACTCCTGCGATTATTTCAGGGATTGTCGTCATCCCCCTTTAGCACCGGCCCCCGTCATGGCATGATGACCCCATCGGCCGTGGGGGCCGATTCTTCATCGGGGGTTTCCATGTCTTTCATACCAGCGCGCCGGCTTGCCGCCGCGTTTTCTCTCGCCATCCTGTTTGCACCAGCCGCCCATGCCGGCGACGTCACCTTCGCCGTCAAGAACAGCCATCCCAACGCCATGCGCCTCGAGCTCTACAGCCAGGACCGCGACTATGTCTGGCCGGGCAACGGCAAGGACTTCTATCTCGATGACGGCGAGACCAAGTCGCTGCCGATCTCCTGCAACGAGGGCGAATCGATCTGCTACGGCGCCTGGGTCGATGGCGATGAGGGCACCTATTGGGGCGTCGGCCCCGGCAACAAGGAAAAATGCGAGGATTGCTGCTACACCTGCAGCGGCGGCGAGACCGAGGAGATCAATCTCGTCCCCTGACCGGTTTGCCAGCTTGACGGTTTTCCCCATGGGAGCCATAGCCTGTGCCGATACCCAAAGCGCGCCGCGTCTGTTCAGCCGCGACGCGGCCCAGGCAAGAGGAGCACGGCAATGGCAGGCACGGTCGAGGGCGGGAAGATCGACGTCGGCTTTTCCGGCAAGCGCTGCATCCACTCGCGCAATTGCGTGCTCGGCGACCCGCATGTCTTCGAGCCCAACGCGCCGGGACAATGGATTCATCCCGACGCGGCCGGTGTCGAGAAGATCGTCGCCATAGCCGAAAGCTGTCCGTCCGGCGCCATCACCTATGTCAGGAAGGATGGCGGGCCGCAGGAACAGCCGCCGGTGGTCAACACCGTGCGGCTGCGCGAAAACGGCCCGCTCGCCGTGCATGCCGAGATCGTGCTCGACGGTGAAACCTTCTATCGCGCCACGCTGTGCCGCTGCGGCGCGTCGGAAAACAAGCCGTTCTGCGACAGCAGCCACAGCAAGGCCGGCTTCACCGCCACCGGCGAACCGGCGCTGAAGGACGCGCCGGCGCTAGAAGCGCGCAATGGCCCGCTGAAAGTGACGCCGACCACCAACGGCCCGCTCAAGCTCGAAGGCAATGTCGAGATCGTCACCGGCACCGGCCACACGATCGACCGCACGCAACGCACCTTCCTCTGCCGCTGCGGCCATTCGGCCAACAAGCCGTTTTGTGACAATACGCATAAGAAGATCGGCTTCGTGGGATAAAAGGCCGTTCGCCAGCGTTAGTGCAGGATGAGGGTTCGCGTTCAGGAGGAAATCCATCATGCGCACCATGCTCGTTCTTGCTCTGCTTGCCTTTGCCATGCCCGCCTATGCCGCCAATCATGCGGTCCAGATCAAGGGCATGAAATTTAACCCGGCGAAAATCTCGGCCGCCGTTGGCGATACCATCACTTTCACCAATGCCGACCCGATGACGCACACCGCCACGGCGCTCGACGGCTCCTTCGACACGGGCCACCTCGCCACCGGCAAGAGCGCCAAGGTCAAGGTATCGGCTGCCGGCGCACATCCATTCCATTGTGCGATCCACAGCTCGATGAAGGGCATTGTCACGGCCAAATAGCGGCATCCTCGCCAGAGGGTCCCTGGCGCTGTGGTCAAGGCCGCCGATCTCCTCCCAGGGGGAGATCGAGGCTCCTATTGCGGTCATCGCGTGTTGGCCCAGCGCTCGTGGCTTTATCGGCCGGCCGCGATAGGCTAAGGGCGGGGAAGCAAAATTCCCCACCGCCCGGACTGCCAATGACCGCCAAGACCAAGCCAAAACCCCTGTTCCTCGGCATCGACACCGGCGGCACCTATACCGATGCCGTGCTGTGGTCCGAGACCGAAGGCCCGCAGCAGGAGCCGAACAAGGGCAAGGTGCTGGCCAAGGCCAAGGCGCTGACCACCAGGCATGATCTCGCCGTTGGTATTTCCGGCGCGGTCGACGCGGTGCTCGAAAAGGCCGGCACCGATCCGGCCGCGATCAAACTGGTCTCGATGTCGACGACGCTTGCCACCAATGCGCTGGTCGAGGGCCAGGGTGGCCGCGTCGCGCTCGTCATGATCGGCTTTTCCGAAGCCGACCTCGCCCGCGACGGGCTGAAGACGGCGCTCGGCACCGATCCGGTGGTGTTTTGCCCGGGCGGCCACGATGTCCACGGCAATGCCGCCAACCTTGATCTGTCAGAACTGGAAGAGGCCTTGCCGGAACTCGGCGCCTCGGTGTCCGGCTTTGCCGTCTGCGCCTATTTCGCCACCCGCAACCCGGCGCACGAGATCGCCGCCCGCGAGCTGATCCGCGACAGAACCGGCCTGCCGGTCACCGCGAGCCATGAACTGTCGGCCAAGCTCGGCGGCCCGCGCCGGGCGCTGACCACGCTGCTCAACGCCAGGCTGATTTCGATGATCGACCGGCTGGTGGCCGCGACCGAAGGGTTTTTGCAAGCCCGCGACATCGCCGCCCCGCTGATGGTGGTGCGCGGCGACGGCGCGCTGGTCTCGGCGGCGTTCGCCCGCCAGCGGCCGATCGAGACCATTTTGTCCGGTCCGGCTGCCAGTCTGGTGGGCGCCCGCCACATGACCGGGCTCGACAACGCCGTGGTCTCCGACATTGGCGGCACCACCACCGATGTCGCCGTGCTCGACAAGGGCCGGCCGCGCCTGGATCCCGAAGGCGCCACCGTCGGCGGCTTCCGCACCATGGTCGACGCGGTCGCCATGCGCACGTTCGGCCTTGGCGGCGATTCCGAAGTGGCGCTGGAGGACGGCGCGCTCAATCCAAAGATCCTGCTTGGGCCGCGCCGCCTGGTGCCGCTGGCGCTGGCTGGCATGGCGCATGGCGAGGCCGTCAAACCGGAGCTCGAACGCCAGCTGCGTTCGCCCAATCCCGGCCGCATGGACGGCCGCTTCGCGGTGCGCACCGGCGTGCCGGACAGGCTTGCCGCCGGGCTGACCGCTCCGGAAGCGCGGCTTTACGAGGCGATCGGCGCGACCCCGCTGGCCCTCGACAGGCTGCTGACGTCGAATGCCCAGAACGCCACCTTGAACCGGCTGGTCTCGCGCGGCTTGGTGCATATCTCAGGCTTCACCCCCTCGGACGCGGCGCATGTGATGGGTAAACAGGCCAATTGGGATGCCGCCACCGCGCGCCTCGGCGCCGAGCTGTTCGCCCGCAAGCGCGATGGCCGCGGCCAGCCCATTGCCGCGTCGCCGGAGGTGATCTCAGAGCGCGTACTGGTGACGCTGACGCGCTGGTCGGCCGAATACATACTCGAAACCGCCTTCGCCGAGGACGGGCTCGATGGCGCGGCGACAGTGGCACACGCGCTGGTGCAGCGTGCCGTCGATGCCCATCCCGGCATCGCCCGGCTGAGCGTCGCGCTCGACCGCCCTGTCATCGGCCTCGGCGCCTCGGCGCCGCTGCACTATGCCGGCCTGGCGCCCCTGGTCGGCAATGACTGCGTGGTGCCCGAGGACACCGATGTCGCCAACGCGCTTGGCGCCGTCGTCGGCCAGGTCAGGGTCTCGGCCGAGGCGCGGGTCAGCCAGCCAAGGGAAGGGCTGTTCCGGCTTGCCTCGGGTGAGACGGTGCGTGATTTCCTCGACGAGGCGGCGGCGATCGCGGCCGCCGAGGCCGATGTGCGGGCCATCGTCGCCGGGCGCGCCCGGGACGCCGGCACCGACAATGCCGAGATCGACGTCGCGACCGAATTCAAGGTTTCCACGGTGGAAGCCCAGCGCATGTTCATCGAAGCGCATGTGGTGGCGGTGGCCTCGGGCAGGCCAAGGATCGCCGTGTGAGGATGAGAGCGATCTCCCCCTTTGTGGGGGAGATGGCCGGCAGGCCAGAGGGGGGGCGCTGTCCCGCCGACCTATCAGTGGTTTTCAATCAAGCCTTTTGGCCCGGTCTCAAATCGATCACAGGGTAAAGGTTGCGATCCTTCACGCCCCCCTCTGCCCTGCCGGGCATCTCCCCCACAAGGAGGGAGATCGGCTGCTTCGCCAACCTTGCCTAAACGTCCCCTTCACCTTAAGCCGAATTGACCCTGTAGACCTGACATGCCAAAGGCGCGCCCGAGCCTTTCGTCTGGAGACAAACTGATGACCGATCGCATCGAGATCGCCGGATTGCGGATTGCCCGCGAGCTGCATGATTTTGTGGCTGGCGAGGCCCTGCCCGGCACCGGCATCGCCGCCGATGCGTTCTGGAATGGTTTTTCGGCCGTCGTCCACGACCTGGCGCCCAAGAACCGGGCGCTGCTCAAAAAGCGCGACGCCATGCAGGAAAAGCTCGACGGCTGGTATCGCGACAATGGCGCGCCCGTCGACATGGAGGCTTACAGGGGCTTCCTGAAAGAGATCGGTTATCTCGTTCCCGAGGGGCCGGCCTTCAGCGTCTCGACGGAGAATGTCGATCCCGAAATCGCCGTCGTCGCCGGTCCGCAGCTGGTCGTTCCGGTGATGAATGCGCGTTATGCGCTCAATGCCGCCAATGCGCGCTGGGGCTCGCTCTACGATGCGCTCTATGGCACCGATGCCATTCCCGAGACCGGCGGCGCCGAAAAGGGCAAGGGCTTCAATCCGGCGCGCGGCGCCAAGGTCATCGCCTGGGCCAAGGATTTTCTCGACCAGTCGGCGCCGCTCACCTCGGGCAAATGGGCCGGCGTCAACGGGCTGTCGTTTGTCAACGGCATGCTGCGGCTGGGCGAGGGTGCCGGTGTCACGGCACTCGCCAATCCCAAGCAATTCGCCGGCTATCGCGGCGACGCCGCCAACCCCGATGCCGTGTTGCTGGTGAAGAACGGGCTGCATGTCGAGATCGTCATCGACCGCGCCAACCAGATCGGCCGCACCGATCCGGCGGGCATTGCCGACGTCATCCTGGAATCGGCGCTGACCACCATCCAGGACTGCGAGGATTCGGTCGCGGCGGTGGATGCGCAGGACAAGGTCGTCGTCTACCGCAACTGGCTCGGCCTGATGAAAGGCGACCTCGCCGAGGAGATCAGCAAGGGCGGCAAGACGTTTGTCCGCAAGCTCAACCCCGACCGCGCCTACACCGCGCCGGCTGGGGGCCAGCTCACCGTGCCCGGCCGCTCGCTGATGCTGGTCAGGAATGTCGGCCACCTGATGACCAATCCGGCAATCCTGGACCGCGACGGCAACGAAGTGCCCGAAGGCATCATGGACGCCGCGCTGACGGCGCTGATCGCGCTGCACGATGTCGGGCCGAAAGGCCGCCGCGCCAATTCCCGCGCCGGCTCGATGTATGTCGTGAAGCCCAAGATGCACGGGCCGGAGGAAGTCGCCTTCGCCGTCGAGATCTTCGACCGGGTCGAGGCGCTGCTCGGTATGGCGAAAAACACCATCAAGATGGGTATCATGGACGAGGAGCGGCGCACCACCGTCAACCTCAAGGAGGCGATCCGCGCCGCGCGGGAACGCGTGGTGTTCATCAACACCGGCTTCCTCGACCGCACCGGCGACGAGATCCACACCTCGATGGAAGCCGGCCCGATGATCCGCAAGGGCGACATGAAGCAGGCCGCCTGGATCTCCGCCTACGAGGCGTGGAATGTCGACACCGGGCTCGAATGCGGGCTGGCCGGCCATGCCCAGATCGGCAAGGGCATGTGGGCGATGCCGGATTTGATGGCGGCGATGCTGGAACAGAAGATCGCGCATCCCAAGGCCGGCGCCAATACCGCCTGGGTGCCGTCGCCGACGGCCGCGACGCTGCATGCCACGCACTATCACAAGGTCGACGTGCACGCCGTGCAGGCGGCGCTGAAGAACCGGCCGAAGGCCAGGCTCGACGACATCTTGTCCGTGCCGGTGGCCGTGCGGCCGAACTGGACGCCGGACGAAATCCAGCGCGAACTCGACAACAATGCGCAAGGTATTCTGGGCTATGTCGTGCGCTGGATCGACCAGGGCGTCGGCTGCTCGAAGGTGCCCGACATCAACGATGTCGGGCTGATGGAAGACCGCGCCACGCTGCGCATCTCCTCGCAGCACATCGCCAACTGGCTGCGCCACAAAGTGTGCTCGGAGATCCAGGTGCGCGATTCCCTGCAGCGCATGGCGGCCATCGTCGACCGCCAGAATGTCGGCGATCCGCTCTACCGGCCGATGGCGCCGGATTTCGACACGTCCATCGCCTTCCAGGCCGCCTGCGACCTGGTGTTCAAGGGCACCAGCCAGCCCAACGGCTATACCGAGCCGGTGCTGCACGCGCGGCGGCTGGAGCTGAAGGCGAAGCAGGATCAAGCGGATTTGCGTTGAAACGGCCTGACGCAACGGGTCGACCAAGTATCGTCGGTCCGCGTTGCCCCTCAATTGCCCTGCCGGGCATTTCTCCCCGTAGTGACACCGTAGTGACGGGGAGAAAGACGCTTCTATCGCCGATTCGCCAATCACCAATGTCGCAAGAAGAGCGCCGAGGGCGCAGCAGCTCCCTTCTCCCCGTCACTATACGGGGAGAAGGTGCCGGCAGGCGGATGAGGGGCGGCGCTACAATTGGTTGGACAGCGAACTGGCGCCACGAGATCGAGCGCCGATCACACAAATGCGATGTCGAGGTGACCGGCAATCGTTTCCAGGCGCCTTGACGGTCACTGGGCTACCTACTAGTTGGTAGGAAGTGAAACGAGAGATCCCCACCATGTCTGGACAAATGAATGATCAGAGCCGCGCCGCGACATCGAACGGCTGGCTCAAAAGCTATTATTATCTGCGGTTTGCCGTATCGGCGGCCTGGGTTGCGGTGGCTTTCACCGTCGCGAAAGGCAGCCCGCCGCTCGCCGCCGCCATGCTGGTTGCCTACCCTGCATGGGACGCGCTCGCGAATTACATCGACGCCCAGCGTACCGGCGGGCTCGGCCGCAACAAGTCGCAGTTGCTGAACTTCGCCGTCAGCATCCTCGCCACGATTGCGGTCGCCATCGCGCTCGGTCACAGCATGAACGCGGTGCTTTCGGTCTACGGCGTCTGGGCCGTTGTCTCCGGCGTGTTTCAGCTCCTGACCGCGGCGCGGCGCTGGAAAACCAACGGTGCGCAATGGCCGATGATCCTGAGCGGCGCCCAATCGGCGCTGGCGGGTCTCTTCTTCGTCAAGATGGCCGGCGGCACGGAGATCATTGGCATCGCCAATGTCGCGCCCTATGCCGCGTTCGGCGCCTTCTACTTCCTCGTGTCCGCTCTATGGCTGTCGGTCGGCGACATCCTTCGCAAGTCACCGCGGGTCGCAGGTTAGGATAATACCAGGAAAAGTGTGAGCGCTTTCCCTTGGGAATTGCGTCAAAACAAGAGTTAGAGCGGTTCGCCGGTTTCCATGAAACGGCGAACCGCTCTAAGTGCAGAGGAGCCCTCCGCCGGAGCAAGTCATGAGCAAGCCTTCGAACACCGCCGATGAGATCCTGGCCGCCGCGCGAAGCTTCATCGTCGCCGGCGGCTACAATGGCTTCAGCTACGCCGATATCGCCGAGGTGGTTGGCATCCGCAAAGCCAGCATCCATCACCATTTCCCCAGCAAGGTCGACCTCGTGCAGACCCTTCTCAAGCGTTACCTCGAGGATGCCGTCACGGGCATGGCAGGGCTCGAGCGCGATGTCCCCGAGCCGCCGGAGTTGCTTCGCACCTATGCCGGCATCTGGGCCCGGTGCATCGAGGATGCGAGCATGCCGTTCTGCGTCTGCGCACTGCTTGCCAGCGAGCTGCCGGCCCTTCC
This sequence comes from Mesorhizobium sp. WSM4312, assembly GCF_002294875.1. NCBI lineage: Bacteria > Pseudomonadati > Pseudomonadota > Alphaproteobacteria > Hyphomicrobiales > Phyllobacteriaceae > Mesorhizobium > Mesorhizobium sp. WSM4312. Next base: position 212,873 of record NZ_NSFU01000009.1, on the reverse strand, counting down.
ACCGGAGCTTGCCGTTGAAGTCCGGGCGTATTTTCAGTTTCTCTCGGGATGGCTGACTGGCGTCATCGAGCGCGGTGCCGACAAAGGCACGCTGGCAATTTCCGCTTCGCCACGCGTTGAGGCCGAGGCCTTCATGGCGACCGTGCATGGCGCAATGCTTTCCGCGCGAGCCTATGGCGATGTCTTGACCTTCGGCATGATCCTGACGCCGACGCTTCAGAAGTTGATCCCCGCGACCGACTGATCCGGGCAAAGATGGATCGGCCCGGAGAAACGGACCTGGCGTAGCTGCAGATGCCTTCGCCTACGCCGCCTGCGCCACGCGCTCCGAACTCATGCGATAGGAGATCGCCTCGGCCAGATGGATGCGGCCAACGGTTTCGCTGGCGTCGAGATCGGCCAGCGTGCGCGCCACTTTCAGCACGCGGTGGTAGGCCCGCGCCGAAAAGGCGAGCTTTTCGCTGGCGTCCTTGAGCAGCGACAGGCCTGACGCGTCGGGCATGGCGATCTCCTCGATGACGGAGGGCGCGCAATGGGCGTTGGTGGTGGCGCTGGCCACGCCGAGCCGTTCGAAACGCTCGCGCTGGAGGGTGCGGGCGCGTGCCACGCGCAACGCCACATCAGCACTCTTCTCCGCCCGGTCCGGCCTTATCAGGTCGCTGGCCGAGACCGCAGGCACTTCGATCCGCAGGTCGATGCGGTCGAGCAGCGGACCGGAAATGCGTGCCTGATAATCGGTGCGGCAGCGCTCGCCGCGCAGGCAGCGATAGCCCGGCTCGCCGGCCATGCCGCAGCGGCACGGGTTCATCGCCGCCACCAGCTGGATGCGCGCCGGATAGGTGACGCGGTGGTTGGCGCGCGCGATCATGCAGTCGCCGGTCTCCAGCGGCTGGCGCAGCGCATCGAGCGTCTGCGGCGCGAATTCGGGGAACTCGTCGAGGAACAGCACGCCGTGATGGGCGAGCGACACTTCGCCAGGCCGGGCGCGCAACCCGCCGCCGACCATCGCCGCCATCGAGGCCGAATGGTGCGGGGCGCGGAACGGCCGCCGGTCGGTCAGCTTGCCTTCGCCGAGCTCGCCCGCCACCGAGGCGATCATCGAGACTTCGAGCAATTCCTTCGGCATCAGGGGCGGCAGGATCGACGGCAGCCGCTGCGCCAGCATCGACTTTCCCGATCCGGGCGGCCCGACCATCAGAAGATTATGGCAGCCGGCCGCCGCCACTTCCAGCGCCCGCTTGGCCGTCTCCTGGCCCTTGATGTCGGCGAGGTCGGGCAGGTCGCGCGCCGCGGCGTGGATGCCGGCCTCAGGGCGCGACAGCACCTGCGTGCCGCGGAAATGATTGGCGATGGCGATCAGGCTGCGCGGCGCCAGAATGTCGAAATCCTTGCCGGCCCACGCCGCTTCCGGCCCGCAGGCGAACGGACAGATCAGGCCCTTGCCCTCGGCATTGGCGCCGATCGCCGCCGGCAAGGCACCGGCGACGGCGGCAATGGTGCCGTCGAGCGACAATTCGCCAAGCACGACATAACCGGCCAGCATGTCGCCCGGAATGGCGCCAAGCGCGGCCATCAGGCCAAGCGCGATCGGCAAATCGTAGTGGCTGCCTTCCTTGGGCAGGTCGGCCGGCGCCAGATTGACCGTCACCTTCTTCGACGGCATCGACAGGCCCGACGCATGGAGCGCGGCCTGCACCCGCTCGCGGCTTTCGGCCACCGCCTTGTCGGGCAGCCCGACGATCTGCATGCCGACCTTGCCGGGCGCGATCATCACCTGCACGTCGACCGGCACGGCCTCGATGCCCTGGAAAGCGACCGTGCGAACCCGCGCCACCATTTTCCCACCCCGGATATGGGCCGCAACCCATGCGATAGGCCTGGAACGTGGCCCTGGCAGAAGACAATCACAGATTGCCGGTCAAATCAAGAACATTACAAGAACAAAGCAATCGCTCTGGTTGCAGCCGGATTGAGCCCGGTTGAAAAGGCGGAACATGGTTAATACGACCGAAAACGGCCTACTTGCGCCGCTTCCCCTCGACCGCGTCCCAGAACAGGCTGGCGATGTCGGCGCCGCCAAAGCGCTGCACTTCGCGCACGCCGGTCGGCGAGGTCACGTTGATCTCGGTCATGTAGTCGCCGATGACGTCGATGCCGACCAGGATGAAGCCGCGTTCCCTGAGCGACGGCCCGATGCGGGCGCAGATCTCGCGCTCGCGCTCGGTCAGTTCGGTCTTTTCGGCGCGGCCGCCGACATGCATGTTGGAGCGGGAATCGTGCTCGGCCGGAACGCGGTTGATGGCGCCGACCGGCTCGCCGTCGATCAGGATGATGCGCTTGTCGCCCTTGCGCACGTCCTTCAGGTAGCGCTGCACGATGTAGGGCTCGCGGAACATCTGGCCGAACATTTCGAGCAGCGAGGCGAGGTTGCGGTCGGCCTCGTGCAGATGGAAGATGCCGGCGCCGCCATTGCCGTAGAGCGGCTTGACGATGATGTCGCCGAACTCCTTGCGGAAGGCGGCGACTTCTTGGCTGTCCTTGGTGATCAGCGTGTCCGGCATCAGGTCGGCAAACTCGGTGACGAAGATCTTTTCCGGGCTGTTGCGCACCCAGGCCGGGTCGTTGACCACCAGCGTCTTCGGGTGGATGCGCTCGAGGATATGCGTGGTGGTGATGTAGTTCATGTCGAAGGGCGGATCCTGGCGAAGCAGGACCACGTCCATCTCCGACAGGTCGGTGCGCACCTTCTCGCCCAGCGAGTAATGGCTGCCCTTCTCGTCGCGCACCTGCAATTCCTCGATGCGCGCAAACACCTTGCCGTCGCGCAGCGACAGCCGGTCGGGCGTGTAGTGGAACAATTGATGGCCGCGCCTCTGCGCTTCCAGCGACAGCGCGAACGAAGTGTCGCCGGCGATCGACACGGTGGAGATATGGTCCATCTGGACGGCGATTTTCAGCTTCATGGCGGGTCCCCAGCGCAGTCGACGAGAGCGATATAGGGGTCACGGAGCCATCTGCCAATCGGGCCAGAGCCTGTTATGGTACGGGATGGCGGCGCTTCGCTTGGTGCAAGCAACCTTGGTGTGGCCTATTAAAGGAACAAAATGCCTAAGCAGCTGATGAGGTATCTATTTACATCGGCGGCTGCCATATTTGCAGCGGCGATATTCTATAACACTCTCATTGACAACGAGTATGTATATTTTATCAGGATGCCTGATCCAGAGGTGGGGAAAATAGTACCATATCACGTGAAAGGAATTTCTGTATACATAACGATTGAGCAGTACAAATTTATTTACTGGTTACGATTCGTCGAAATTATATCCGGGGCCTTAATCTTGATAGGTGCCCTAATTTCCAAAATCAACAACAATGAGAGCTGATTTAAGGTCCGCAAATGGCAAGGCAATTCCGTCTGCCAATCGCGACATTTTGAAGATTGGCATCAGGTAATCGCACGCCCGGCCTCACCTTCTGGTTGGAGACGCCTTCCGGTTGAAGACAAGGCGAGCGGCCGCGTCATCGTTTTCTTAAGCCTTGCCGTACAAGAATAAGCCTCGAATACCCCAACGGCAGGCGCCGGATGGGGGTCCTCGATGGAACAACGACCATGAACGCGCTCACCGCCATCCGCGCCGCCGCGACCGAACAGCTTGAACTCACCATCCTGATGCCGTGCCTCAACGAGGCCGAGACGCTGGCCGTTTGCGTCGGCAAGGCCAGGGCCTTCCTCGACAAGGCCGGCATCCTGGGTGAGGTGCTGATATCGGACAATGGCAGCACCGATGGCTCGCAGGAGATCGCGGCCCAGGGCGGCGCCCGTGTCGTACCGGTGGCGCAGAAGGGCTATGGCGCGGCCCTTCTGGGCGGCATCGCCGCCGCCAGGGGACGCTTCATCATCATGGGCGATGCCGACGACAGCTACGATTTCGGCGCGCTGGATGCCTTCATGACGCGCCTGCGCGACGGCGCCGACCTGGTCATGGGCAATCGCTTCCAGGGCGGCATCGAAACCGGCGCCATGCCGCCGCTGCATCGTTATCTCGGCAATCCGGTGCTGAGCTTCGTCGGCCGCCTGTTTTTCCGCATCAGGACCGGGGACTTCCACTGCGGCCTGCGCGGCTTCAACGCCGAGAGCATCCGCAAGCTCGACCTGCAGACGACCGGCATGGAATTCGCCAGCGAAATGGTGGTGCGCAGCGCGCTTGCCGGGCTGCGCATCGAGGAAGTGCCGACCACGCTCAAGCCCGACGGCCGCAGCCGGCCGCCGCATCTCAGGACCTGGCGTGACGGCTGGCGGCATCTCAAATTCCTGCTCGTCTACAATCCGCGCTGGATGTTCTTCATCCCGGGCGCGGCGCTGTGCGGCCTGGGCACGCTGTTCGCGGCCCTTCTGGTGTTTGGACCGCTGCGGGTGATCGACAATCTTTCGCTCGACCTCAACACCTTCGTCGCCGCCTGCTTCATGATCATCACCGGCATCCAGCTCATCACCTTCGGCGCCATATCGCGATACTATGCCGAGATCACCGGCATCCTGCCGCGCAGCCGCGGGTCCGACTGGCTGAGAAGGACCATCAGCACCGACCGTCTTGCCGCCAATGCCGGCATCTGCTTTGCCGGCGGTGTCCTGTTCTTCGGCTATGCGGTGCTGCGCTGGGCGCATCTTGGCTTCGGCCCGCTGAACGATTCCGAAATCCCGCGCATCGTCGTGCTGGGCCTGAGCCTGATCGTCATTTCGTTCCAGGCCTTCTTTTCGGCATTCCTGCTCGGTGTCCTGGAGATTCCGGTCAAGCGGCTGAAAGCCGGCCAGCCCGGCGGATCAGGCGAAGCCGCCGCGACTGCTGAAAAATGAGCCGGCTTCTACGAAAATTCGCCGCCATACGGCTTGTCCGATTTGTCATCGTCGGCATTGGCGCGGCGCTGCTGCTCTTCGTACTGTCATGGGCGTTGGTGTCGGCCGGGATGCCGCCATTCGTCGGAAGCGTCATCGCCTACATGCTGGCCTTTGTCGTGGCGTATTCGGCACAGCGTGGCTGGACGTTCGAGGGACGGCACGACCACGCCCATGCGCTGCCACGGTATCTCGCCACCCAGCTGGTCTGCGCAGGGTTTGCAGGCCTGTCCGCCCATGTCGCGGTGTCGATATTTTCCGCCTCGCCGCTGATCATGTCAGCCATCATCACGATCGCCGCAAGCGCCGCGAGCTATGTGCTCTCATCGGTCTGGGTTTTTCGCGACGATCAAAGAGCCGCGTGAAGGCATTCGACGGCGGCCCGCCGGCGCGATGCGACGAAGCGCAAGGCTGGTTTAAGATTTGCGCAGTGAGTTCGCGATAACTTCCGTCACGAAAAGAGCGCCCAGAGGCCGTCCCTTGACTCCTGCCGATACCATGGTCTCCGCCGAGGCCACGCCACTTCCGTCACGGCGCAACGACCTCGCGCTCGTGCTCGTCGCCACGCTGGTGATGGTTGCCGTCAGCGCCCTCAGCGGATTCCGTGACTTGACCGACGCCGGCGGCGACAATGACAATCTGCTGCGCCTGGTAGAGGTTCGCGACATGCTGGCCGGCCAGGGCTGGTTCGACCTGCATCAGTACCGGATGGGTCTCGAAGGCGGCTTCGTCATGCACTGGTCGCGGCTGGTCGACGCACCGCTTGCCGCCATCGTTCTCGCAGCCTCGCCGCTGACCGGCAGCATGGCCAGGGCCGAGACCATCGCCGAGGTGCTCTGGCCGGCACTGCTCTTCTACCTCGCTTTGCTCTTTACCGCCCGCGCGGCGCGCAGTTTCGCCGGTGCCGCCGCCGTGCTGCCGGCCGTCGTCATCGGCGCCGCGGCGCTGCACTTCATCGGCATCTTTTCGCCCGGCTCGCTCGATCATCACAATGTCCAGCTGACGCTGACCATGGCCTGCCTGAGCCTGCTGCTCGACGCACCCATGCAGCGCTGGGCCGCGCTGCTCGCGGGCCTGTGCGCGGCGCTGATGCTGGCCGTCGGCATGGAAACGGCGCCCTACGTCGCCACCATCGGCGCGTGCATTGCCCTGCTGTTTGTCGCCGACCCTGGCGGCGAGGGGCGGATCGCCAGGGATTTCGGCCTTGGCTTTGCCGGCGTTTCAGGGCTGGTCTTCGTCACCACCATCGCCCCATCGGCGTGGGGCCAGCCACAATGCGATGCCTTTTCGACAGTGCAGTTCGTGGTGGCCGCGCTCGCCGGATGCGGCCTCGCCGCCGTGGCATCGCTCGATATGGCCAAAGCCACGCTCGGCCGGCGTCTCGTGGCACTCGGCCTGCTTGGCGTGGTGCTTGCCGCTGTCGTGGTGTCGCTTTTCCCGCAATGCCTGGCGGCTCCCTATGCGAACCTCGATCCGCGCCTCAGGGAATTATGGCTCGATAACATCGAAGAGGCGCAGTCGCTGTACCAGCTTGTCATCTACAATCGGGTCGCGGTGGTAGAGCGTTTTGCCACGCCACTGGTGGCGATCATGCTGATGGCGCTTGGCCTCGGCCGTGGCGGCTCGCGGCGGCAGGACAGCCTCGTTGGCGCGCTGCTGGTGGTGGCGTTCCTGGTCAGTGCCTGGCAAGTGCGCGGCTCGACCTTTTCCATTGCCCTGGCGGTGATCCCGCTTTGCGCCTGGATCGCCAAATGGCGGCAGCGGGCCGGAGCCAGCCCGTCGCGCGGCTCCGCGCTCAGGGTGGCCGCGGCTTGGCTGGTCTCGGTCAATGCACTCTGGGCGTGCGCGGCCGTGGCTGCGTCAAGCGCCTTCGAAACCAGTGCGGCCGGCAACGGCGCCAGTGTCAATGGGAACTGCCAAGGCAAGACCTCGTTTGCGGCGCTCAGCCAGCTGCCGGACACCACCGTGCTCGCTATTTCCAATCTCGGATCGCCCATCCTGGCCTATTCCGGACATCGCGTTTTCGCCGGGCCGTATCATCGCAACGTCGCGGGAAACCTGCTTGCACTCGATACCTTCCTCGGATCGGACGCCGATGCCAGGTCGGTGGTCGAAAGCCACCATGTCGGGCTTGTCGCGCTCTGCAGTGGCAACCCGGAAACCCGCCTGCTCGTCGGCAGGGCGCCGGACGGCTTTCTGGCCAGGCTGGCGCGCGGCGACGTGCCGGACTGGCTGGAGCCGGTGGCGGAGACAGGCGGGCCCCAGCTTGAGCTCTATCGCGTCACGCTTGGCGGCTGAAAATCACCGCGAAAACAAGGGTTTGACGCTCAGCTTAGCCGGCTTTCCCTGGGCGTCCGGCTCTTTGCCGCGGCAACATTGCCGGGGAAAACCGGATTGCGTTTTCCGGACCGTGTCCCGGCCGAAAAAAATCGATTTTCGAGATACGTTTCCTAAAGGGTTTGCTGCCAGTCTCCGATATAAATTCCGACGTCAAAAACAGGGACACCGATGCAAACTCCGTTTGGCACCGGTCAGGCAAACAGGGAGAGCACGGATCTGGCCTTCACCGATCCGTTGACCGGGCTTGGCAACCATCGCCGCTTCTTCGACAAGGTCGATCGCCTGATCAGCGACCGCGCCGATGATCCCGCGCCTTTCACCGTCGGCATTCTCGACCTCGACGGCTTCAAGCCGATCAACGATCTGTTCGGCCACAAGGCCGGCGACGACATCCTGATCCAGGTCGCCATGCGGCTGCGCGCCTCGATGGACGGCCATTCGACGGTCTGCCGCATCGGCGCCGACGAATTCGCCTTCCTCTATCCGCTGGTGTTCTCCGAGGAAGCGGCGGCGGAAAAATCCCGCATGCTGATCGAGATCCTGTCGGCGCCATACGATGTCGGCGAACGCACCGCCAGGCTGTCGGCCTCGGTCGGCTGCTCGCTGTTCTATTCCGGCGACGAGACCACCGAGATCCTCATCAACAAGGCCGAAACGGCTCTCTACCACGCCAAGCGCTCCGGCCGTGGCCGGGTCGTCGTCTACACCCGCGAGATGGAAGAGGCGGCCAAGCGCGTCACCCGCATCGAACAGGCGCTGCGCCGCGCCGTCTCGGCCGGCGAGGTGGAGCCGCATTTCCAACCGATCGTCGACCTCACCACGCGCCGCACCATCGGCTTCGAGACGCTGGCGCGCTGGACCGATCGGGACCTCGGCGCCGTGCCGCCGACCGTCTTCATCCCCATCGCCGAAGAGCGCGGCATCATCGGCCCGCTGTCGCAGCTCGTGCTGCGCAAGGCGACCGAGGCGGCCAGGAACTGGCCGAGCGACCTGTTCCTGTCCTTCAACCTGTCGCCCTCGCAGCTCGTCGACCAGAACACCGGCCTGCACATATTGGCGATCCTCGACCGCACCGGCTTTGATCCGCGCCGCCTCGAGATCGAGATCACCGAGACCGGCCTGATGAACGACCCGGCCTCGGCCGCGCAGATCGTCGAGGATCTGCGTCGCGTCGGCATCCGGGTCTCGCTCGACGATTTCGGCACCGGCCAGTCCTCGCTCGGCCGCCTGCGCGAATTCCATTTCGACAAGCTCAAGATCGACCGCGCCTTCGTCTCCTCCATTCTCGACGACCGCCCGTCCGAACACATCATCCGCGCCATTCTCGCCATGTGCGAAGGGCTTGGCATGGATGTGGTCGCCGAAGGCATCGAAGAGGAAGCGCAGGCCGATCGCCTTGTCCAGTTCGGTTGCGCCGGCGGGCAGGGCTATCTCTTTGGCAAGCCGGTCGATGCCGACGCCACGCTCGGCTATCTCCGCGATTCCTTCCGCGGCGCCCTGCGCGCCAAGGCGATCTGACCGGCGATTTCGACGTAATCAGCATTCCGCCGATGTCGCGGCGCGCTTCCACTGCGGCGCATTGTCGTTTTGTCCGACATGAGCCTGCAAATCCGACGTTTCGCCCTTGCCCGCGCGACTTGCGTGGCTAGGATGCGCGCCGTTCACGCCTACAGCGCCGTGCGTCCTTGGGACGCGCAAAGGACGCTGTTGCAACTTATGTTTGCGCATGATCCCTATCCGAAAATCGATCCGATTTTCGGGGTCATGCGCTGGGAGACAAGAAAGATGATGCCATCGGCGGATTTTGCCGACCTCAAGGGCGCCTCGGTGCTGATCACCGGCGGCGGTTCCGGGATCGGCGCGGCGCTGACCGAGGGTTTCGTGCGCCAGGGCGCCAATGTCGCCTTCATCGACATCGCCGAGGGTCCGAGCACGCTGCTTGCCGACCGCATCGAGAGGGAATTCGGCCGGCCGCCGCTCTATCTCAAGACCGATCTGCGCGACATCGAGGCGCTGCGCGCCTCGGCGGCCAAGGCGGCACAGGCGCATGGCGATGTCACCGTGCTGATCAACAATGCCGCCTGGGACGAGCGCCACGCCGTCGAGGACGTGACGGTGGAGTTCTGGGACAACAACCAGGCGATCAACCTCAGACCACATTTCTTCACCGCGCAGGCGGTGGCGCCGGGCATGAAGCGGGCCGGCGGCGGCTCGATCATCAACTTCACCTCGACATCCTACCTCATCAACCATCCCGACATGCCGGCCTACACCGCCGCCAAGGCGGGCATCCTCGGCCTCACCAAAGGGCTGGCCGGCAAGCTCGGGCCCGACCGTATCCGCGTCAACGCCGTCGCGCCCGGCTGGGTGATCACCGAGCGGCAGCAGGAACGCTGGGTGACCGAAGGGGCGCTTGCAGCCCATGTCGCCAAGCAGTGCATCAAGGAGGTCATGCGCCCGGACGACATGGTCGGCACGGTGCTGTTCCTGGCCTCGGATGCCTCGCGCATGCTGACCGCGCAGATGCTGATCGTCGACGGAGGTTTTCTGTGAGCCCGGAATTTGCCGGCGATATGCCGGCGGTAGCCGCGTTTGATTGGGGCACGACCCGGCTTCGCGCATGGCTGATCGACGGCAGCGGCAAGGTGCTTGCCGAGCGCCGCGGCGATGACGGCCTGATCACCGCGCGCGAAAAAGGTTTTTCGAACGTTCTGGAAGGCCATCTGGCCGCCCTGGGCGCGCCGGAAACACTGCCCGTCATCATCTGCGGCATGGCCGGCTCCCGTCAGGGCTGGATCGAGGCGCCCTATGTGAGCGTGCCGGCGCCCATCGGCGCCATCCTCGGCGGTGCCGCCCGCGTGGCTGATCACAAACGCGACATCCGCATCGTGCCGGGCCTTGCCCAGCGCCTGGCCGATGCGCCCGATGTCATGCGCGGTGAGGAAACACAGCTTGCCGGCGCCGGTTTGCCGGCAAAGGGGCGGCATCTCGCCTGCATGCCCGGCACCCATTCGAAATGGGTGCTGGTCGAGGACGGCGCGGTTGCCGGCTTCGGCACATGGCCGACCGGCGAGTTGTTCTCGGTGCTTTCAGCGCATTCCATCCTCAAACATTCGCTGGGCGAGCATCCGGCTCCCGTCGCTGCGGGCAATCCGTTCTTCCGGCAGTGGTGCGAACGCGCGCTCGGCGAGGGCGGTGACGTCACCTCGAAGCTGTTTGCCATCCGCGCCGCCGGGCTCCTGCAGGACCTGAAGTCGGAAGATGCGGCTTCCTGTCTGTCCGGGCTTCTGATCGGCGGCGAGATCGCCTCGGCGAAGCGCCGCTATGGCGCCGGCGCTGCGCCCGTCGTGCTGATTGCCTCGGGCGCGCTCGCTGTGCTCTACCAGGCCGCACTCGGCTTTGCGGGGCTTGCCGTCCGCACCGTCGACGCCGATGAAGCGGTGCGCGCCGGCCTCATCGAAGCCGCGCGCGAAAACGGCATGATCGCCAGAACCGGAGCCTTGGCATGACCGAGACCGCAGCCTTTCCAAGACTCAAGCGCGGGCTGGTCGCCATCCTGCGCGGCCTGAAACCCACGGAGGCGATGGCCATGGGGCAGGCGCTGTTCGATGCCGGCATCGAGGCGATCGAAGTGCCGCTCAACTCGCCCCAGCCATTCTCGTCGATCGCCAGGATTGTCCAAGTGCTGCCGAAAACCGCCCTGGTCGGTGCCGGCACGGTGCTGACGGCGGCCGACGTCGACGGCCTGCACCAGGCCGGCGGGCGGCTGCTGGTCAGCCCCAACATCGATGCCGAAGTGATGGCGCGCGCCATGCACTACGGCATGGTGACCATGCCCGGCGTGTTCACGCCGACGGAAGCTTTTCAGGCGATCCGGCTGGGCGCTTCGGCCCTGAAATTCTTTCCGGCGAGCGCGCTCGGCGCATCAGGCATTTCCGCCATCCGGGCGGTGCTGCCGGCGAAGACCCTGGTCGGCGCCGTCGGCGGCGTTTCGGAGAAGGACTTTGCCGCCTACAAGGCGGTGGGCGTCTCGGTCTTCGGCCTGGGCTCCAGCCTGTTCAAACCGGGCATGAGCGTCGACGACGTCGCCGCCCGTGCGCACGCCGCCGTTGCGGCCTGGGATGCGGTGTTCGGAGAAGCATGATGAGCGCGGTTTCGATTTTTTCCGATCACATCTGCCAGCTCGGCGAAGGCCCGAGCTACGATCCCGCTACCGATGCGCTGTTCTGGTTCGACATCGTCAACAGCCAGCTTCTGGAAAAGCCGCTCACGGGCGCCCTGAAGATCCACGAGCTTGGCCAGATGGCCAGCGCCATTGCCATCATCGACGAGCAGCGCCAGCTGATCGCCACCGAGACCGGGCTTTTTGTCCGCGATGTCGCGACCGGCACGATGACGCTGCACACGCCGATCGAGGCCGATAACCCGCTCACCCGCTCCAACGATTCCCGCGTCCATCCCTGCGGTGCCTTCTGGGTCGGCACGATGGCCAAGGACGAGAGCAAGGGCGCGGGCTCGATCTACTGGTTCTCTAAGGGCGAACTGCGCCGCCTGTTTTCGGACATCACCGTGTCGAACTCGATCTGCTTTTCCGAGGACGGAACGATCGCCTACTACACCGACACCGCGACCGGCCTGTTGATGCGCGTCGGCTGCGATCCCGTGACAGGCCTGCCGGTTGGCGAACCGAAAGTGTTCGTCGACCATCGCTCCTCGAAGGGCTACGTCGACGGCTCCGTCGTCGACCGCGACGGCGTGCTGTGGAATGCCGTCTGGGGCGGCAAGGCGGTGAAGGCCTATTCGCCCGATGGCACATTGTTGCGCGAAATTCCCATGCCGGCGACGCAGGCGTCCTGTCCGGCCTTTATCGGCGCCAAGGCCGACCGGCTGGCGGTGACCTCGGCCTGGAAGGGCAAGGACGACAAGCAGCGCAAGCTCGATCCACAGGCGGGCATGACCTTCCTCGTCGATATCCCCGTCAACGGTCGGTTCGAACCGCGCGTGCTGATCGCCTGAACACCCGCGGCAGGTAATTGTTTTCGCCGGGCGTTGTCACGCAACCGCCCGGTACGGTCGGTTTCGCGAAAGCCGATGGCAGGCGCTGTGTGATGGTAATGCAATGTCGTTTCGACGCGACGCGCTCCAAGCCATCGCACCGCTGGAATCCGCCCCATCATGTCAAAGCATAAGCCGAAGCTGATCCTTGTCTACGAGCCGGAGAAGGCTTGTTTCGATCGTCTGATCGCCGACGGCTTCCCATCGCAGCGCGCCACCGAGATCTCATCCTACCTCGCGCAGTCGACGGACATCGCCCCCGAATTTGCCGCACTCGCCGCCGCCTGCGAGGCGCGGGGTCTCGCCTTTGCGCCGGTGGCGCTCGACGATGCCGCCGAGGCGCTGGAGGGTGCGGATGCGCAGAGCACGCTGGTCTGGACATTGTCCGACGGCGTCGCCTATTTCCGTGGCGGCGCGGCTCCCGCACTGGCCCGGCTCAAGGGGTTGCGGACGATCGGCGCCGATGATTCGCTGTTCGCGCTCTGCCAGGACAAGTTCCGCTCCGGTGCCGTGCTTGGCGCGCTCGGCCTGCCGGCGCCGCAGGCTGGCCTTGCCCGTGATGGCAAATGGCTGGTCGAGCCGCCGGCCTCCGCCGCCGGCTGGTTCGTCAAGCCCAACCGGCTTGGCGCCAAGATCGGCATCTGGCCGGATTCACGTGTGGCTGATCTCGGCCACGCGCTGGAGCTTAGCCGGCGGGTCTTCGCCGCCTATCGCGACGATGTCGTCGTCCAGCCCTATGTCGCCGGCCGCAATGTGCGCGCCAGCTTTCTCGCACTGACGCCGCAAACCGGTGTCGAGGCGCTCGGCGTCGCCTTTGTCGATTCCGGCGCGGATTTCCAGACCATGGCGGACAGTATGGCGCTCTACGGCGAAACCGGCGAGGCGGCGAAGGCGGCAGGATTTTATGCCGAACCAGAGCTCGTCGCCGTCGCCGATGTCCAGCCGGTCGCCGACGCCAGGATCAGAGCGATCGCCGGGCGGCTGATCGGCGGGCTCGGCCTGCGCGACGTGTTTTCCATCGACCTGCGCGTCGAGGCCGACGACACGGTTCACCTGATCGAATTCGAGGTCTGCCCCGGCCTTCCCTGCTTCGATTTCCGCACCTACTGCCGCCGGCAATGGGGCCTGGAGCTTGCCGAGGCCATGGCCGAGACGGCGGCAAGCCGATTTATCGGCGAGCGCCGCGGCGGCTAGGCCTATATCGGCCGTGCGCCGGCCATGTACCTGGCGTTGTCGAACGGTTCCGGCCGGTTGTCGGCCAGGCTCCACAATTGGCGGTCGGTGCCGGGCAGATCGCCGAGATAGACATGCAGGGCTCCGGACCGGGCACTGCCGGTATTGGCGACCGAGTGAATGGTGCTGGAAGACATGTGCAGCAGCGCGGGCGCCGAAAAATCCTGCCGCTCAGGCTCGTCGACCTTTTGGCCGGCGAGCGGGTAGATGAAATTGGTCTCGCCGCCCCAATAGATGCCGATCAGGGCGTCCATCAGATGGTTATGTGGCGGATACTGCACCCCGGGCGAGAGCGTGATGTGATAGATCGTCAGCTGCGGGCTGGCATGCAGCAAAAGCTCGTCGTCCTCCTCCTCGTGAGCCAGTCCGCCGCGCGCATGGAAGCGGTTGGTATAGTCGCTCAGCACGGCCTTGACGTCCTCGAAGGGATTGGCGCCAGCCGCCGCGTTGACGATATCCCTGATCGCGGGGTAGAGAGGGGAGTCGGCCAATAGCGGCATGCCACAGCTCCTGACTGAGATGCTCAGCGAGCATAACTAAGATGGCCAATGCGCGTCAAGGCCGACGCGAAGCGAGAGAAGCATGGGGCCGACCAAAACCACGCCATCGAAATCGGCCGCGTCCCCGGACGGGACGCCGGCGCTGTCGACGGCCGATGTGCTGCGCAGCGAACAGGCCTACGAACAGCTGAAGAGCGACATCGTCGCCTGCGTCCTGTCGCCCGGTGAAGCCTTGACCGAAAAACAGATCGAGGCGCGCTACGGCATCAAGAAGGCGACGATCCGCTCCGCACTTGCCCGACTCATGCAGGAAGGGCTGGTCAGGAGCGAGCCGCGTCGCGGCTATGTCATCACCACGCTGACCCTGCGCGATGTCAACGAGATCTTCGACGTGCGCGGCCTGGTCGAGCCGGAAGTGTTCCGGGTTGCCACCACGGGCATTACCGAGCGCGGGCTGGACGAGATCAGGCTGGCGGCGAGAAAGGTGCTGAAGCCGGAGACGCTGCGCAGCCCCGTTGCGTTCCTCGCGGCCGACCGTGCCTTCCGGCTGGCGATTGCCGAGCTTTCCGAGAATTTGCGGCTGGTACAGCTGCTCAGCCAGATCCTCGACCAGTCGGAACGGGCGCTCCATCTCGGCTTCAAGTCGCGCGATTTCATGCCGCTGATCATCGAACAGCAGAGGCAATTGCTGCAGGCATGCGAAAAGAGCGACGTTCCCGGCATCGTGAAACTTGCCCGCTCGCAGTGCCTTGCCCTCAAGCACCAGCTGGTCGGGGCGCTGCTTGGCGGGGCCAAGCTGCGGGACGTGAACCTCCAGGACTTCGTCTGAAGCCTGTGGGCCGCGATAGGCTTCAGGCCCCTTCGACCAGCACGATCTCACCGTCGGCGACCTTCTGCCGAATGGCCACCGCGCGCTGATATTCCGGCGAGTGGTAGCAGTCATGCGCGATCGCAAGCGATTCGAATTCGATGATCACGTTGCGGGCGCGGCCAGGCCCTTCGGCCAGCTCATGGGCTCCGCCGCGCGCCAGGAATTTCGCGCCAAAACGGTCGAAGGCGAGCTTCGAAGCGGCGATATAGGCCTTGTAGCCTTCGGCATCGCGTACATCGACGCGGGCGATCCAGTATCCCTTCGGCATTGTTCTCTCCCTTGTCTACGCAGAGCGCATTTCGTCGAGGATCGCCTGCGCTGCCGCGCGGCGGTCGTTTGCCGCGACGATCGGGCGGCCCACCACAAGATGGCTGGCGCCGTTGCGGACTGCTTGCGCCGGCGTCACCACGCGTTTCTGGTCACCATGGTCGCTGCCGGCCGGCCGGATGCCGGGCGTCACCACCGCCATGTCGGGGCCGACGATGCGGCGCACCGCTTCTGCCTCCGCCGCCGAGCAGACGATGCCGCCCATGCCGGCATGCAGCGCCTGTTCCGAGCGCCTCAGCACCAGCGTGTGCGGGTCATATTCGTAGCCGACATCGATCATGTCCTGCTCGTCCATCGAGGTCAGCACGCTGACGGCGAGCAGGCAAAGGTCGCTGCCCCTGGCCGCTTCCACCGCTGCATGCATCGCCTTGGGATAGGCATGGATGGTCAGCATGGTCATGCCCATCTTGACGATGTTCTCGACGCCCTTGGCCACCGTATGGTCGATGTCGAGCAGCTTCATGTCGAGGAAGATCTTGGTTCCGCCGCTCGCCAGTTCCCTGGCGAAGTCGAGCCCGCCGGCGAAGGCCAGCTGATAGCCGATCTTGTAGAAGGAGACGACGCCGTCGAGTTCGCGCACCGCCTGCTCGGCTTCCCGCACGGTCGGCACGTCGAGGCCGACGATCAGTCTTTCCTGGATGGACTGGGCCCGGATGGATTTGGCCTGCATGGTCGTGGCGGTCACGCCTCGATCCGGGTCGACAGCATGCGCGAGGTTTCGATCAGCGTGCGGCATAAATGCTCCATCGATTTGTACAGTCTTTCGTCACGGAAATTGCCGCCTTCGTCGAAGGCATCGCCGCCGTCCGGCACCGAGCATTCCGGTGTCACCACCTCCATCTGGCAGCGTACCAGCACGGCGCGCAGATGGTTGATGCAGCGTATGCCGGCAAAACGGCCGTTGGAGGACGAGCACAGCCCGGCGACCTTGCCGGCAAGCGGCCTCACCGATCGGCCGCCATCGCGGCGCACCCGGCTCACCCAGTCGATCGTGTTCTTGAGCAGCGGCGGGATCGAGCCGTTATATTCGGGCGTGGCGATCAGCAATCCGTCATGGGCTGATATCAGACGGCCGAGTCTGGCGGCGTTTTCGGGAACGCCTTTTTCCTTCTCGAGATCCTCGTCGAGGATCGGCAAGGGATAATCGGCGAGCGAAATGCGGGTCACCTCGGCGCCTTGCACCGCAAGTTCCTTCTGCGCCACATCGGCGGTCCTGCCGCTATAGGCGCCGCTGCGCACCGAGCCGGCGAAGACGAGGATTTTCGGGATCACTGCCATTGGCCACCCTTGTTCCCGGACAGGTACAGCCAGAGGCAGCTCAAATCAACGGCTGGGTCGGTGAATAGGGGAGTAAGGCGGTAAGGCAGTAGGTCAGCAGGCAACAGTCCGGAAATTGAATCGTCATTTCCTACTCCCTTACTCCCCTCTCACTTAATGCGCTTCGCGGCGGTAGATCCACAGCTGCGTCGGCGGGATGTTGCGGAAGATGAAATCGAAATGCTTGACCGTATAGTCGCCGCGACCGGCCGGGATTGGCGACATCGGGCCATAGGTCAGCTGCACGATCGGACGGCCCGCCGGAATGCGGTCGAGCAGGCTCTCTATATAGGCGATGCGCTGGGCGACCGGGAAATTAAGCAGCGGCACGCCGGACACGACGGAATCGAAAATCATCCCGCTCCTCTCGCCAAGCGTGGCGTTGAGGTTGAAGGCGTCGCCCTCGATGACGTTGACGCCGGGATAGAGCTGGCGCAGATGGCGCACGAAATCCGTGCTGTATTCGACGGCATAGAGATTTTCGGGCCGCACGCCCTGGGCGAGGATGGCACGGGTAATGACACCGGTGCCGGGACCGACCTCAAGCACCGGCAGGCCGGACCTGGGGTTGACGATCGAGGCCATCTTGCGCGCGGTGATCGAACTGGTCGGCACGATCGAACCGACCGTCTTCGGCTTGTCGATCCAGCCCTTGAAGAATTTGAGTTCGTCGTCGAACTTCTCGGCAAGCGCCTTCCGCAGTCCGTGACCACGTGTCATGCAAGCTCTCCTCAAGGCTCCCCCGCAAAGCTACTTAACACCTGGTTGACGCAAGGCAAGGCGTTGCGAGACGCATGTCGTGGATAAGATAGATTTCGTCGCGTCTCAAAACACGGCGCGTTTCATCGATTCCCGCGCCGTTCTTGCACCATCAACGTTCGCTGAAGGATTCGAAGAAATCCTTCATGCGGGCGAAAAACCCGCTCGATTGGGGCGAATTGTCCTGCGAGGACAGCTGCTCGAACTCCTCCAGCAACTCGCGCTGGCGGCGCGACAGGTTCTGCGGCGTCTCGACAGCGGTCTGGATATAGAGGTCGCCGACATTGGGCTGGCGCAGCACCGGCATGCCCTTGCCCTTGAGGCGGAACTGGCGGCCGTTCTGCGTGCCTTCGGGCACTTTCACCTTGGTCTGGGTTCCGTCCAGCGTCGTCACCTCGAAGGAGCCGCCAAGGGCCGCCGTCGTCATCGAGATCGGCACCTTGCAATAGAGATCGGCACCATCGCGCTGGAAGAATTCATGCGGCTTCACCGCCAGGAAAATATAGAGATCGCCCGAGGGCCCGCCGCGCAGGCCGGCCTCGCCCTCATTGGCAAGGCGGATGCGGGTGCCGTCCTCGATGCCGGCCGGAATGTTGACCGACAGCGAACGCTCCTCGGTGACGCGGCCCTGGCCGGCGCATTTCGGGCACGGATCCTTGATCGTCTGGCCGCGGCCCTGGCATTGCGGGCAGGTGCGCTCGATCGAGAAGAAGCCTTGCGTCGCCCGCACCTTGCCATGGCCATGGCACATCGAGCAGGTCACCGGCTGGGTGCCGGGCTTGGCGCCGCTGCCGGAGCATTCCGAGCACGAGATCGAGGCCGGCACCCGGATCTGCGCGGTCTTTCCCGCGAAAGCCTCTTCGAGCGAGATTTCCATGTTGTAGCGCAGGTCGGCGCCGCGCTCGCGGCCGCCCGACGAGCGGCGCTGGCGCCCACCCATCATGTCGCCGAAAATATCCTCGAAGATGTCGGCGAAACCGCCGGCGCCAAAGCCCTGCGCCCCGCCATTCATGCCGCCCTGTTCGAAGGCGGCGTGGCCGAAACGGTCATAGGCCGCGCGTTTCTGCGGGTCTTTCAGCGTCTCGTAGGCTTCGTTGATTTCCTTGAACTTGTGCTCGCAGGAGTGATCGCCGGGGTTGCGGTCAGGATGGAACTGCATGGCGAGCTTGCGGAAAGCGCTCTTGAGCTCCTTCTCGTCGGCGCCCTTTTGTACGCCCAGCGTTTCGTAGAAATCAGCTTTCATTTTTTCCCGCTGTCCGGATGCTCAACGTCTTGATGCATTGTTGCGTCGTTTGCCGGCACGTCGCCTCGATTTAGGAGCGGTGCTGCCCCGATGCTAGGGCCGGCGCGAACTTGTCCGTGGTTTTCAGTGATTTTTTCGGCAGGCCCCGCACTTTTTTCAGCGAGGGTTGCAAAAAAGCCCGGCTTTACGCCGGGCTTTCCGCTTTATCTTGCCGTCAAGCGGCTCAGGCCGACTTCTTCTTGTCGTCGTCCTCGTCGATTTCCTCGAAATCGGCATCGACCACGTCGGAGTCCTTGGCGGCATCCGCCTTGGCGTCGGCTTCCGCCGCTTCCTTCTGCGAGGCCTCGTACATGGCCTGGCCGAGCTTCATCGAAGCTTCGGCGAGCGCCTGGCTCTTGGCCTCGATGTCGGCCGCGTCGTCGCCCTCGGCGGCGGTCTTCAGTGCCGCGATGGCATCGGAAATCGCCGTGCGCTCGGCTTCCGAGACCTTGTCGCCATATTCCTTCAGCGACTTCTCGGACGAATGCACCAGCGCCTCGGCCTGGTTGCGGGCCTCGACCACGGCGCGCCGCTTCTTGTCGGTCTCGGCATTGGCTTCGGCGTCCTTCACCATCTTCTCGATGTCGGCGTCCGAAAGGCCACCCGAGGCCTGGATGCGGATCTGGTGCTCCTTGCCGGTGCCCTTGTCCTTGGCCGAAACGTTGACGATGCCGTTGGCGTCGATGTCGAAGGTGACCTCGATCTGCGGCACGCCGCGCGGCGCCGGCGGAATGCCGACCAGGTCGAACTGGCCGAGCGCCTTGTTGTCGGCGGCCATTTCACGCTCGCCCTGGAAGACGCGGATGGTCACGGCCGACTGCGAATCTTCAGCGGTCGAGAACACCTGGCTCTTCTTGGTCGGGATCGTCGTGTTGCGCTCGATCAGCCGGGTGAACACGCCGCCCAGCGTCTCGATGCCGAGCGACAGCGGCGTCACGTCGAGCAACAGCACGTCCTTGACGTCGCCCTGCAGCACGCCGGCCTGGATGGCGGCGCCGAGAGCAACGACCTCATCCGGGTTGACGCCCTTGTGCGGCTCCTTGCCGAAGAACTGCTTCACGATCTCCTGGATCTTGGGCATGCGGGTCATGCCGCCGACCAGGACCACTTCGTCGATCTCGCCAGCCTTCAGGCCGGCATCCTTGAGTGCTGCCTTGCACGGGTCGATGGTGCGCTGGACGAGATCCTCGACCAGGCTTTCGAACTTGGCGCGCGTCAGCTTCAGCGTCAGGTGCTTGGGCCCGGTCGCGTCGGCGGTGATGAAGGGCAGGTTGATTTCGGTCTGCGTGGTGGACGACAGCTCGATCTTGGCCTTTTCAGCCGCCTCCTTGAGGCGCTGCAAGGCGAGCTTGTCGTTCTTCAGGTCGATGCCCTGTTCCTTCTTGAACTCGGCCGCCAGATACTCGACCAGGCGCATGTCGAAATCCTCGCCGCCGAGGAAGGTGTCGCCATTGGTCGACTTCACCTCGAACACGCCGTCGCCGATTTCGAGCACCGAAATGTCGAACGTGCCGCCGCCAAGGTCATAGACGGCAATGGTCTTGCCATCCTTCTTGTCGAGGCCGTAGGCGAGCGCGGCGGCCGTCGGCTCGTTGATGATGCGCAGCACTTCGAGGCCGGCGATCTTGCCGGCGTCCTTGGTGGCCTGGCGCTGGGCATCGTTGAAATAGGCCGGAACGGTGATGACCGCCTTCTCGACCTTCTCGCCGAGATAGGCTTCCGCCGTTTCCTTCATCTTCTGCAGGATCATGGCCGAGATCTGGCTGGGCGACTGCTTCTTGCCGCCGGCTTCGACCCAGGCATCGCCATTGTCGCCCTTGACGATCTTGTAGGGGACAAGCTTCTTGTCCTTTTCCGTCACCGGATCGTCATAGCGGCGGCCGATCAGGCGCTTGACCGCGAAGATGGTGTTTTCAGGATTGGTGACCGCCTGGCGCTTGGCCGGCTGGCCGACCAGACGTTCGCCGTCGCCCGAGATGGCGACGATGGAAGGCGTCGTGCGCGCGCCTTCCGCATTCTCGATAACCTTGGGCTCCTTGCCATCCATGATGGCGATGCAGGAATTGGTGGTTCCGAGATCGATACCGATTACTTTTGCCATTTTTCTAGTCTCTCCGCTAAGCAGGCTTTCAGGACCCGTGAAGGCGTTCCGACGAAAGCCCCTGTTCACAAGAAATCCCGTCCGGCCACCGGAGTTCCGGCGTCGGACGGCTTGGCGCGTATATAAGAACACGCGACAGCGGGCGCAAGCATTCTGCGCAAGGCTTCCATGAACCTTTCCACCTCCGTCCGCGACAGAGGTCAAGGTGCCGCATGGTGCGGCCCGGAAAGGAAGCCCCCATGACCAGCAACCCAGAGACTCCCAGGTCTCCGGGAACAACAGGAACTCGGCGCGACCACCGCCTTCGGGACGGGGTCGATGCGCTGGGCTTCCTGCTGATTCCGTTGACCCTGCGTAAGAGCAGGCGTATCGTGACAATGAGGAAAGCAGACAATTCGAGCAGGGAAGAACGAGCCGGACCGCCGCGCCTTGCCCTGGTTCGCGCGGCACAGCCGGAGGCTCCTCCCGCAGACTTCGGGGGGAGTTCCATGTCTTGCGATCACGGCCCGTTCGTGCCTTCTCGCGCCAGCCGTTTGCACCGCCTGATCAAGGCAACCGGCGGACTTCTTGCGATTGCCCTGACCGCCGGCCTTTGGCTTGGCGGCGTCGCCCGGGCGCAGGACACCCAGGTCATCTATCCCGGCTCGATGGCGGTCACCGGATTTTCCGGCACCGTCATTCCGAACTTCGACGAAGGCCTGCCGCCCGGCGTCGATCCGGTCGACGAAACCTTCATCGACACCACGCGCGTCACCTTGCGCGTTTTCGACGTTTCGCATCTCGGCGGGCCGGCCTCGGGCCAGCTCGTCTTCACGCCGCCGCCCTTCGAGGTGACGGCCGGCCAGATCGGCCAGGTTTTCGGCCTCACCTATGATGACGGCGTGCGCGGCGGGGTTCCGTCGGGCGTTCCCAATCTTTACGCCGCCGCAACCTCGCTGCACGGCATCCGCATCGTCACGCCGGACGCCGACAGTGACGGCAGGCCGGAGCGGCAGCGCCGCGGCACGGCAGGCGCCACTTTCATGGATGGCCAGTTCGGCACCGAAAACGGCGGCGGCCCGGGCACCATCTGGAAGATCGACGGCATCACCGGCCAGGTCGCCAAATTCGCCGACATCGACACCGACAGCGGTCCCGGCATCGGCAATCTCACCTTCGATCCCAACCACCGCCAGTTCTTCGCCTCGGATCTCGACACCGGCCTGATCCATCGCATCGACGCCACCGGCAGATTGATCGACACGTTCGATCATGGCGTCGCCGGGCGCCCGGCGCATGGCCTGGCTCCCGTCGCCGACGATGCCGCGGTGATGGACATTCAGGGTGCCGCCTTCGACACGGAAGACCCCGAGACCTGGGGCTACACCCAGGACGAGCGCCGCGTTTGGGCCGTCTCCTACCATGGCGGCCGGCTCTACTATTCGGTCGGCGAAAAGTCGGAAATCTGGTCGGTGGGCATTGCCCGCGACGGCGGCTTTGCCGGCGACCCGCGCTGGGAACTGACGGTCAAGGCCGACAAGGACTACGCCGTCACCGATATCGCCTTCGACAACAGCGGCTTCATGTATCTCGCCCAGCGCGGCCCGGTCGAAAACCGCTATGATTACAGCCAGTTCGCCGATTCCGGCAAAGGCGAGGTCATCCGCTACTGGCACGAGAATCCGGACGATCCGGCAACGGAATCGGTCTGGGTGGAAGTGCCGCAGGAATATGCGGTCGGCTTCCCGCAAGGCAACCGGCAGTCGGCCGGCGGCCTCGACCTGCAATATGGCTATGACGCCGACGGCGATCTCGACACCTCGGTGTGCACGCAGACGCTGGTCAACACCGGCGACAAATTGCGCGACAATCCGACGCTTGCCGAGCAGCTCTCAGCCGGCGGGCCGCTCGCCGTGCATGGCGTGCAGATCACGCCCAAGGACCTGGTCAAGCCGGCCAACGTGCCGCCCTTCGGTTCCTGGTTCGTCGATTTCGACGGCTATTTCGAAGATCCCGAGGTGGAAGGCCATGTCGGCGACGTCGCCGTCTGGCACCCCTGCGAGGGCCGCGCCGGCTATTATGAAGAAATCCCGGGCGGCTATCTGCCACCCTTCTACCCGCCGGACTTCCCACCGCCCGGCAACCTGCCTCCCTGTCTCGATGTCGAGGACGTCCAGTATTACTGCACGCCTTCGGGCCTCGAGGCCGATCTCTATCTCCATGACCATGCCGGCTTCGGCGGCGATTCGATCAAGGCCCAGTCCAGGACGCCAGGCGTCGCGGTGACCTCACCCATGTCGCATGCGCCCGGCACGCCTTACACGATCGGCATCACCGGCCACTATCCGGGTGACAGAGTGGATGTTGGACTATGCTTCTACAGGAAGTCCGACAAGGACAAGGGTGGCTACTACCCTTGCTGCAAGATGACCTTGCCGCTCCGCACCCCAGCCGTCAGCTGCGAACGTTGAGGAGGGGAAGATGAACAATCTCGCACTCTCCCCGTTCGCGCAAAACCACTCAACCGTCATGGAGACGATCATGAAACCCCTGTCATATGCCAGGCGCGGCGCGCGCTGGCTGATGGCGGCCGGTATCGCGGTCGCCATGCTCACCCCGGTGCACGGCTTCGCTGAAGACCTTGCTCCGGCCGGTCAACTCGAAACCGTCAGTCCGGAGCCACGGCTCGAACTCGACAATCCCCGGGTGATCAATCCGGAGCCCGGCCGGATCGTGCCCTTCTTCACCAAGAAAGGCGGCCAGCGAAGCTGCGACTATGTCGAATATTTCCTGAGCTTCGGCCTGCGCGGCGATCCGAAAGGCTTCGACAATCCGAGCCTCGCGGCCTTGCTGAAAGCCGCAAGGATCGACTTCAAGGACCAGCTGCCGCACGGACTGTCGATCGTCAACGTGCAGGTCGCCGGCGACGGCACGGACGCTTCTGGCGGACCGCTGCCGGCGGCCGTCATCAGCAATTCGGCCGGACCCGACGATACCGCCGATGTTTCCGATTTCCGGATTTCCGCCTCCGACCTCGACGGGTCAGGCGCCGTGAACGAACGCATCATCACCTTCCGGATCACCGCCAAGATAGACCATGCGGCGTTTCCTGCGCCGACGACGGTCGACAACCAGGGCCAGATCAGAGTGAGCCTGAGGGGCGGCCCGGCGACCGTCATCCCGTCGCAGGATCCGGGCAAGCCGGACGACGGCGACTATAAGACCGGTGTGAAGACCTCGATCAAGATCGACGTCACCAAATGCAACCCGCCGCCGCCACCTCCCGGCAAGGAATGCTTCAAGGTGGAACGCGGCACCGTCGATTGCGTGCCCGGCGGCGGTGCCTTCATCTACCACATGCCGGTCGGCCCGGAGATGGGCGGCAAATGGGTGCAGGTTTCGACGACGACGCCCGGCATCACCATCATCCCTGACACCCAGCTGGTGCCTCCAGGCGGCGGCGTGCTGAACTGGAAGATCGTCGGCGCATCGCCCGGCGACGTCATCCACCTCATCGTCACCGGCATCGAGACCTATGCCGGGCCGAAGGAAGGCTGGGGCCTGTGCTGCACGCAGACCATCGACATCGTCATCCCGCGCGACGTCAGATGCCCGCCTGAAAAGCAGCCGGACCTCAAGGTCGAGAAACGCGCCGACGTGCCACGTTGCACGATGGCCGGCGGCTGTGACTTCACCATCCGGGTCACCAATGTCGGCACCGCACCCTACAACGGCAAGATCGTGCTCGACGAGGTGACGCTGCCGGCCGGCTCGACGCTGAGTTCGGGGCCCAATCCGCCCTGGGTCTGCGTGCCCGGCACCACCCCGATGACGTGCACCTATCCGGTGACCACGCTCAACCCGGGGGCCTTTGTCGACCTCAAGCTCGGCTTCAAGCCGGCCGGGGGCTGGCAAGGCAGTGCACTGCGCAACTGCGCGACCTACAACTATGCCGCCAGCGGCAAGCCGTTGTTCGGCAGCCAGTCGAACGACCGTGGCTGCGCCTCGATCCCGATCTGCCGCCGTGGCGATCGTGACCGTGACTGCCAGCCGCCGGTCCAGAAGAAGGTCGACCTGATCCTGAAGAAGCGGGCCCGTACCGAAATCTGCACGCCGGACGGCGTCTGCACCTTCGTGATCGACATCATCAACAACGGAACATCGACCTATAACGGGCCGTTGACGGTGATCGACAACTATCCCGGCGGCGCGCCGAGCTCCTCGACCTTCGGGCCGAGCCCGCCCTGGACATGCGGTCCGAACGGCCCCGGCCAGTTCCGCTGCGACAATGCCGGCATCTCGCTGCCCGCGGGCGCCTCGACGCCGATCTTCGTCAAGGCGGTCATGCCGGCCGGCTACCAGTCGGATACGGTCGAGAACTGCGCCGCGGTGAAGGCCATTCCCGGTGAGGTCGACCTCACCAACAACAAGGCCTGCGCCAAGGAACGCATCCGTCGTCCCAATGGCGGCAAGCCTGGCCTGCGCATCACCAAGGTGTGCAACGGTTCGCTGGCCGGTGCCGCGGTCGTCTCTTGCCGCGTCACCGTCTCCAACGCCGGCACGGCCGCCCCCACCGGCCCGGTGCGGGTCAACGATGCCGCCACGCTGGTGTCGGGCGGCGCGCCCGCCCAGGTCCAGACCGTCACCCCCGACGGCGCGGAATGGGCGTGCGGACCGGTTCCGGCCAACACGCTGTCGTGCCAGATTCCCGGCGCCGTCATGACGCCCGGAACCAGCAGGCACTTCGACGTCACCGTCTCGGCCAATGGCGAGTTCGAGAACTGCGCGCGCGGCTCCTATGGTCCTGCGCCTGGCGACGACATCGTCTATCCGATCGGCCAGGCCTGCGCCAAGGGTGGCGGCTCCTCGACCATCCGTGTCGAGAAGACCGGCGACCGCGAATGCCGGCTCGGCCGGCCCTGCTCGTTCGACATCACCATCACCAATGACGGGACGAGTCCCTTCTCCGGTCCGGTTCGCATCGGCGATGCGATCGGCGTGGAGGGTCTCGGCCGGCTGGACGGCGTTGCGATCACCTCGATCGACCCGCCCTTCGGCTGCTCGCCCGAACCGGCGACCCTGCCTCTGTCCTGTATTGCCAACTTGACGCTCGGCGCCGGCGAGAGCCAGTCGCATCACGTCACCGTGGTCATTCCCGACGACGGGCGTCTGGCCAATTTGCAAGGCAACGTCAATGGCCAGAACTGCGTTGGCGTCCTGTCTCCCGATACACGGGTGCAGGGCGGCGGCGATGTGCTGTCCAAGGATGCGGCCAATGTGCTGGGCGATCGCGGCAAGGCCTATGCGTGCCATCCCTTCAACATCACCCATGAGGTGAAGAAGGAATGCTCGCCGGGCTTCGTCATGAACGATGCCGGCCGCTGCGTCTGCCCGGAAGGCACCACCTTCCGCAACGGCCAGTGCACCGGCGGCGGCACCAACATTCTGCCGACGCCACCGCCGAAGCGCTGCGTGCTGCTCGAAGGCCAGATCCGCACCGAGGACGGGCGCTGCATCTGCCCGCGCGGCACGGCGCTGGAGAACGGCAAGTGCGTCAGGACCGACAGGCCCGAACAGTGCACCATCCGCGGCCAGATCCACAATGCCGATGGCGATTGTGTCTGCCCGCAAGGGACCGAGGTGCGCAACGGCGCCTGCCGCCCGGTGCGGCCAAAGCCTGAGGAGTGCCGCATCCCCGGCCAGATCCGCAATGGCGATGGCGACTGCGTCTGCCCGCAAGGGACCGAGGTGCGCAACGGCGCCTGCCGTCCGGTGCGGCCGAAGCCTGAGCAGTGCCGCATCCCCGGACAGATCCGCAATGGCGATGGCGATTGCGTCTGTCCACAGGGCACCGAGGTGCGCAATGGGGCCTGCCGGCCGGTCCGGCCGAAGCCCGAGCAGTGCGCTATCCGCGGCCAGGTGCACGATGCCAATGGCGATTGCGTCTGCCCGCGTGGGACCGAGGTGATCGACGGCGCGTGCCGGCGCAAGCAGCCGCAACTGGAGCAATGCGACATACGCGGCCAGGTCCACAACAAGCGCGGCGAGTGTGTCTGTCCGCGCGGCACCGAGGTGATCGACGGCGCATGCCGCAGGCCCAGGCAGCAGACGGAGTGCGCGCCGGGCACGCAGATGATCAATGGCCAGTGCCAGCCGATCTTCAAGCGGCGCTGCCCGGAAGGCACGATTGGACGGTATCCGAACTGCCGGCCTATCCGGGGACAACCATCGCTGGAGATCAACCCGGGACTGCTGCTGCAGCAGGTGCTGCCACGGCGTCAGCCGCAGGTCGACCAGCAGCAGGATCCAAACAGAACCCTGAAGCTCCAGCAGCAGTAACCAAGCTGTTCGACACCAGACCAGAAACCCGCCGGAGCGATCCGGCGGGTTCTTTTTTGATCCTTGGCAATCCTGCCGCGCCATACGCTGCAGGCGGCGCCCGTACCTGCGCCCTCGACAAGTCATCTGGAGCGCATTAGGCAGTCGGTTCACAGCCCGATGAAAAAGGACGCTTGGAAAGGCCGCAGGATGAGCAGAAAGACCTTGATCGCACCGTCGGTGCTGGCTTCGGACTTTTCGAGGCTCGGCGACGAGGTCGAAGCCGTCGCGGCGGCAGGCGCCGACTGGATCCATCTCGATGTCATGGATGGCCATTTCGTCCCCAACATCACCTTCGGCCCGCCCGTCATCAAGGCGATCCGCAACCGCACCAAGGCCTTCTTCGACTGCCATCTGATGATTGCGCCGGCCGATCCCTACCTGGCCGCCTTCGCCGAGGCCGGCTGCGACGGCATGACCGTGCATGCCGAGGCCGGACCGCATCTCGACCGCTCGCTGCAGACCATCAGGAATCTCGGCAAGAAGGCTGGTGTTTCGCTCAATCCGGCGACGCCGGAAACGATGATCGAATATGTGCTCGACCGGCTCGACCTGATCCTGATCATGACCGTCAATCCGGGTTTTGGCGGCCAGGCCTTCATCCCGGGGATCGTCGACAAGGTGAGAAGGGTCAAGGCGCTGATCGGCGACCGGCCGATCCGCATCGAGATCGACGGCGGCGTTTCGCCCGAAACAGCCCCCCTGGTCACGGCAGCCGGCGCCGATGTGCTGGTGGCGGGC
The DNA here is from genome assembly GCF_002294875.1 of Mesorhizobium sp. WSM4312. Taxonomy (NCBI): domain Bacteria; kingdom Pseudomonadati; phylum Pseudomonadota; class Alphaproteobacteria; order Hyphomicrobiales; family Phyllobacteriaceae; genus Mesorhizobium; species Mesorhizobium sp. WSM4312. Next base: position 185,093 of record NZ_NSFU01000009.1, on the reverse strand, counting down.
GCGGCCATCTTCAAGGGCGGCAGCGTCGAAGCCTACCGCGCCAACATCGAGGCGATCAGGACAGCGGCCGACAAGGCCGCCGGCTAAGGATTCGTGCGGGCCGCCTTGTGCATCCATGCGCCGAGTGTCGAGCCCGGACAGGGGCTGATTCGGCCGCCCGGTTCGGCATCTTTGCGCGCGGCAGAAAAGACGCTCGCACGAGCACACGAAGAACAGATGATTCTGCGTGCATACGAAACACGTTAAGTTTCCGCTGGTTGTGGAGATGAGCGAGTTTGCCCGACCCGCCAGCGGTCTGGGGTATATTTCTTTGTGCTAAAGTACAATAACGCGATCTTCTGCTTGAGCGCCCGACGGCAGAGGCTGTATAATACATGTACGGAGAGGGACGTTTTTTCGGACTCGAATTGCCCAGGCCAGAAATTGGGACGAGGAGTCGCTTTGACGTACGGAGCTGCCAATCTGAACGACGACGGCACAGGATCCAAAAGCACGCTTGCCAGCACCGTCTATCATCAACTGCGGGAGGATCTGCTCAGCGGCGCTCTTGAAACCGAAAGCAAGCTGCGGGTCGAGTGGGTTGTTTCCAAATATGGCGCCGGCGCTTCCCCGGTTCGCGAAGCTCTCAATCGTCTTGCCTCCGAAGGACTTCTTGGTCGCCACGACCAGCGTGGCTTTTTCATCATGCCGGTCAGTGCGGCGGAGCTCGAGGAGCTGACGCGCACCCGCTGCTGGCTCGAGGAGCGGGCGCTGCGCGAATCCATCGACCATCGCACCGCCGAATGGGAGGAACAGCTGGTGCTGGCGCTGCATCGCCTGGGCCGCGCCTCGCGTCTTTCGCTGCAAAATGCCACGTCGCTCGATTCCGATTGGGAGAAACTGCACCGCACCTTCCATCGGGTGCTGATTTCGGCCTGCCGGTCGCACTGGCTGGTGGGTTTCTGCGATCAGCTTTCCGATCACGCCTACCGCTACCGGCAAATGGCCAATGACGGCGAAAGCATCCCGCGCGACGATTTCGCCGAACACCGGCTGATCGCCGAATGCGCACTGGACGGCAATGCCGACGGCGCGGTCAAGGCCTTGATCGAGCACTACCAGCTGACCGCTTCCATATGCATGGAGCGTTTCAAGCAAGGCGAAGTCTCAAAGGTCGCCGCCTCGGCCGCACGCGCCCGGCCGTAACGATCTTTTCCCTTGGCGCCTTGTCGCGATCCTTAGCCACCTTTCGGCGGAGGTGACGTGCTGGACCGCCGTTTGCGGCCTTGACGGCATGGCCGGGAAACGCGAACTCTTCGCCGCCGACTCATGTCGCCCCAGAGGCACTGCCGGCGTCGCCATTGCCGTCACCGCAGGAAGACTTCATGAGCAATCATCTGTTCGACGCGTTCCGGTCCCGGATGCCGGCGCCCGGGCATCTGTTGATGGAAACCGATGACGGGCGCGCGCTCGGCTATGGCGACATGCTGGCGCGGTCGGCGCAGCTCGCGCATGCGCTCCTGCAGTTGGATGTCGAGCCCGGCGACCGGGTCGCCGTGCAGGTCGAGAAGAGCCCGGAAGCGCTGCTGCTCTATCTCGCCTGCGTGCGCGCCGGCGCCGTCTTCCTGCCGCTCAACACCGCCTACACGCTGACCGAGCTCGACTATTTCTTCTCGGATGCAGCGCCGCGCGTCATCGTCTGCGATCCGGCAAAGGCGGCCGATATCGGCCGCATGGTCGAGCCATCCGGCGCCGTCGTCGTCACGCTCGACCGCTATGGCCGGGGATCGCTGGCGGACCAGGCCTCGCATCTGCCGTCGGATTTTCACGATGTGGTGCGCGGGCCGGATGATCTCGCGGCAATCCTCTACACGTCGGGAACGACAGGCCGCTCGAAAGGCGCCATGCTCAGCCACGAAAACCTGGCCTCGAATGCGCGGGTGCTGGTCGAGCAATGGCGCTTCACATCGGGCGATGTGCTGATCCACGCTTTGCCGATCTTCCACACCCATGGCCTGTTCGTCGCCACCAATGTCGTCCTGATGGCGGGCGCCTCGATGCTGTTCGAACAGAAATTCGATCCGGCCCGCATCGTCGCGCTGCTGCCGCGCGCCACCGCGCTGATGGGCGTGCCGACCTTCTATGTGCGGCTGCTGCAGCAGGATGGACTGGACCGACAGGCGACGAAGACCATCCGGCTGTTCGTATCCGGTTCGGCGCCGCTGCTGGCCGACACGCACAAGGCCTGGCGCGAACGCACCGGCCACGCCATCCTCGAACGCTACGGCATGACCGAGACCAACATGAACACCTCGAACCCCTATGAGGGCGAACGGCGCGCCGGCTCGGTCGGCTTCCCCTTGCCTGGCGTGTCGCTGCGCATCGCCGACCCGGACAGCGGCAAGCCGCTGGCCCAAGGCGAGGTCGGCATGATCGAGGTCAAGGGTCCGAACGTTTTTGGCGGCTACTGGCGCATGCCGGAAAAGACCAAGGCGGAATTCCGCGCCGACGGTTTCTTCATCACCGGCGATCTCGGCATGATCGACACCGACGGCTATGTCCATATCGTCGGCCGTGGCAAGGACCTGATCATTTCGGGCGGCTTCAACATCTATCCGAAGGAACTGGAAAGCGAGATCGACGCGCTTGACGGCGTGAGCGAGAGCGCCGTCATCGGCGTCGCCCATCCGGATTTCGGCGAAGGCGTCACCGCGGTCGTCGTGCGGGCGCCGGGGGCGGCGATCAGCGGAGCCGAAATCCTCGGCGCCATCGCCGAGCGCCTGGCCAGGTACAAGCACCCGAAGCAGGTGATCTTCGTCGACGAATTGCCGCGCAACACGATGGGCAAGGTCCAGAAGAATCTTCTGCGCGACGCCTACAAGGATCTCTACACATCCTAGGTAGCGGGGGGACTCCCCGTTACTTCGTCTTACGCGGCTTTTCGGTCCTCGTGCTGGAGCCCCACAAGGCGCGCTGAAATAGGCCGCGTTTGCGGTTGCGCGGCACGAGGTCGATATCCCCGACCAGTTTCGCGCCGCCCTTGCGCCGCTCCAGCGTGATCTTGCGGGTGTGGAACGCTTCCAGTTCGGCGCGATGCGCCACGCTGACGATGGTCACCTCAGGCAGTTCGCGGATCACCGTTTGCATCATCTGGTCCTGGCTCTTTTCGTCCAGCGCCGACGTCGCCTCGTCCAGCACGACGATGTCGGGGCGATGCAGCAAAAGGCGCGCGAAGGCGACACGCTGTTTTTCGCCGCCCGACAGCGTCTGGTCCCAGGGCGCTTCCTCCTTGATCCGGTCGGCGAGGTAGCCGAGGCCGACCTTGTCGAGGGCGGCCTTGATCTGGTCGAGCTTCCACTTGTTGGGGGCCGCTGGGTAGGCGACCACCCGGCGCAGTGTGCCCGAAGGGACGTAGGGCCGCTGCGGCAGCATGAACAACCGCTTGTCGGGATGGAAATCGACGCTGCCGCTTCCCCACGGCCACAGGCCGGCGAGCGCCCGCACCAGCGTTGACTTGCCCGAGCCGGATTCGCCTGAAACCAGCACCCGTTCGCCCGATTCGACGGCGACCTCCGTCTCCTTGACCACAGACGTGCCGTCGTCGAGCGTCACGCAGAGCTCGTTGAGGGAAAGCATCGTATCGCCCTTGGTCTCGCCGTGCTGGATGCGCCCGAGCTCGTCGCTCTGCTCGGCGCGCTCCAGCCCATCGAGCGACATCATCAGCGAGGCGATGCGGCGCGCGGAGGCGTTCCAGTCGGCGAGGCGCGGATAATTGTCGACCAGCCAGCCGAAAGCGCCCTGCACGATGGCGAAGGCGGAGGCCGCCTGCATGACCTGGCCGAGCGACATCGAGCCTTCAAGGAACTTTGGAGCACAGAGCAAGACCGGCACGACGGGTGCGAATAGGCTCGAGCCCTGCGAGACCAGGGCCGTGCGCATATGCTGGCCGGTCAGTTGCGCCCATCGCTTCAGCACGCCGCCGAAGGTCCTGTCGATGCCGCTGCGTTCCTCCTCCTCGCCGCCGAGCAAGGCGATGCTCTCGCCGTTTTCGCGCACGCGCGTCAGCACGTAGCGGAATTCGGCTTCCGTCTGGTTCTTCTCTTCGGACAGCCGCACGAAATCGCGGCCGATGACGAACATCGAGGTGGAGGTGATCGCGGCATAGATCACCGCCGTGACGACGAGGAAGCCGGGCACGGTGAAGGTCGAGCCTCCCAGGGTGAAGCTCAAGGCCCCGCCAATCGTCCACAGCACCACGATGAAGGTCGACGCCGACAGGGTGGCAACGATCACGCCGGCGACGAAATCGACCGGCGCCTCGGTGGCGACGCGCAGATCTTCCGAGAGGCGGGCCTCGGGGTTCTGGTGGTCGCCCTGCACGAGATTCAGCTGGTAATAGCGGCCGTTGGCGAGCCAACGCGCTATAACCGAGGCGGTCAGCCAGGAGCGCCAGCGGCGCTGCATGGTCATGCGCAGATAGACCTGCGCGACGACAAGGCTGATGCTGCCAAGCACGACAGGCACGAACACCGCGCTCAGGAAATAGACGGTGTGGGCGTCGCGCTTCTCGATGGCGTCGAAGATCGAGCGGTTCCAGACGTTGATCCCGTACTGGAAGCCGAGATTGACGACGATCAGGACCAGCAGTCCGACCGTCAACGGCCAGCCGAGCTTGTCGCCGTGCCGTCCCCAATAGCCGCGTCCGCTGATCCAGAATCGCTTCAGCAGGTACTTCTTGCGCGCCTCCTCTGCCTGCTTGGGCGTCAGTTCGGGATCGGGTTCGACGGCTTCCGGCGGCGGAGCTTCGCCGGCAGTCCCGGACGCGGCCGCTTCGACGGTCGACATCCTCTTGTTGCGTGGCTTCTTTTCGCGCGGCTCCTCGGCGCGCGAGCGATCGTCACGCTGCCGTCGCGGCTTGGGGGCGCCGCGCGGTTTGATGCCGTCGGCCGGTCTGGATCTGGGTTTCGCCTCGGACATACGCCCCGACAACGAGCTCGAAATCAAAAGGTTTCATGATGGCCGCTTGAGATGACAAATTCCTGACCGCGCCCGTTATCGCGGGTGCAGCAGTTCGACGACATGGTCGGCGATGGCCAGGCTTGCCGTCAGGCCGGGGCTCTCAATGCCGAACAGATTGACGATCCGCCCGGCGCCATGATCGGCCGGACCCTGGATGATGAAATCGGCGGCAGGCTGGCCGGGGCCAGACAATTTCGGCCTGACGCCGGCATAGGCCGGTAGCAGGGCGCCCTCGGCAAGGTCGGGCCAATAGCGCCGGATCGCTTCGTAGAAGACGGCGCTTCGGCCGGGGTCGACCGTATAATCCACACGGTCGATCCATTCGACATCGGGCCCGAAGCGCGCACCGCCGCCAAGGTCGAGCGTCAGATGGACGCCGAGGCCGCCGTCGACCGGAACCGGATAGATCAGCCGCGAAAAAGGCGAGCGGCCGGGAAGCGCGAAATAATTCCCGCGCGCCGGCCACTGCCGGGGGATGAAATCCTCGGGGAAACCGTCGATCCGGGCGGCCAGGGCCTGAGCCTCGAGGCCCGCGGCATTGATGAAGGCAGCCGCTTCCAGGGCGAAGGTCTCGCCATTGGCATCGCGCGTGTCGATCCGGATCCCGCCGGTCCCGATCGTCGCCCCGGCAACGGTGGTCAGGAAAGCCAAGGACGCACCGGCGGCTTCGGCCTCGCCGCGCAGCGACAGCATCAGCGCATGGCTGTCGACAATGCCCGTCGATGGCGACAGGAGCGCGCCCGCGCATATCAGTGCCGGTTCCAGGTTTTCGGCTTCGTCACGCGTCAGGAATTGCAGGTCGTCGACCCCGCAGCATCGCGCATTGGCCTCGATCTTCCGCAATCCGTCGGTCTGGCTTGGCTCGCTGGCGACGATCAGCTTGCCGGTACGCTTATGGGCGATGTCGTGCTCGGCGCAGTAGGCGTAGAGACGCCGGCGCCCTTCGACGCAGAGCCGGGCCTTCAGGCTTCCCGGCGCATAATGGAGCCCGGCATGGATGACTTCGGAATTGCGTGAACTGGTGACGGTGCCGATCGCATCCGCCTGCTCGACCACCACCACCTCGCGGCCCGACACGGCAAGCGCCCTGGCGATGGCAAGCCCGACGACGCCTGCTCCGGCGACGACACAATCGATTGTCTGCATGGCCCGCCTTCAGCGTGAAGCGCCGGCCTCGAACACCTTGTCGCCGCCGATCCAGACGCTTCCTATGCCAAGATCGTCCGACAGCGCAACGATGTCGGCCGCCGTGCCGTTGGCCAGGCGGCCAAGCCGGTGCGATTGGCCGATCGCCTGCGCCGGATAGAGCGAAGCCATGCGCAAGGCCTCGGACAGATCGACACCGACGACATCGTGCATGAACCGCACAGCCGAGATCATGTCGAGATCGGCGCCGGCCAGCGTGCCGTCGGCAAGTCGGAGGCTCCCGTCCTTGCGGTAGATGGTGCGGCCGTTGAGCGTGAACGAGGTCATGTCGGTGCCGATCGTCGCCATCGCATCGGTGACCAGCACGATCTTGCCCGGCCCCTGTTTGGCGTCGAGCGCGATCCGGATGGTTGCCGGATGGACATGGATGCCGTCGGCGATCAGCCCGGCTGACAATATGCCGATGCTGACAGCCGCGCCGACGAGGCCGGGCTCGCGGTTGCCGATCTGGCTCATCGCGTTGAACAGATGCGTGACCACGCCGGCACCGGCCTCGGCAAAGGCTTTTGCCGTGGCATAACCCGTGTCGGAATGGCCGAGGCTGACGATGATGCCGGCCTTGACCAAGGCCGCAACGCGCGCCGGATCGACGGATTCCGGCGCGATCGTGGTGAGCAGCACCGGTAGTTTCGGCCGCGCCGCGATCAGCATTGCCTGGTCGGCATCCGTCATCGGCCGGATCAGCGCCGGATCATGCGCGCCCTTGCGAGCGATCGACAGATGCGGGCCTTCGAGATGAAGGCCGAGGAATCCCGGCACCTTTTGTCGAGCGGCGGCCGCGCCGGCGGCGATGGCGGAAGCGGTGATCGCCGGCGTGTCGGTGATCAGCGTCGGCAAGAGCGCCGTCGTGCCGAAGGGCGCATGCGCCCGGCAGATGGTCTCGATCGAGGCCACATCGGGATGGTCGTTGAGCATGACGCCGCCGCCGCCATTGACCTGGATGTCGACGAAGCCCGGCACCAGCATGCCGCCGCCGGTGTCGACGGCGCGGATATCCGAGGGAATGGCGCCCGAGGGCAAAATAGCCTCGACCAGGCCGTCGCGCACGACTAGGGCGTGGCCTTCATGCCAGTCGTCACCGTCGAAAATGCGGGCGCCAGTCAGGGCAAAACGGTCGCTCATACGGTCTCCGTCACCTTGCGAAGATTGCGCGGCGTGTCCGGGTCGAGGCCGCGATGGCGCGCGAAGGCCTCGACGAACACGTAGAACGAAACGATCAGCGTCAGCGGATCGGTCAGCGGGTGGCCGGTGGCGACATGCGGCAGGCGGGTGGCGCGGTTGGCGAGCGCTGAGGTGACGAACACCGGCGCCCCCTTGGCCGCCAGGCCGTCGGCTGCTTCGGCGACGGACGGTTCGGACGCATCGCGCGCGGCCAATGCCAGCACCGGGAAGTCGGGGCCGATCAGCGCCAGTGGGCCATGCATGACTTCGGCCGCGCTATAGGCCTCGGCATGCATGCCGCAGGTTTCCTTGAACTTCAGCGCCGCCTCGTTGGCCATCGCCGCCGACGGGCCGCGGCCAAGGATGAACAGCGATTTCTGCTTCTCGATGGTTTCGGCCAGCACGCTCATCCAGTCGCAGGCGATCGCCTTGCCGAAATGCTCGGGCAAGCGGGCCAGCGCTGCCAGAAGCGCTTCGTCGCCGGTGGAATGCGCCATCAAGGCGAGACCGGCGACGGCGGAATTGACGAAAGTCTTGGTCGCGGCGACGCTGCGCTCGGGTCCGGCAAGAATGTCGATCGAATAGTCGCAGGCGCGCGCCAGCGGCGAGTCGGCGGTGTTGGTGACGGCGATGGTCAGCGCGCCGCCGGCGCGGGCGGTTTCAGCCATGGCGACGATGTCGGGGCTCTTGCCCGACTGCGAGATCGCCAGACACGCCGAGCCGTCGAGCCTCAGCTTGCGGCCATAGATCGAGGCGATGGACGGACCGACCGAAGCGACGGCAAGGCCCGCGGTCAGCTCCACGGCATATTTCATGAAGGTCGCCGCATGGTCGGACGAGCCGCGCGCCACGGTGACGACGAAATGCGGGTCGCGCTCCTTGATACCGCGCCCGGCCTCGGCGAGCACGGCGCCGGAGCCGTCGAGCAGGCGGGCGACGGCCTCGGGGATCTCCTCGATCTCGCGCTGCATATGGGTGATGTTGGAGATCATGGTCGGCCCTCTTCGCTCGGCCCTGTCAGCCGCAGTTCGGCGACGAAATCATAGGCGTCGCCCCGGTAGATGGAGCGGGTGAATTCGATCACCTTGCCGCTCGCCAGATAGGAAATGCGTTCAATATGCAGGCCGGCGATACCCGGCGGCACCTCGAGCAGGCGCGCATCGCTGTCGCCGAGATTGGCGGCCGAGATGCGCTGCACCGCCCGCACCGGCCGGTTGCCGGTCAATTCCAGCGCGGCATAGAGCGAAGAGCCGATACCCGCCGGGTCGGGCAGCACGCTGGCCGACAGCGAGGCGCGTTCGATCGCCAGCGGCGTGTCGTTGGCGATGCGCAGGCGCGCCACGCGCGCCACCAACTCGCTCGACGACAGGCCAAGCACCATCATCTCGTCGGGCGAGGGCGCATAGAGGCCGCGGTCCAGCCATGCCGAACGCACCGCCATGCCGCGCCGCGCCATGTCTTCGGTAAACGAGGTCAGCCGCGACAGCGATTGCTCGACGCGTTCCATGCGCGGCGCCACGAAAGTGCCGGAGCCGTGGCGCTGGACGAGAATGCCGCCCTTGACCAGGTCCTGCACCGCCTTGCGCACGGTGACGCGCGAAATATCGGCCTTGGTGGCGATGTCACGCTCGGAGGGCAGCGCATCGCCCGGCCCGATCAGGCCACGGTTGACGGCGTCCTCGATGCTCTTGCGCAGCTGCAGATAGAGCGGCGCGCCGCTTTGCGCGGATTGCCTCAGCGTGGCGAAGATCTGGTCGGCGGCGTCGCTCATCGCGCCGCCTCCACCGGTTTGGCGAAAAGCCGGACCGCCATCTGCACCGCGCCGCCCAGCGCGTCGTCGAGCGGCGGCTTGAGCAGTGCGCGGTAGCGCGCCGACAGGCGCGGCGCATAAAGCGGCGCCAGCCCGCCAAGCAGGCAAAGCGGCGCGTCATCCGAAAGGTCGAGTGCGCCCAGCGAGGCCTCGACATCGCCGACCGCCTTGTCGACGATCCAGTTGGCGACGGCATCGCCCTTTTGCGCATGCTCGAACACTTTGGGCGCGAAGCCGCCGAAATCGCCGGGCTTGGCGTTGGTGGTGAATTCGACCACGTCCTCGGGATTGTTGCGGAAGATCGCCATCATGGCGTCGGTCAGCGGCGAGCGTGCGCGCACGCCGTCATAGGCAAGCAGCGTTTGCTCCAGCAGGTCGCGGCCGATGCGGGCGCCGCTGCCCTGGTCGCCGACCTGGAAGCCCCAGCCGCCGATGGCGCGCGACGTGCCATGCTTGCGCGCCATATAGGCGGTGCCGGTGCCGAGGATGGCCATGGCGCCGTCACCGGAGCCGACGGCCCCTTCGAGCGCGATCTCGGCATCGGTCTCGACACGGCTGATGCTGAACGGCAGGATGGCTTCGAGCTGCTGCCGGTAGGTGCCGACATTGGCGCCGGCAAGGCCGAGAATGGCCGGTGTTTGCGGGATGAGTTCGGGATCCTGCCCGGCGGCAATGAAAGCCTGCCGCGCGGCGTCGACAATGTTCGAGCGCGCGCCGGTGAGATCGGTGCGGATGTTGGCGGCGCCGCTTTTGGCACGGCCAATGACCGAACCTTCAACTGTTGCCAAGGCGGCCCTGCAGCTGGTGCCGCCGCCATCGATGCCGAGCACGAATTTCACGCGATTTCTCCTCCGGGCGGATAATACCAATAAAATACCAATAGCCAAGAGTTAATTTTCGTTTCAAAAAGATTAAGCCGTATTTTATTGAAAACCCTGCACATTTCGCCGGCTCAGCGATTTCCTCTCCGCGAATTCGTTAATGCATGTGGACAAGTGGTATTTTTTTGGTATTGTTCTGGTATTGGAGGAACACGGATGGCTGAAACGCGCACCGAAGCGCTTCACAGGAATGCCGAGGGGCTGGATATCCAGGCTCCGGAAGCCATCCTTGTTTCGCTGGCCGATGCGCAGATCGAAGCCGCAAAGGCCGTCCGCCACGCTATCCCCGCCATCGCCAAGGCAGCCGAGATCATCGCCGGCCGGTTGAGCGGCGGCGGCAAGCTTGCCTATGCCGCGGCCGGCAGTTCCGGCCTGATGGCGCTGGCCGACGCCCTGGAACTTCCCGGCACTTTCGGCATCCGCCGCGACCGCATCGCCATCTTGATCGCCGGCGGCGACGAGGCCTTGAGGACACTGGCCGGCGGCCCGGAGGATGATACGGAGGAGGCGGCGGCTGCCGTCGCCAATGCCGGTATCGGCGTGGGCGATTGCCTGATCGCCCTTTCCGCCAGCGGCGCCACGCCCTATGCAGTGCGCGCCATCGAGGAAGCTGCCAGCCAGGGTGCAGCCACCATCGGCATTGCCAACAATCGGGACTCGGCCCTGCTGCGCCAGGCCGAAACCGCCATCCTCTTGGAAACGCCGCCGGAAGTGATCGCCGGCTCGACGCGCATGGGCGCCGGTACCGCGCAGAAGATCGCGCTCAACATGCTGTCGACGCTGACCGCCGTCCATCTCGGCCATGTCCATGACGGGTACATGGTCAATCTCCTGGCCGACAACATCAAGCTGCGCGACCGCGCCGCGCGCATCGTCGCCGCCATCAGCGGGCGCGACAGGGACGAAGCCGCCCGGCTGCTCGAAAAGAGCGGCGGCGCGGTCAAGACCGCCATTCTGCTCGCCGCCGGCGCCGACAGCGCCGACGCGGCGGAGAAACTGCTGGAAGGAACCGGCCAGAGGCTGAGGCCGGCGCTTTCCGCGATCGAGGGGAGCAAGGGGCGCACTGCCTCCGTTCTCATCAAAACCGAACCTGAAAAAGGTCAACAGGGAGACTGAGCATGACAACGAAACTACTGACGGCACTGCTTCTGGGCACCAGCATTCTCGGCTCGGCCGGGTTGGCTCACGCCGAGGACGTAACGCTCAACATCGAAAGCTGGCGCGGCGACGACCTTGCCATCTGGAAGGACAAGCTGATCCCGGCCTTCGAAGCCAAGAATCCCGGCATCAAGGTGGTGTTCGCACCATCGGCTCCGACCGAATATGACGCCGCCCTTGGCGCCAAGCTCGCCGCCGGCTCGGCGGGCGACCTGATCACCTGCCGCCCCTTCGACAAGTCGCTTGAACTCTACAAGAAGGGCAACCTCGCCGATCTTTCGGCGCTGCCCGGCATGGAGAACTTCTCGCCCGTCGCGAAGTCCGCCTGGCAGACCGATGACGGCAAGGCGAGCTTCTGCGTGCCGATGGCGTCCGTCATCCACGGCTTCATCTACAACAAGGACGCCTTCGACAAGCTCGGCATCAAGGTGCCGACGACCCGCGACGAGTTCTTCGCCGCGCTTGACAAGATCAAGGCCGACGGCACCTACATCCCGATGGCGATGGGCACCAAGGACCTCTGGGAAGCCGCGACCATGGGCTACCAGAACATCGGCCCCAACTACTGGAAGGGCGAGGACGGCCGTCAGGCGCTGATCAAGGGCACGCAGAAGCTGACCGACAAGGACTGGGTCGCTCCCTATGAGGAACTGGCCAAGTGGAAGCCGTATCTCGGCGACGGCTTCGAGGCGCAGACCTATCCGGACAGCCAGAACCTGTTCACGCTCGGCCGCGCCGCCATCTACCCGGCCGGCTCGTGGGAAATCGGCCTGTTCAACACCCAGGCCCAGTTCAAGATGGGCGCCTTCCCGCCGCCGGTCGAGAAGGCCGGCGACACCTGCTACATCTCCGACCATACCGATATCGGCATGGGCCTGAATGCAGCCTCCAAGCATGCCGACGCGGCCAAGACTTTCCTGTCGTGGGTCGCCTCGCCGGACTTCGCCACCATTTACGCCAACGCGTTGCCGGGCTTCTTCAGCCTGAACTCCTCGCCGGTGAAGATGGCGGACCCGCTGGCGCAGGAATTCGTCTCCTGGCGCGGCAAGTGCAAGTCGACGATCCGCTCGACCTACCAGATCCTGTCGCGCGGCACGCCGAACCTCGAAAACGAGACCTGGGTTGAATCGGCCAACGTCATCAACGGCACCGACACGCCGGAAGCCGCGGCCAAGAAGCTGCAGACCGGTCTCGACAGCTGGTATAAGCCGGCGAAGTAAGAGCTCAGGCAACGGAGCCGGCCGGGCGCATGCCTGGCCGGTTCCGGATACCCCGTTCAGATAGCGATTGTCGGCACCGCCTCGCGGCCTTACCCTTGCTCGTCTTGGGGAAGGCTAGCTGATCAGTCGCAGGCCTCTGTTCTTGCCGCACCGGTAAGGATGTCTGGGCCGTGCATCGAGGCATCATCTAGCAACAACATCGTCTGGAACCGAGAGACGGCGGGAACCGAACTCATGGCCGCAGATATCCGACCGAAAAGACCGTTTCGCTGGCACATCGCCATCTTCCTGGCGCCGGCCGTGCTCGTCTATACGGCAATCATGATCCTGCCGCTCGCCGGCACGCTGCAGCTGTCGCTGTTCCGCAACATCGAGCAGCACCAGGTCTTTGTCGGACTGGACAATTTCCGCACGCTGTTCGGCGACCCCAACTGGTCGGTGAATTTCTGGAATGCGCTGCGCAACAACGTCTGGTTCTTCATCATCCATATGCTGGTGCAGAACCCGATCGGCGTGATGCTGGCAGCCCTGTTGTCCAGCCCGAGGCTCAGATTCGCGGCCTTCTACCGCACGGCGATCTTCGTGCCGACCATCCTGTCCTTCGTCATCGTCGGCTTCGCCTGGAAGCTGATCCTGTCGCCGCTCTGGGGCGTGGCGCCGCACATGCTGGACCTTATCGGCCTGAAAAGCCTGTTCACGCCGTGGCTCGGCAAGGAAGAATACGCGCTGACCGCGCTCAGCCTGATCTCGGTGTGGCAGTTCGTCGGCATCCCGATGATGCTGATCTACGCAGCACTCCTGTCGATCCCCGACGAGGTGATCGAGGCCGCCGAATGCGACGGCATCACCGGCATGTCGCAGTTCTGGAAGATCAAGCTGCCGCTGATCCTGCCGTCGATCGGCATCATCTCGATCCTCACCTTCGTCGGCAATTTCAATGCCTTCGACCTGATCTACAGCGCACAGGGCGCGCTCGCCGGGCCGAACTATTCGACCGACATTCTCGGCACCTTCCTCTACCGCGCCTTCTTCGGCTTCCAGCTGCAGGTCGGCGACCCCAACATGGGCGCGGCGATCGCCACGATGATGTTCCTGATCATCCTCGGCGGCGTCTGTGTCTACCTCTTCCTCGTCCAGACGCGCCTGCGTCGCTACCAGTTCTGAGGGCAAGAGATGAGCACTGCCACCCGTTCGCTGCCCCGCACCATCGGCGCCCACGCGATTCTGTTGACCTATACGGCGATCGCGCTGTTTCCGGTGATCCTGGTCATCATGAATTCGTTCAAGTCCCGCGCCGGCATCTTCGGCGCGCCGCTGACGCCGCCGACGCCGAAGACATTCGACCTGATCGGCTACACCACGGTGATCGGCCAGGGCGACTTCATCCACTATTTCCAGAACAGCCTCGTCGTCACCGTCGCCTCGCTGTTCTTCGTGCTTTTGTTCGGCGCCATGGCGGCCTTCGCACTGTCGGAATACCGCTTCCGCGGCAATTCGCTGATGGGGCTCTATCTGGCGCTCGGCATCATGATCCCGATCCGCCTCGGCACCGTCGCCATCCTGCAATTGATGGTGGCGAGCGGGCTGGTCAACACGCTGACCGCACTCATCCTGGTCTACACCGCGCAAGGCCTGCCGCTCGCCGTCTTCATCCTGTCGGAATTCATGAAGCAGGTGTCCGACGACCTGAAGAATGCCGGCCGCATCGACGGCCTGTCGGAATACACCATCTTCTTCCGGTTGGTGCTGCCGCTGGTGCGGCCATCGATGGCGACGGTCGCCGTCTTCACCATGATCCCGATCTGGAACGATCTGTGGTTTCCGCTGATCCTGGCGCCCTCGGAAGAGACCAAGACGGTGACGCTCGGCGCGCAGCTCTTCCTCGGCCAGTTCGTCACCAACTGGAACGCCATCCTGGCGGCACTCTCGCTGGCGATCATGCCGGTGCTGATCCTCTACGTCATCTTCTCGCGGCAGCTGATCCGCGGCATTACGTCTGGAGCCGTCAAGTGAGCTCAAAACCACCCCTTCGCGTCGTCGTCGCCGGCCTCGGCAATATGGGCCGCAGCCATGCGCTGGCCTATCACACCAATCCTGGCTTCGAGATTGCGGCACTGATCAACCGTTCCGACGTGCCGCTGCCGGAAGGCTTGTCGGCCTATGGCATCAGGCGTTCCTTCGACGAGGCGCTGCGCGACGAAAAGCCTGATGTCGCCTGCGTCGCCACCTATTCCGACAGCCATGCCGACTATGCCGTGAAAGCGCTCGAGGCCGGCTGCCATGTCTTTGTCGAGAAGCCGCTGGCAACGACGGTGGCCGACGCAAAACGCGTCGTCGCGGCCGCCAAGGCCAACGGCAAAAAACTGGTGATCGGCTATATCTTGCGCCACCACCCGTCCTGGATCCGGCTGATCGCCGAGGCGCGCAAGCTCGGCGGCCCCTATGTCTTCCGCATGAATCTCAACCAGCAGTCCTCAGGCCCTACCTGGGAGACGCACAAGCAATTGATGCAGACGACGTCGCCTATCGTCGACTGCGGCGTCCACTATCTCGACGTCATGCTGCAGATCACCGACGCCAGGCCGGTCGAGGTGCGCGGCATGGGGCTGCGGCTGACGCAGGAAGTGGCGCCGACGATGTACAATTACGGCCACCTGCAGGTGCTGTTCGATGACGGTTCGGTCGGCTGGTACGAAGCCGGCTGGGGGCCGATGATTTCCGAAACCGCCTTCTTCGTGAAGGACGTCATCTCGCCGAATGGCTGCGTGTCGATCGTCATGAAAGAAGGTGTGAAGTCGGACGACATCGACACCCACACCAAGACCTCGACCATCCGCCTGCACGGTGCGGCGACCGGTCCGGACGGCAAATTCATCAAGGCGGACGAGATGCTGTCCATGGCCGGCGAACCCGGACATCAGGACCTCTGCGACCTCGAACAGGCCTTCGTGCTGAAGGCGATCCGCGAGGATATCGACCTCAATAGGCACATGGACGACGCAGTGAGATCGCTCGCCGTCTGCCTTGCCGCCGACGAGAGCGTGCGCAGCGGAAAGGCGGTGCGATTGTGACCGGGGCATTGTCATCGGGGGGTGCCTTGGCGCTCACTCATCAATTTGGAGGACCGCTGTGGGCTCGCTGAAGATCGAGAATGTGAAGAAGGCCTTTGGGCCCGTCGAGGTGCTGAAAGGCATCAACCTCGAAGTGACGGATGGCGAATTCGTCGTCTTCGTCGGCCCGTCGGGCTGCGGCAAGTCGACCTTGCTCAGGGTCATCGCCGGGCTGGAGGATTCGACCTCGGGCCGGGTGGTGATCGACGGCGCGGATGTGTCGGCCACACCGCCGGCCAAGCGCGGCATCGCCATGGTGTTCCAGACCTATGCGCTCTACCCGCATCTGACGGTGAGGAACAATATGGGCCTCGGCCTGAAACAGGCCGGCACGCCGGCGGCCGAGATCGACCGCCGCATCGGCATCGCCTCGTCCATGCTGTCGCTGGAGCCGTATCTCGAAAGGCGGCCTGCCGAACTCTCCGGTGGTCAGCGCCAGCGCGTCGCCATCGGCCGCGCCGTGGTGCGCGAGCCAAAACTGTTCCTCTTCGACGAGCCGCTGTCGAACCTCGATGCGGCACTGCGCGTCAACACCCGGCTTGAGATCGCACAGTTGCACCGCCGGCTGAAGGCAACGATGATCTACGTCACCCATGACCAGGTCGAGGCGATGACCCTGGCCGACAAGATCGTCGTGCTGAACGCCGGCAGGATCGAGCAGATCGGCGGTCCGATGGAGCTCTACAATTCACCGGCAAACGAATTCGTCGCCGGCTTCATCGGCTCGCCGAAGATGAATTTCATCGACGGCGCTCGCCTTGGCGAGACGGCCAAGACCATCGGCGTGCGGCCGGAACATCTGACCGTCGACACGAAGTCAGGCGCCTGGAAGGGCACGGTGGTGCATGCCGAACATCTCGGCGCCGACACCAATCTTTATCTCGACTGCGAAAAGGCCGGGCTGATTACGGTGCGCATCTTCGGCGTCTATGACGCGGAGCCAGGCGCGACGCTTTATGCGACACCGGATCCGGCAAAGACCTACCGGTTTGGCGCGGATGGGAAGACGATAAAGTAGCGCCCTGACCTTCTCCCCTTGTGGGAGAAGGTGGATCGGCGCGCAGCGCCGAGACGGATGAGGGGTGTTCCAGCGGAGTGAGGCGTGAAAAGATCGAAAGATTTCAGGCGCTTACTTCTGCAAACCTGAGATCCTTCGCGCACCCCTCATCCGACCTCGCTTCGCGAGGCCACCTTCTCCCGCAAGGGGAGAAGGTCAGGAGCCGCCGCGCCTACAAATCAGCCTTGAACGTCTGCTTCTGCTGGCCCAGGCCCTCGATGCCCAGTTCCACCACATCGCCAGCCCTGAGGAACACCGGTGGCTTCATGCCGAGGCCCACGCCGGGCGGGGTACCTGTCGAAATGATGTCGCCGGGGTGCAGCGACATGAACTGGCTGAGGTAGGACACCAGATATTTGACACCATAGACCATGGTCTTGGTCGAGCCGTTCTGCATGGTCTTGCCGTTGACGGTCAGCCACATCTTCAGGTTCTGCGGATCGGCGACTTCGTCCTTGGTCACCAGCCACGGGCCGGTCGGGCCAAACGTGTCGCAGCTCTTGCCCTTGGTCCACTGGCCCTGACGCTCGGCCTGGAAGGCGCGCTCGGACACGTCATGCGCAACGGCATAGCCGGCGACATAGTCGAGCGCATCGGCTTCGCTGACATATTTGGCTTTTCTGCCGATAACCACGGCGAGCTCGACTTCCCAGTCGGTCTTTTCAGAGCCGCGCGGGATCAGCACGTCATCATCCGGACCGACAATGGCCGAGCTTGCTTTCATGAAGATGATCGGTTCCGGCGGCACGGTGGCGCCGGTTTCGGCGGCGTGGTCGGAGTAGTTGAGGCCGATGCAGATGAATTTTCCGGTGCCGCCAACGCAGGCGCCGAGGCGAGGCTTGCCGGAAACCGCCGGCAGCGACTTCGGATCGAGCTTGCCCAGCATCTCCAGCGAGGCCGGATGAAGCGTGGTGCCGGCAATGTCGGCGACATGGGCGGAGAGATCGCGGATCGTTCCATCCGCATCGAGCAGGCCGGGGCGTTCGCTCCCCGCCTCGCCATAGCGCAGCAGTTTCATCTAAATCCTTCTCCTGGTTGCGGCCTCGCGGCCTTTTGCAAACTCTCCGCCGAGGCGATGGCTCCCCAGGGAGCCGGGCGGACCGTACCCATCGACCTCTTCCCGGGCAAGCACGGACAGCTGTTGGGCGGGCCGGCGCGCCGGATTTTCAGACTTCCCGATCCACGGCAGACGTTGGAGCGGAACCCGATCTCAGATCGACCAGCCGCCGTCGATATTATAGGCCTGCCCGGACGTGTAGGTCGCGCCGGCCAGATAGACGGCGAGATCGGCGATTTCCTCCGGCGTGCCGAGCCGGCCCATCGGCTGGCGGGCGATGAAGGCGGCGCGGGCGGCTTCGTAGTCGCCCTGCGCATGCATGCGGTCCTGCAGCGACGGGCTCTCGACGGTGCCTGGGCAGATGGCGTTGCAGCGTATGCCCTTGCCGACATAGTCGGCGGCAATCGCCTTGGTCAGGCCGATGACAGCGGCCTTGGTGACGCCATAGGCAAAGCGGTTCGGCACGCCTTTGCCGGCGCCGGCGACGGAAGACATGTTGACGATCGATCCGTCGCCGCGCTCCAGCATGCCGGGCAGCACGGCCCGGATGGTGCGGATCATGGCGCGGACATTGAGGTTGAAGGCGAAATCGAGATCGCCATCCTTCATCTCCAGGATCGATCCGGAATGGACGAAGCCGGCGCAGTTGAACAGCACGTCGACGCGGCCGATCTCGGCGAAGGCGGCGTTGACCGCCTCGTCGTTGAGGACATCGAGCTTGCGAGTTTTAATCCCCGGCGTCTTGGCGAGTTCGGCGAGAAGCGTCTCGTTGATGTCGGTGGCGTGGACGGTGGCTCCAGTCTTGGCGAAGGCCAGCACGCTCGCCTTGCCGATGCCTTGCGCCGCCGCCGTGATGACAACGACCTTGCCTGCCAGATCCGCCATGCCTTTTTCCTCGCCTGCTTGGGTGTCAACTGCCTTTATCGGCGACCGGCCGAGGCGTCATGTGCCAGTCAGGCTCGATTGTGCGGCCTGTGGCGCAGCCAGTTCACTGATAAAGATGTTTTTTCTCGTTAAAGAACATATGTCCGGGCGTCAAGCCCGAACACGATCACCATTGCGACAGCCGGGAAATGTCAGTCGCCGTAAGGCACCCAGACATTCTTGACCTCGACGGCGCGGCGCAGGAAAGCATCGCCGGCCGCCTCGTCGGATGCCCAGTCGAGGCCGCGGCCATTGCCGCTCCAGACGCGCTTGAGGTTGCCGATGGACTCGGCTTCCGCCTTGGCGCAGGTCTCGGCATCGGCGAACACCCAGAGCCCGTCGACATCGTCATGCTTGGCCAGCACGCCGGCAAGCTCGGCGGTGCGGCCGGTGACGATGTTGATGGCGCCGGCCGGAACGTCCGAATATTCGATCACCTGATAGAGATCGGTGGCGAGCAGCGGATAGCGTTCCGAAGGCACCGCGACCACCGTGTTGCCCATGGCCAGCGCCGGCGCCACCAGCGAGATCAGGCCAAGCAGCGGTGATGCGTCCGGTGCGACGATGCCGACGACGCCGACCGGCTCATGCAGCGCCAGCGTCACCGCGCGGGCCGGCGGCTGGTGCACGCGCCCCTCGAACTTGTCGGCAAGACCAGCATAGAGGAACAGTCGTTCGATCGATTGGTCGACCTCCTCGCGCGCCGCCTTGGGCGTAGCCCCGGTCAGCTCGCTGAGACGGGCGGCAAACTCGCCAGCGCGGCCGGAAAGATTCTCGGCCAGGTAATAAAGCACCTGGGAGCGATTGTAGGCGGTGGCTTCCGGCCAGCCTTTGCAGGCGCGGGCGGCCGCGACGGCGTCACGGACATCCTTGCGGTTGCCAAAGCCGACTTCGCCGGCCAGCTTGCCCTTGGCGGTGGCGACAGCCAGCGAATAATTGCCGTCGGGCCGAATTTGCTTGCCGCCGATGAACAATTTTGCCGTGCGGTCGATGGCCGCGCCGTCAGCCTGCTCGACCGGTTGCGCCGAGACCACCGCCGGCTTGATGACCGGTCCGAGCGGCAGATTTGCCGCGAGATATTCGAACATGCCTTCGCGCCCGCCCTCGCGGCCGAAACCGCTTTCGCGGTAGCCGCCGAAGCCGCAGGCGGCATCGAACATGTTGGTGCCGTTGACCCAGACGACGCCGGCCTTCAGCTGCGGCGCGACATGGAGCGCGAGGTTGACATTCTCGCTCCACACGCTCGCCGCGAGCCCGTAGCGCGTGTTGTTGGCAAGCTCGATCGCTTCCTCGGTGTTGCGGAAGGTCATGGTCGCCAGAACTGGCCCAAACACCTCTTCCTGCGCCAGGATGTTAGCCGGCGAAACACCGGTGGCGAGTGTCGGCAGGTGATAGTAGCCGGTGGCCGGCAGCGCCGCATCCGGCTGCCAACAGACGGCGCCCTGCTTCGCGCCTTCGGCGACCAGACCCTTGACGCGGTCGAGCTGCGTCGGATCGACCAGCGGGCCGATATCGGTGTTCTTGTCGAGCGGACTGCCGACGCGCAGCCGGCTCATCCGCGTCTTGACCTTGGCGATCAGGGCTTCGGCAATGCCTTCCTGCACCAGGAGCCGCGATCCGGCGCAGCAGACCTGGCCCTGGTTGAACCAGATGCCGTCGACCAGACCTTCCACAGCGCTGTCGAGATCGGCATCCTCGAAGACGATGAAGGCCGATTTGCCGCCGAGCTCCAGCGACAGTTTCTTGCCCGATCCGGCGGTGGCCTTCCTGATGATCTTGCCGACTTCCGACGAGCCGGTGAAGGCGATCTTCTGGATGCCGGGATGGTTGACGATGGCCGCGCCCGCTTCCGGTCCACCCTGCACGATGTTGACGACGCCCTTCGGTACGCCGGCACGCTCGCAGATCTCGGCGAACAGGATGGCGGTGAGCGGCGTGAACTCGGCCGGCTTCAGCACCACCGTGCAGCCGGCGGCCAGTGCCGGCGCGATCTTCCAGGCCAGCATCAGCAGCGGGAAATTCCAAGGGATGATCTGGCCGACGACGCCGACACCCTTGTGCCCGGGAAAATCCTTGTCCAGCGCCTGCGCCCAGCCGGCGTGATGGATGAAATGGCGGATCGCCAGGGGCACGTCGATGTCGCGGCTTTCGCGGATCGGCTTGCCGTTGTCGGTGGACTCGAGCACCGCGAACAGGCGCTGATGCCGCTGCATGGCACGGCCGATGGCATAAAGCACCTTGGCGCGCTGGTAGCCTGAACTGGCACTCCATTTCGGCAGCGCCTTCGTGGCGGCCGCAACCGCCGCGTCGATATCGGCGGCACTGGCGTCGGAGACCTTGGCCAGAAGCTTGCCGGAAGACGGCTCGCTGGTTTCGAAAGTCTTGCCGCCGGAAGCGGCTTTCCAGCCGCCGTCGATGAACAGCGCCTTGCCGAAATCGCGCGCGGCAAGCCACGCATCGGCCTCGTTGCGGGCTTCCGGCGCCGGTCCGTATTCCATGGCGTGATAGCGGTCGAGAATATTCATGGGGTGCCTCCTTCACCCTTCCCCTTGGCGGGGAGGGTCGATCGGCCAGGCCGATCGGGGTGGGTGCTCAAGCCATTGCGTGGCGGTGATTGGCCGAATAGTGCCCGGTCAGATGATGCTCGAGCTGCCGCTCGATGTCGGTCAAAAGGCTCGACGCGCCGAAGCGGAACAGTTCCGGTTCCAGCCATGGCCGGCCGAGCTCTTCCTTCATCAGCACCAGCCAGTCGAGCGAGGCTTTTGCCGTGGATATGCCGCCGGCCGGCTTGAAGCCGATGAGATAGCCGGTTTCCTCGAAATAGGCCCTGATGGCGCGCACCATGGCGAGGCCGACGGGCAGCGTGGCGTTGACGCTTTCCTTGCCGGTCGAGGTCTTGATGAAATCGGCGCCTGCCATCATCGCCACCATCGAGGCCAGCATGACATTGCGCAAAGTGGCGAGGTCGCCGGTGCCCAGAATGACCTTCAGATGCGCATCGCCGCAGGCAGCACGCATCGACACGATCTCATTGTAGAGCTCCCGCCACTTGGCGCCGAACACCAGCCCGCGCGGAATGACGACGTCGATCTCGTCGGCGCCGTCGCGCACCGAAGCCTCGATTTCCTGCAGCCGGGTCGACAGGGGTGCCAGGCCATGCGGAAAGGCGGTGGAAACGGCGGCGACGTGGATGCCGGTGCCGCGCACGGCATCGACGGCCGTGGCGACGAAGGGGTGGTAGACGCAGACGGCAGCCGGCCGGATGGTTTCACCTGCGATGCCGAGGCCTTCGACGATATCGCGGCGGAAGGGATTGATCGCCTTGGCGCAGAGTCGGCGCACCCGCTCCTCGGTGTCGTTGGAGTTCAGCGTCGTCAGATCCATGCAGGCGACAGCGCGCAGCAGCCAGGCCGCCTGGTTGTCGGCCTTGATCGAGCGCCGCTTGGTCAGGCTGGCGACGCGCCGTTCCAGTGCGGAGCGGTTGACGCTACGCACCGATTCCATGAAGCCGAGGTCGAGTTTCATGCCCGGATTGCGCGCAATGCGATGGTCCAGTGGCACGGGGGTGTTGGCGGCGGCGCGGGCCGGCAGCGGCGTCACCTTGGTGCCAAGATCGGCTTCGCGGATTGTGCTGCTCATCTCCTGCCCTTTCATTCAGCGACTTGCGCTTATGTCTTGGTGCGCGTCGTTTCCCGACAAGATAGCCCGTGAAGCCACGCTTCACGAGTCCTCAAGCGAGGGATAGCTGAAAAAGGCCGCAAAAGCAGCTAGTTTTTGACCGCATGGTCAAAATGCGGGTCTTGAGGTGCCGGGCGTGCGGCCCTCAGCCGACGAAGGCGCGCTCGACGACGAAGGTCGCGGGATGGCTGAGCGAGCCTTCCTGGAAGCCGAGGCTTTCGGCTAGTTCCTTGACGTCCTTGAGCATATGCATCGAGCCGCAGATCATGATGCGGTCCGTTTCCGGATTGAGCTTCTCGATACCGAGATCGGCGTAGAACTTGCCCGAGCCGATCAGCGCGGTGATGCGGCCCATGCGGGCCGATTCTTCGCGGGTCGTCGAATTGTAGAGCGTGACGCGCCCGGTGGTCAGTTCGCCGATCAGCGGATCGCTTTCCAGCGCCGCCACCAATTCCTGGCCATAGGTCAGTTCGGCATTGTCGCGGCAGGTATGGGTCAGGATCAGCTGGTCGAATTTCTCATAGGTGTCGGGGTCGCGCAGCAGGCTGGCGAAGGGCGCGATGCCGGTGCCGGTCGAGATCATGAACAGCCGCTTGGCCGGGGTCAGCGCGTCGATCACCAGCGTGCCGGTCGACTTCTGGCGCATGATGACGGTGTCACCGACCTGGATCTTCTGCAGTTCCGAGGTCAGCGGGCCGTCCGGCACCTTGATCGAGAAGAATTCCAGCTCCTCGTCCCAGGCCGGGCTTGCCACCGAATAGGCGCGGAACACCGGCTTCTCGGCATTGGGCAAGCCGATCATGACGAATTCGCCGGAGCGGAAGCGCAGCGACTGCGGGCGGGTGATGCGGAACGAGAACAGCCGGTCGGTGTAGTGCTTCACCGAGACGACGGTTTCGGCATAGACATTGGCCGGTATAGGAAACTGCAGCGGGCGGGCGCCGGCGGTGTTGAAGGCGGATGTGGTGTTCATCAAATCCAACTTTCTGGCCCAGCCGGGGACGCGGGCGCCAAACCTTTTCCTGCGCGCCCGGACCGTTCAGGTCCCGGCGTGCTGCTCGCACACTCCAAAGCGGTAAGCTCTTGTGTCCGGAATTTATTAGTATACAAACGATATTTGCGTCAAGATACCGTCGCGAAACACCTTTCCAAACTGTGCCATATCCGTAGTCCCAGCATTTCGGGTTTCGACAATGAAAGAGAATTTTTCGGTGCGGCCGCCGGATTCCCTGGGCAGCGTCGTGGCCGGCATCGATGTCGGCGGGACCTTCACCGACCTGCTTCTGATCGACGGCAAGCACGGCGGCAAGGTGCATATCGCCAAGACCCCGACGACCGTCGACAACCAGGCCTTCGGCGTGGTTTCGGCACTTGGCGCCACCGGTTTTGCGATCGACGGCATCGACCTCATCGTGCATGGCACGACCACCACCACCAATGCGGTGCTGGAGCGCCGGCTGGCCAAGACCGGCATGATCACCACGCGCGGCTTTCGCGACGTGATCGAGCTTGGCCGGCGCACGCGGCCGCAACCCTATGGCATGACCGGCACTTTCGTTCCCGTCATCCCGCGCAATCTCAGGCTCGAAGTGTCGGAACGCGTCGAGGCTTCCGGCGCGGTGCGCACGCCGCTCGACGAGGCCGGGATGCGCGAGGCGGTGAAGGCGCTGATCGCGGACGGCTGCGAATCCCTCGTCATCCATTTCCTGCATTCCTACGCCAACCCTTCGCACGAGCGGCGCGCCGCCGAGATCGCCGCCGAGCTCTGGCCGAACGGCTACATCACCACGGGCCATGCGCTGCTGTCGGAAGCGCGCGAATTCGAGCGTGGGGTGACGGCTTCCGTCAACGCCTCCGTGCAGCCTATTCTCGAGCGCTATGTCGAGCGGCTGCGCAAGGAATTGGCCGCCAAAGGCTATGCCCGCGACTTCCTGATCATGAACGGCAATGGCGGCATGATCTCGGCCCGCTTCGTCACACGTGAATCGGCCAAGACAGTGATGTCCGGCCCGGCCTCGGGCGTCATCGCCGCCGCCTATACGGGCAAGCGTGCCGGCTTCGAGAACCTCGTCACCTACGACATGGGCGGCACCTCGACCGACGTGGCGCTGATCCGCAACGCCGAGCCGGCGGTCTCCAACGAGATCGAGATCGAATATGCCATGCCGATCCATGTGCCGATGGTGGCGGTGCACACGGTCGGCGCCGGCGGCGGCTCGATCGCCCGCGTCGACGCCGCCGGCCTGATCCAGATCGGTCCGGAAAGCGCCGGCGCCAATCCCGGGCCGATCTGCTATGGCCGCGGCGGCCTCGAGACGACCATCACCGACGCCAATCTCGTGCTTGGCCGGCTGGCGCCGAAGAAGCTGCTGGCTGTCGAAAACCCGGTCACCGTGGAGCGCGTCACCGGCATCTTCGAGGACAAGATCGGCAAGGCGACCGGCCTGTCCGGTGTCGAGGCGGCGGGTGCGGTGCTCAGGCTCGGCAACATGAAGATGGCCGGCGCCATCCGCATGGTCTCGGTGTCGCGCGGCCATGACCCGCGCGATTTCGCGCTGTTTGCCTTCGGCGGCGCCGGGCCGCTGCATGCGACGGCGCTGGCGCGCGAACTCGGCCTGCCCCGTGTGCTGGTGCCGGCGCGCCCCGGCATCACCAACGCGCTCGGCTGCGTCGTTGCCGATCTGCGCCATGACTTCGTCAACACCATCAACCAGCCGGTCGCGGTTCTGGACGAAAGCCAGCTTCGCCAAGTGTTGGAACGGCACCGAAACGAAGGCGAGGAGCTGATCGGCAAGGAAGCGGTGAAGCCGGAGACGATCCGCGTCACCCACTCCGCCGACATGCAGTTCGTCGGGCAGACCCATATCATCAACGTGCCGCTGCCGTCCTCGTCCGTGACCCGGCAGGAGCTGCAGGCCCTGTTCGAAAAGGCCTATTTTGCCCGCTTCAAGGTCGAGCTGCCGGAAATCCGCGCCAACCTCGTCAACCTCAACACCTCGGTCACCGGCGTGCGCCCGGCGATCGACCTGTCGCGGCTGATCGACCCGGCCGGGCGCGCCGAGACGCTGGACGAGGCGCGGCGCGAGATCCGGCCGGTCTGGTATGCAGGCCAGTGGCACGACACGCCGGTCTATATCAGGGAAAAACTGCCGCTCGATGCCGTCATCGAAGGCCCGGCGATCCTCGAACAGATGGACGCCACCACCGTGCTCGAGCCCGGCGACCGCGCAAGGTCGGACGCCGACGGCAACATCATCATCGACATTGGCGAGGCCTGAGATGCCTGACATTGACATGGCAAAGCTCGACGCCATCACCCTTTCGGTCCTCCAGGCGGCCTTGCAGCAGGTCTGCGACGAGATGGACCTGACATTCTCCCGCGCTGCCTTCTCTCCGGTCATTGCGGAAGCCAACGACCGCTCCGACGGCATCTATTCGGCCGTCGACGGCTCACTGATCGCACAGGGAAGCCAGGGCCTGCCGGTGTTCGTCGGCGTCATGCAATATTCGACGAAAACGGTGATCGAGATGATCGCCGACGGCCGTTGCCTGGCCCCTGAGCCGGGCGACATCTACATCGTCAACGATCCCTATCTTGGCGGCACGCATCTGATGGATGTGCGCTTCGCCATGCCGGTCTACCGGGACGGCAAGATCTTCTGCTGGCTGTCCAACACCGGCCACTGGCCCGACATTGGTGGCTCGGTGCCCGGCGGCTTCTCGGCCTCGGCGACGGCGGTCGAACAGGAAGGCCTGCGGCTGCCGCCGGTCAAACTGTTCAAGAAGGGTGTGCTCGATCCCGAGATCTACGCCATCATCTGCTCCAACATCCGCGTCGCCGACCAGCGCATCGGCGACATCAGGGCCCAGGCCGCCGCGCTGCTGATCGGCCAGGATAGGCTCAATGGAATACTGGATCGTTACGGGGACGAAACCGTTGTCGAGGCGATCGCCGAACTGCGCCGCCGGGCCGCCGAGCAGATGCGCGCCAACATAGCGGCCATTCCCGACGGCACCTATCGCTCGAAGGCCTTCGTCGATTCCGACGGCGTGGTCAACGAGCCGCTGACCATCGCCCTTGCGGTGGAAAAACAAGGCGACACGCTGGTCTTCGATTTCGCCGGCTCGTCCAAGCCTTGCGCCGGACCGATGAACAGCGTGCTGGCGACGACCCTGTCCTCGGTCTATCTCGCCATGCGCCACATCTTTCCGGACGTGCCGATCAGCGCCGGTGCCTTCGAGCCGTTGATCGTCAAGCGGCCGGAAGGCACCTTCCTCGACGCCAAGTACCCAAGGCCGGTTTCGGGCTGCGCGGCGGAAGTCTCGCAGCGCATCGCCGAGGCGGTGTTCGCGGCCATGGTGCAGGCATTGCCCGACAAGGTGACGGCGGCGCCCGCCGGCTCCAGCGGCAATTTCGCGCTCGGCGGCAACGATCCGGCGCGCGGCCGCGATTACGTCATGTACCAGATCTCCGGTGGCGGCTATGGCGGCAATTCGGGCCATGACGGGCTGACCAATGGCTGCTCGACCATCGGCATTTCAAAATCGCCGCCGGTCGAGATCATGGAGCAGGCCTTTCCGGTGCTCTATCGCCACTACGCCTTGCGCGAAGGCTCTGGCGGCGCCGGCAAGCATCGCGGCGGTTTCGGCCTCGCCTATGAGGTCGAGATCCTGCGCGGCGATGCGCGGGCCTCCTTCGTCATGGATCACGGCCGTTTCGGCCCGCAAGGCGCGCTCGGCGGCAAGGACGGCGCGGTCAACAGCGTGACCGTCTTCCGTGGTGGCGAGGAACACGTGCCGCCGCATCTCTCCAAGGAACAGGACATTCCGCTCAAGGCCGGCGACCGCGTGCGCGTTGGCACGCCCGGCGGCGGCGGTTACGGCGACCCGCGCCAGCGCGACCCGGAATTGGTCGCGCGCGACGTCCGGCTTGGCTATTATACAGCCGAGCAAGCCAAGGATTTGTTCGGGACCACATGAACCCTCAGGGGAAGTTCAAGTGCCGTGTCTGCGGCCTCGATCAGTCCCCCGATATGCCGTGGGGCGAGAGCGGCAGAGAACCCAGCTATGCCATATGCTCCTGTTGCAGGGTGGAGTTCGGCTACGAAGACGACGGCAAGGCGCTGGCGACCGCGCATCTGCGCTTGGCGCCGATGCCGTTCTTCGATCCCGAGGGTATGAGATTGAGGGGGTAGCCCGGCTTGCCTGGAATCGTTTTGGTTCCCCTCCGGGTCCATGATATGATTTGCGAATGAAGGCTCCCAATTCAAGAATCATCCGTTCGGCCAAGACAGGCCAGTTCGTCTTGACGAGCGTGCGCGGCGAGAAAATCAGCGCCGTGGAAGGCATGAAGCTCTCCCCTCGCATGGGTGAAATACTTAGCCAGGGCGTGCGGCGCGGACTGTCCGGTGATGAGCGGCGTTCGCTCATCAAGGAAGAAATCCGCAAAAAGAAATAGACATTGGCCTACGCTGCCGAGTTCGATCCGCTCTGCTATCCCGGCACGACGGTGCTCATCAATCTGCTGGACGTCCGCGATCAGGCCGAACTCGATGAGGTTGAGCTCGCCCTGTTCCTGACTCGCGCCGATGAGCCTCTTCCGGCAGGCGAACTCGACTACGTGCACCAGCACTTGTTCCAGGATGTCTATGGCTGGGCGGGTCAGGCGCGCACGATCCGCATCGGCAAGGCCGGCAGCTGGTTCTGTTATCCTGAGCACATAGCCAGTGAGATGGCTCGGGTGTTCCGCGAACTCGGCAACCCCGACCACCTGGCTGATCTTGACAGAGTCAGCTTTGCGAAGCATCTGGCGCACATCATCGCGGAGATCAATGCCGTTCACCCATTTCGTGAAGGCAATGGCCGTACCCAGCTTACATTCCTGGCCATGCTCGCCGAGCACGCAGGCTTCACGTTCAACGCCGATATCCTCGACCGTGACCGGGTGATTCAGGCCATGATAGACAGTTTCAGTGGGTCCGAGGCACCACTACAGGCTCTCATCGAAGACATCATCGCGTAGCTCGCCGGGTCATCCCCGCCGATCCAGCCGCGCCACCAATCGATCCCCCGCCCACTGGATGCCACACACCAGGATGATCAGCACGATCACCACCGCGACCATCACCGAGGTCTCGAATCGCTGATAGCCATAGCGGATGGCGAGGTCGCCGAGGCCGCCTGCACCGATGGCGCCAGCCATGGCCGAGGCGCCGATCAGCGTCACCAGCGTCACCGTGAAGCCGGCGACGATGCCGGGGAGCGCCTCCGGCACCAGCACCTCGCGGATGATCGTCCAGCGGTTGCCGCCCATGGCGCGCGCCGCCTCGATCAGGCCGTGGTCGACCTCGCGCAGCGACACTTCGGCGATGCGCGCATAGTACGGCGTGGCGGCGATCGACAGCGGCACGATGGCCGCCCATGTGCCGATCGAGGTGCCGACGATCAGCCGCGTCAGCGGGATCAGCGCCACCAGAAGGATGATGAACGGCACCGAGCGGAAGCCGTTGATGATTGCGCCGAGCACGCGGTTGACCCACAGGCTCTCCGCGATGCCGCCGCGCTCGGTGGCGATCAGGGCAAGTCCAAGCGGCAGGCCGAAGACCAGCGAGATCAGACCGGAGGCGGCCGTCATCAGCACCGTCTCCCAGATCGACCGCAGCAGAAGCTCAAACAGGACTGGCGACATGGCCAAGCACCTCCACCCGCGCCTGGCGGGCCTTCAGGAATGTGATGACGGCAGCGAGGTGGCTTGCATCGCTGCCAGCGACAGAGAGAAACAGCGTCCCGACCGGCTGCTGCTGGATATGGTCGATGCCGCCGTGGACGAGGCGGAAGGCGCCCGGAACAGCAATGGCAAGGTCGGACAGCAGCGGGCCGCTTGCCGCTTCGCCGGCCACGTCCACGCGCAGGATCGTCTCCGCGCCGGAAGCCGGCAGCAGCCGCGCCGCCAGTTCGGCCGGCAGTTGCGGCCGGATGGCGCCGAGCAGGCTTTTGGTGATGTCCGACTGCGGCTCGGCGAACACCGACCAGACCGGGCCTTGCTCGACGATGCGCCCGGTGTCGATCACCGCCACGCGGTCGGCGATAGAGCGGATCACTTCCATCTCATGGGTGATCAGCAGGATGGTCAGTCCAAGCTGCCGGTTGATGTCTTTCAGCAGCGCGAGGATCGAGCGCGTCGTCTCCGGGTCGAGCGCCGATGTCGCTTCGTCCGACAACAGCAGCGCCGGCCGCGCTGCCAGCGCCCGGGCGATGCCGACGCGCTGCTTCTGGCCGCCTGACAGCGATGCCGGATAGGCGCGGGCTTTCTCCGACAGGCCAACGAGCTCAAGCAGCTCCGCCGCCCGCGCCAGCCGCTCGGCCTTCGGACGGCCCTCGATCTTCAGCGGCAGCGCCACATTGTCCTCGACCGTCTTGGCCGACAGCAGGTTGAAATGCTGGAAGATCATGCCGATGCGCCGCCGCAACGGCTGCAGGTCGCGCTCGCCAAGCCGGCTGATCTCGCGGCCCTCGATGAAGACCTTGCCGGAATCGGGCCGCTCCAGCCCGTTCAGGCAGCGGATCAGCGTCGACTTGCCGGCGCCACTGCGGCCGATAATGCCGAGGATCTCGCCCTTGCGCACCGTCAGCGAGATGCCGTCGATCGCCGGCGTGGCACCGAAGCGGCGCCTCAGGTCGACAAGGCGCACAACGTCTTGCGACAGGTCGGGTCCGGCGTGGGGCGGATCGGCGATCTCCCTGGATGCCGTGATATGCTGGTTCATACGGTTTCCTGTTCTCGCCATCGAAAACGCAAGTGCGGCCCGCGCTCAGGCGCGGACCGCATTTGCTCTCGAACCGGGCGTCCGGTCGCGGATCAATAGGCGCTGAGGCCGGTGCCCCTGTAGACCTTGTCGAACTCGGCCTTCACCGCGTCGTTCTGGTAGGAGGCCACCAGCGTCTTCACCCAGGCCGAGTTCTCGTTGCCGACCTTGACAGCGATAAAGTTGCGGTAGGGATTGTCAGCGATGGGCTCCTGCGCGATGCGGTTTCCCGGCGTCAGGCCGCTTTTCAGCGCCCAGTCGGTGTTGACCACGGCGGCATCGAGATCCTCGACCGAGCGGCCGACGATGCCGGCGTCGAGTTCCTTGATCTCGACCTTCTTGGGGTTCTCCGCGATGTCGGCCGTGGTCGCCAGAATGCCGGTGCCGTCCTTCAGCTTGATCACGCCCTCGTTCTGCAGCACGCGCAGCGCCCGGCCTTCATTGGACGGGTCGTTCGGCACGCCGATCACCGCGCTCTCGGGCAGATCGGCGACCGCCTTGTACTTCTTGGAGTAGAGGCCGATCGGCCAGACGCCGGTGTAGCCGACGCGCACGATGTGATAGCCTTGAGTCTTGATCTGGTTGTCGAGATAGGGCTGGTGCTGGAAGGCGTTGGCGTCGATCTCGCCGCGCTCCAGCGCCTCGTTCGGCTGGGTGTAATCGTTGAACACTACGGTCTCGATGGTCAGGCCTTTTTCGGCGGCCTGGGCGACCACGACGCGCCAGACATCCTCGTCCTCGCCGCTGATGATGCCGACCTTGATCGCCTTCTTGTCCTCGGCGAAAGACGCATGCGGCGCCATCAGGCTGCCGACCGCGACGGCCGATGCGAACAGCAGAGCCAGGCCGCTGCGACGGTGGATGGTTGACCAAAGGGAAGATGGCAAAGTGTTGTTGACGTCGGACATGATTGATCTCTGCGGTTGTGAAGTCATGACAGCAAGGCGGATCGCCCAGGCTTGGTCACATCGTCAGAAATTCTATCGGTTTTATCAAAGAACGTGTTTCGCCGTTCTCGGCAAAGCCCGGAATATTCTCTCAAAAATTTGAAGGGCGGGAGCACAAGACGCCATTGGATCGACCGCGGCGATGTAGCGCTGCGATCCGGGGCAATCGGGAGGGATCAGATTCTGGAGGCCTAGCGGGTCCTCACAGCGCGATCCAGGCGGTCTTCAGCTCCAGATATTTCTCCAGCGCGTGCAGTGACTTGTCGCGGCCGAAACCGGACTGCTTGACGCCGCCGAGCGGCACGGTGATGTCGGCGCCGCCATAGGTGTTGACGTGGACGACGCCGGCATTGATGGCGCGCACCATGCGGTGCGCGGTGGACAGGTTGGCGGTCCACACCGCGGAGGCGAGCCCGTAGACTGTGGAATTGGCAAGGCGCACCGCTTCCTCCTCGGTGTCGAAACGCATGACGCCGAGTACCGGCCCGAACACCTCCTCGCGGGCAAGCTGCATGTTCTGCGTGACGTTTTCGAAGATCGTCGGCGCCATGTAGCTGCCGCCGGTCTCGGCCAGGATGCGTTCGCCGCCGGTGACCAGGCGTGCGCCTTCGATTTGCGCCCGGGCGACGAAGCCGAGGTTCTTGTCCAGCTGTTCCGCGCTCGACACCGCGCCGATGTCGCTGGTGAGATCGAGCGGATCGCCGACCTTCAGCCGCGTGGTCGCCGAGACAAGCTCGTCCATGAAACGGTCATAGACCGATGCCTGGACGAGCAGGCGCGAGCCGGCGACACAGACCTGGCCGGAATTGCGAAAAATGCCGTTGGCCGAGACGACCGCCGCCTGCTTCAGGTCCGGGGCGTCGGCGAAGACGATGTTGGGCGACTTGCCGCCGAGTTCGAGGAAGACGCGCTTCACATTGGAGCGGGCGGAATAGTCGAGCAGCCGCCGGCCGACCGGCCCCGAGCCGGTGAAGGCGATGGCGTCGACATCCATATGCAGCCCGAGCGCCTCGCCGGTGACCGCGCCCCGGCCGGTGACGACGTTGAGCACGCCGGCGGGCAGGCCGGCCTCGGCCGCCAGTTCCGCCAGCCGCAACAGCGTCAGCGAGGCGATCTCCGGCGGCTTGACCACCACGCAATTGCCGGCGGCAAGGGCGGGCGCGACCTTCCAGGCGCCGATCATCAGCGGAAAATTCCACGGCACGATGACGCCGACGACGCCGAGCGGCTCCTTGTGGATCAGGCCCAGCACGTTCTCTGCCGTCGGCGCGATCTCGCCATAGACCTTGTCGATCGCCTCGGCGTAGTAGCGGATGGTGCCGGCCGCGGACAGCGGCTCTGCCTTGTAGGCCATGCCGATCTCGGTGCCGTTGTCACGCACGCCGAGCACCGCCAGTTCGTCGACATGCTTTTCGATCAGTTCGGCGAGCCTGCTCAGCACCTTCTTGCGGAAGGCGGGGGCGGCGCGCGACCACGAACCCTTTTCGAACGCCTTGCGCGCCGATGTCACCGCGCGGTCGACATCAGCGGCATTGCCGTCGGCGATGCTGGCGAAAACGCGGCCGTCGATCGGCGATATCACCGGCAGCGTCGCGCCGGCTATTCCCTGCGATTGTGCGCCATCGATGAACAGGCCGCGCGTGCCGATCTCCGTGTGGCACAGCGTGTCGATGGCATTTTGACTGATCATGATCTTCTCATTTCAGGTGGGCTGGGCGGCTTGGTACGCCGCCCAGATATTTCGCTCAATCCTTCAGCGGCAGGCCGAGGCTCTCGAAGGCGACCGGGTCGCGGCCTCGCAGGGCGCCGGCCAGCAGCAGGCCGACTACCGCGGCGATCAGCACCAGCCCCGGCAGGAACACGCCGAGGAAGCCGCCGGCTCCGGACAGGCTGCCGAAATTGATGACGATCAGATAGATGATGATGACGAAGGCGATGAAGGTCAGCCCGGGCAGGATGGTGGTCTTCACCGCGTTCTCCTGCGCCGACGGGTTGGCGCGGAAATACATCACCACGGCCAGCGAGGCCACCGCCATCATGACGATGACGCCGAGCGTCGCGACATTGGTCAGCCAGGAAAACAGCGCCAGCACCGGATCGAGGCCGAGCACGGCGAATAGGCCGACGACGAGGGCAGCAAGCACGCTCTGGATCACCGAGGCGACATGCGGGCTCTGATGCGCCGAATGCGTCACGCCGATCGACTGCGGCAACAGCTTCTCGCGGCCAGAGACATAGATGTAACGGGCGACCGCATTGTGGAACGCCAGCACGCCGGCAAACAGGCTCGACACGAACAGGATGCTCATGGCGTGGGTCAGCAGCGTTCCGGCGTAGCGGTCGGACAAGCCGAACAGGAAGGTCGTCGGATCCTGCAGGCCTTGCAGCGCCGGCAGCAATTTGTCGACGCCGGCGCCCACCGCCATCAGCCAGGCGGTGACCATGTAGAACACGCCGATCAAAAGCACCGAGAAATAGGTGGCGCGCGGAATGGTGACCTTGGGGTCGCGGGCTTCCTCGGCATAGATCGTCGTCGCCTCGAAGCCGATGAAGGCGGCGAAGCAGAACAGGATGGCGATGGCCGGTGCGCCCGAAATGATCTGGCTCCAGCTGAACGGCGCGGCCGACAGGCCGCTGTCGCCGCCGGTCTTGAGGATCGTCAGATCGAGGATCAGCACCACGGCATATTCGCACAGCACCAGAACCGTCAGGATCTTGGCCGACAGGTCGACCTGGCGGTAGCCGAGCACGGCGACGATGGCGATGGCGATGAAGCTCCACACCCACCAGGGCAGGTTGATGCCCCAGCCGGCGAACAGGCCGGAGGTGGCTGCACCAAGCATGCCCATGACGCCGATCTGCATGGCATTGTAGGACAGGATGGCGATCAGCGCCGTGGCGCCGCCGGCGAAACCGCCCAGGCCGCGCGCGGCATAGGCATAGAAGGCGCCGGCATTGCCGACATGGCGCGACATGGCGACATAGCCGACCGCGAACAGCAGCAGCAGCACCGTCACGATCAGGTAGGTGCCGGCAAAGCCCGCGCCATTGCCCATCAGCATGCCGAGCGGCGTGCCGCCGGCCACCGCCGTAAGGGGCGCGGCCGCCGAGATCACCATGAAGGTGATGGCGCCGACGCCGAGACTGTTCTTGCGCAGCCTGTTGGCCGGCGCCTGTTCCGAAACTGCTGTCATTGATCCCTCCTGTTTGCAAACCGGTTTGGCTTGCCGGCCGAATGGCCTGTCCCATATGCTCTGGATATTGGTTCATTATTTGAACCGTTATTTTGAATATAGACTTGCAAACCAAGCGGCTTGCTGTCAAGTTAATTCACACGTTAATTGATTGCCCCTGCTGGGAGGCAAATGCCGGGAGGACGCATTGGGTACGGTCGGCAAGGCGATTTCACTTCTGGAGCTGTTCACCGTGGCCGAACCCGAACTCGGGCTGAGCGATCTGGCGCGCCGCTCGGGCTTCGACAAGGCAACGACGCGGCGGCTGCTGGTGGCGCTGACGCGTCATGGCTTCGTCGAGCAGGACGCCGCCACGCGGCACTACAGGCTCGGTGCCGGCCTGTCGCGGCTGGCACGCATCCGCGAGGCGCGCTTCCCTTTCCTGCGGACCGCGGTACCGCTGGTGCGGGATCTGGCCAGCGCCACGGCCGAGACCGTGCATCTGTCGGAATTCGGCATCGACAGGCTGGTCACCGTCCATGTCGAGCATCCGGCCCGGGCGAACCGCGTCAACATCGATATCGGCCAGCTTCTGCCCCTGCATTCGACCGCGTCGGGCATCGCCTATCTGGCCTTTGCCAGGGATGAGGCCGTCAAGGCATGCCTGGCGGGTCTTCTCGAAGCCTTCACGGCGCACACGCTGACCGAGCCCGCGGCCATTTCCCGTTCCATGGCCGAGGCGCGCGAGCGCGGCTATTCGATCTGCGATCAGGGCCTGGAAGAAGGCGTCATATCCGTCGCGGCGGCAATCCTGGCGGCGGACGGCTTCGCGCTCGGCACCATCGCCGTGGCCGCGCCGAAGGCCAGGACGACGACGGCCGACATCACGCAACGCGGACTTGCGGTCATGGCAACGGCACGGGAGATTTCGATGCGCCTCAATGGCGACAATCTGCAAAGTCTAAGGAGGCAGGCCTAATGTCCGCAGAGACCGCGCCCCGCATTCTGGTTATCGGCACCGGCGACACCAAGGCCGACGAATTGCTGTTCATGAAAGCCTGCATCGAGGCATCGGGCGGCAGCGCCGTGATGATGGATGTCAGTGTGCTGGGCAATCCGCCCTACAGCCCCGATCACGACAAGCACGCCGTGGCCCGCGCCGTCGACGTGACGATCGAGGAGATCGTCGCGAGCGGTGACGAGAACACCGCCATGACGCTGATGGCGGGCGGGGCCGTGCAACTGGTGCGCCAGCTGCACCGCAATGGCGAGATCGACGCCTTCATCGCCATAGGCGGTTCAATGGGTACTGACCTGGCGCTCGACGTCGCGCTTTCCCTGCCGCTCGGCGTGCCGAAATTCGTCGTCTCCACCATCGCCTATTCGCACCTGATCCCGCCCGAACGCGTCGCGCCGGACCTGATGATGATCCTCTGGGCCGGCGGGCTCTATGGCCTCAACTCGATCTGCAGACTGGTCCTGTCGCAGGCCTGCGGCGCGGTGGTCGGCGCGGCCAGGATCGTTCTGGAGAACCGCGCCTCGGCCCCGGCGATCGGCCCCACCATCGGCATGACGTCGCTCGGCAGCTCCTGCCTGCGCTACATGAAGACGCTGAAGCCGGCGCTGGAACGCCGCGGCTATGA
Source organism: Mesorhizobium sp. WSM4312 (assembly GCF_002294875.1). Lineage (NCBI taxonomy): Bacteria > Pseudomonadati > Pseudomonadota > Alphaproteobacteria > Hyphomicrobiales > Phyllobacteriaceae > Mesorhizobium > Mesorhizobium sp. WSM4312. The sequence continues at coordinate 149,265 of NZ_NSFU01000009.1, read as the reverse complement.
TGTCGCCGTCTTCCACACCACAGGCATGGGCGGCCGCGCCTTCGAATCGATCGCCGGCCAGGATCATTTCTGCGCCGTCTTCGATTTCAGCCTGCAGGAGATCACCAACCATCTGGCCGGTTCCGTCGTCTCCTCCGGCAATGACCGGCTGGAAAATGCCGGCGCTCGCGGCATTCCGCAGATCGCCGCCCCTGGCGCGGTGGACATGGTCGACCTGCCGACCTGGCAGGATTTGCCGGCTAAATTTTCCGAGCGCCCGTTTCACGCCCATAACAGGCTGATCGCCTCGATCACCGTCGATGCCGACGACCGCCGCGAGGTCGCCAGGACCATCGCCGCCAAGCTCGACGCCTCGAAAGGGCGCTCCGCCCTCATCCTGCCTTCCCAAGGCATCCAGGAGTGGGACATGCCGGGCGAGCCGCTTTATGAGCCGGAAGCCCTCGCCGCCTTCGTCGACGAGATGCGCAAGGCGATTTCCCCCGAAGTCGAGTTCCACGAGATCGACGCCCATATCAACAGCGACGATTTTGTCGCCAAGGCACTCGAGATCTTCGACCGCTGGGTCGAGGAAGGCATCATCCCGCGCGGCATGCCGGCCAAGGGGGTGGCTGCGTGAGCGCTGCTCCGGCCCAGGCGCTCGTCCTCGATTTCGGCGGCGTCGTCACCCGCACGCTATTCGAGACCCATGCCCTGACCGAACAGGCGCTCGGCTTGAAGCCGGGAACGCTGCAATGGCGCGGCCCGTTCGATCCAGCCAGCGATCCGCTGTGGCGCTCGATGCAGGCCGACGAGATCAGCGAGCGTGACTATTGGCGCACCCGCACCAGTGAGGTCGGGCGTCTCGTCGGAGAGGACTGGCAGGCAATGGAAACCTTCGTCCAGCGCGCACGGGGGGCCGAGCCGGAAAAGGTGGTGCGGCCCGAAGCCGAACATGCCATCCGCGCCGTTCATGCCGCCGGCTTTCGCCTGGCGATCCTGTCCAACGAACTCGACCTGTTCTACGGTGCCGATTTTCGCCGGCGGCTGCCGCTGCTCGGCCTGTTCGACGTGATCGCCGACGCCACCTATACCGGCATCCTCAAGCCCGACGCGCGCGCCTATGGTTTCGTCACCGAGGCGTTAGGCCTGCCTGCCGAGGCTTGTGTCTTCGTCGACGACCAGCAGCGCAATGTCGATGGCGGCCATGCCGCCGGCATGCGCACGGTGCATTTCGACGTTGCCCGGCCAGCGCTTTCCTACGCCGAAGCCCTTGCCCATTTCGACCTCGTCCCAGTTGCCTGAGACCATTTGCGGAGCCTTGTGATGCGCGACATCAATTTCCTCACCGAGACCAATGCCAAGCCGATCTGGCATCCCATGGCGCATCCGGCCGAGATGCGGGCCAATCCGCCCAAGGTGATCATGAAGGGTGAGGGCGTCACCGTCACCGATATCGATGGCAGGAGCGTGCTCGACGCGGTCGGAGGCCTGTGGAACGTCAATCTCGGCTACAGCTGCGACCCGATCAAGAAGGCGATCGCCGACCAGCTCGGCGCGCTGCCTTACTATTCAGGCTTTCGCGGCACCTCGACCGGGCCGTCGATCGAGCTCGCCTACGAACTCGCCGAATGGTTCGCACCGGAAGGCATGGTGCGGACCTTCTTCACCTCGGGCGGCTCGGATTCGGTCGAGACGGCACTGCGGCTGGCGAGGCAATACTGGAAGATCCGCGGCCAGGGTGATCGCACCAAGTTCCTCGCCTTGAAGAAGGGTTATCACGGCACGCATTTCGGCGGCGCTTCGGTCAACGGCAACGCGAATTTCCGCCGCAACTACGAGCCGCTGCTGCCCGGCGTGTTCCATATCCCGGCACCCTGGACCTTCCGCAACCCGTTCGACGAGACCGACCCGGCGCGGCTGGCCAAACTCTGCGCCAAGGTGCTGGAGGAGGAGATCGCCTTCCAGGGCGGCGACACCATCGCCGCTTTCATCATGGAGCCGGTGCTCGGCGCCGGCGGCGTCATCGTTCCACACGAAAGCTTCATGCCGCTGGTGCGCGAGATCTGCGACCGCCACGAGATCCTGCTGATCGCCGACGAGGTGGTGACAGGCTTCGGCCGCACCGGCGCCTGGTCGGGCTCGCGGCTGACCGGTGTGAAGCCGGATTTCATGACCATCGCCAAGGCGATCACCTCCGGCTATTTCCCGCTCGGCGCGACCTTGATCGGCGCCAGGGTTGCCGATGTCTTCGAGGCCGACAAGACCAGTTTTGGGTCGATCGGCCATGGCTACACCTATTCCGGCCATCCTGTCGGCTGCGCGGCGGGATTGGCGGCACTTGCCGAGACCAAACGGCTCCGTCTGAACGCGAACGCGGCCGTGCGCGGCGTCGAGCTTGGGGCGGTGCTGGAAGGGCTGAAGGCCCGGCACGCCATCGTCGGCGATGTCCGGTACAAGGGGCTGATGGCGGCACTGGAACTGGTTTCCGACCGCGCGACCAAGAAGCCGACCGACAAGAAGACCATGGCCTTGGTTTCGGAGGCGGCCTACGAGGCCGGCGTCATGCTGCGCGTCTCCGGCAACAACATTATCCTGTCGCCGCCCCTCATCATCAGCGCCGCCGATGTCGCCAAGATTGGCGAAGCGCTGGACGCCGGCCTCTCGAAGGTCTGACGAAGCGGCTGATACAACGGAGTTTTGGTACATGCAGATAGCTCAATCCCAGAAGAAACCGGCTGGAGAAACGCTGATTGGCCGGCGTGGCCGCCTGCTCGGCACGAAATCGCAATTGTTCTATGAAGAGCCGGTCCATCTGGTGCGCGGCGAAGGCGTCTGGCTCTATGACGCTGACGGCCGCCAATATCTCGATGCCTACAACAATGTCGCCCATGTCGGTCACTGCCACCCGCATGTGGTCGAGGCGCTGTGCCGGCAGGCAGGCCTGCTCAACACCCACACGCGCTATCTCCACACCGCCATCCTCGACTATGTCGAGCGGCTGACCGCGACATTCGATGCCGGCCTGTCCACCGCCATCCTGACCTGCACCGGCAGCGAGGCCAACGACATCGCGCTGCGCATGGCGCAGGCGACGTCGGGCCAGATGGGTATCATCGCCACCGACGCCACCTATCACGGCAACACTTCCGCCGTTTCGCAGGTCTCAACGCGCATGCCTCCGGTCGGCGGCCGTGCGCCCTATGTCAGGCTGGTGCCGGCGCCCGACAGTTATCGCCATCCCGACGCCATGGCCAACGGCAAGGCGTTCGGCGACGCGGTGCGCGAAGCCATCGCTTCGCTGGCAAAGGACGGTATCGGCCTGTCCGGCATGATCCTCTGCCCGTTGCTCGCCAATGAAGGTTTCCCGACGCTCCCCACCGGATTCTTCGACGACGCCGTGGCGGCGCTGCGTGAGGCCGGCGGTCTGGTCATCGCCGACGAGGTGCAGCCCGGCTTTGGCCGCACCGGCAGCCATTTCTGGGGCCATCAGCGCGCCGGCTTCGTTCCCGACATCGTCACCATGGGCAAGCCGATGGGCAATGGCCACCCGGTCGCCGCTGTCGTCACCACCACAGAGATCCTGTCGACGTTCCGCAACGCCTTCCGCTACTTCAACACCTTTGGCGGCAATCCGGTTTCCTGTGCGGTCGCCAATGCCGTCCTCGATGTCCTGGAAGACGAAAACCTCGTCGCCAACGCGTGCGATGTCGGCGCCTATGCGCTCGGCCTGCTGCGGCCGCTGGCCGATCGGCATGACTGCATCGGGGAGATCAGGGGCGCCGGCCTGTTCTTCGGCGCCGAGCTGGTCCACGACCGCGAGACGCGCGAGGCCGCGCCCGACATCGCCGGGCGCGTCATCAACGCGATGCGCGACCGTGGCGTGCTTATGGGCAAGACCGGCATCCACGGCAATGTGCTCAAGATCCGCCCGCCCATGCCGTTTTCCCGCGCCCATGCCGATCTGCTGATCGGCACGCTCGACGAAGTGCTCGATGAAGTCGACGGAGGGACGGCGTGAACGTGGTTTCCGAGCGATCCGAGCCCGAGACGGAAGCGCATGTTACCGCACTTGCCCGGCATGCGCTCACCCATTGGGGCGTCCGCGACGGCGAACCGGAGCTGCTGAAATACCGCGAGAATGCGGTCTTCCGCGTCTCTCTGCCGGACGGCCAGCCGGCCGCCATGCGCATCCATCGGCTTGGCTACCACACGGATGCCGCGCTTCGCTCGGAACTGCAATGGATGAGTTTTCTGCAATCCGCCGGTATCGCCACGCCGTCTCCGGTGCCGACACCGGCCGGCGATCTGTTCGTGCTTGTCAGGAAGGCCGCCTCAGGACCGCCTCGCCAGGCCGATTGCCTGAGCTGGCTCGAAGGCCGCGCCGTCGGCGCGCGGGGCGTACCCCTGGCCTACACTCCTGAACAGGCAAGGCAGGTCTTCACCGCGATCGGCCGAACCATCGCGCAGATGCACAATATCAGCGCCAGCTGGACGCCGCCCGCCGGTTTTGCCCGCCATGCCTGGGATTTCGACGGCTTCTTCGGCCCGAGCCCGACCTGGGGCCGCTTCGAGACCTCGCCCTTTCTCGATGGCCCGCGCCGCGGCCTTGTTTTGCAGGCACGGGACAAAGCCGTGAAGGCGCTTTCGGAGCATGAGCGCAGCCCTCGCAACTTCGGCATCATCCATGCCGATCTGGTGCGCGAGAACGTGCTGATCCATGACGGCGCGGTGCGCATCATCGACTTCGACGATTGCGGCTTTGGCTGGCATATGTACGACCTTGCCGTCGCCCTGTATCAGAACCGGCAGGAGCCGCTCTATCCGCTGATCGAGGCATCGCTGCTCGAGGGCTACCGGCAGGAGCGGACGTTGACGCCGCACGATGTCGCCGCGCTACCGCTGTTCGCCGCGCTGCGGTCATTCGCCTTTCTGGGCTGGGTGCAGAGCCGCGTCGAAGGCGACATCACCAGGGAGGTCGGCCTGCGCATGTCCAACATCGCGGCCGATGTGGTGATCGCCTATCTGCGCGGCGAATAGGCGGCACCGTCAGCCCTTGGCGAAATGAATGCTGACCGTGCCTGAACTGCCAAAATCGGCGACGATCGTGTCGCCGGGCCGCGCCTCCACAGGACGCACGAATGAGCCCGACAGCACCACTTCGCCGGCGGCGATCGACATCCCGTAGCGGGCGAGCCGGTCGGCCAGCCAGGCAACGCCCATGGCCGGGTGGTTGAGCACGCCGGCGCCGAGCCCGGTTTCCTCGACCTCGGCATTGCGCGAGACGATGGCGCCGATCCAGCGCATGTCGGCTTCATCGGGCCGCTGCGGCCGCCCGCCGATAACGATGCCGGCATTGGCGGCGTTGTCGGAGATCGTGTCGAAGAAGCTGCGCGCCTTCTTCGTCTCGGCGTTGACGCGTTCGATGCGCGTGTCGAGGATTTCCAGCGCCGGCGTGATGTAGTCGGTGGCATTGAGCACGTCGAAGAGGGTCACCCCTGGCCCCTTGAGCGGCGCTTTCATGACGAAGGCGATCTCGGCCTCGACGCGCGGCTGGATGAAGCGGCCGGCCGGAACCGTCGCGCCGTCGTTGAAGAACATGTCGTCGAACAGCACACCGGAATCCGGCGTGTCGATAGCCAGCGCATATTGCATCGCCTTGGAGGTCAGGCCGATCTTCCAGCCCTTCGGCTTCAGCCCGGCATCGATCTTGCGCGTCACCAGCGCCGCCTGGACGCGATAGGCGTCCTCCATGGTGGCGTCGGGAAAATCGAGGCTGAGCAGCCGGATCTGGCGGCGCGAGCGCTCGGCCTCGAACAGCCGGTTGGCGGCGTCTTCCACTTGTTCCGGGGTCATGAAGCTGCCTCGTCGACGACGCTGTTGCGCAGCACGCCGATGCCGTCGGCCTCGACCTCGATCACGTCGCCCGGCTTCAGCCAGACCGGCGGGTCGAAGCGGGCGCCGGCGCCGGTCGGCGTGCCGGTGACGATGATATCGCCTGGCACCAGCGTGGTGAAGGTCGAGATGTAGTTGATGATCTTGCGGAAGGAAAAGATCATGCGGCTGGTGCGGTCCTGCTGGCGCAGCTCGCCATTGACCCGGGTGGAGAGCGTAATGTCGGCGACCTGCGCCTCGCCGGTGAACGGCACCAGCCACGGGCCGATCGAGCCGGTGCGGTCAAAATTCTTGCCTTGCGTGACGTTGAACTTGGCATGCCGGACCCAGTCGCGGATGGTGCCTTCATTGCACAGCGACAGTGCGGCGATATGGCCGAGCGCTTGGGTCTCCGCGATGCGCCGGCCGCCCTTGCCGATGACGATGACGATCTCGCCCTCATAGTCGAGCTGTGGCGATTCGGGCGGCCGCACCAGCGGCGCGCCGTGTCCGACGAAGGAGCGCGGGAAGCGGATGAAAAGCGACGGGTTGGCCGGCGCCGCCTGCCCGTCCTTGTACTCCTCGTTGCGGTCCGGATAGTTGACGCCGACGCAGATGATCTTTTCCGGCGACGGGACAGGGATGTCGTAGGCGACGGCGTCGAGCGGAAAATCGGCGGCAAACCCCTCCGCCTCTTCCGCCAGCCGCCGCAAGGCGCCGGCCTCGATCACCTCGCGCAATGTCGGCCACTGGCTGTAGCGGGCCGACAGGTCGACGACGCCCTTGCCTGTGACCGCGCCATAGCGCGCCTTGCCGCCGGCGGTGAAGGTGGCGAGGCGTGACGGGGTCATGCGGCGGCTCCGCCGATGGTGATGCGGAATATCGGCGAGGTTGGAGCCCTACGGCGCCCCCCTCTGTCCTGCCGGACATCTCCCCCACACGGGGGGAGATTGGCAGCTCGGACGGATGGCGCTCTTCTTGCAGCGTTGGAGATTGGCGAAGGCGGAGATGACGTCCAATCTCCCCCCTCGTGGGGGAGATGTCCGGCAGGACAGAGGGGGGCGCGAAGGAATGCCGTCATCGATCAAATCTCATCAGGGCGCCACAATCGGCGAGGCCGTCAAATCCGGCTGGCGCACCTCCGCTCCGGCAAAAACACTGCCTTCCTCGAACCAGCTTTTCGGCGCCGGCGCGCCCCACAGCGTCTGGCGCTGCGGGTCCTTGAGGTCCCATTTGATCGGCTCGAGGTCCGGATCGACCGTCTGGTAATCCGAACAATAGATCTCGATGCGGTGGTTGTCTGGGTCGCGCACATAAAGGAAGAAGGCATTGGAAATGCCGTGCCGGCCCGGGCCGCGTTCGATGTTCGCGAGATAGCCGGTCGTTGCCATCAGGTCGAGCAGGTCGATGATGTTGAGCGGCGTCGGCACCCAGAAGGCGACATGGTGCAGGCGCGGTCCGATGCCGTTGGTGAAGGCGATGTCATGGACGCCGCCCTTGCGGTGCGTCCAGGCCGCCCACAGCTTTCCGCTCGAGGCATCCTCCGTGTATTCGGTGACGCGGAAGCCGAGCTCGTTGTAGAAGGCGACGGACTCGTCGACATTGGGCGAGAAGCAGTTGAAGTGGTCGATGCGCAGCGGCTTCACGCCGCGATAGAGCGCGTATTTCTGATGGATCGGCGCAAGCCTTGCCATCTCGGCATAGAATTCCAGCGGAATGCCGTGCGGATCGCGCGTGCGGAAGGTGCGCGACTGATAGGGCCGCTCGACCCAGTCCACCGGCAGGCCCTTGCCCTTGAAGAAATGCGCCGCCTTGTCGAGGTCCTCATCCGAAAAGACCTTGAAGCCGAGGTCGCGGGCTTCCGGCGTCGTCGCCTTGCGCAGCACGATGCAGTGATGGCCGCGCTCCTCCATGGCGCGCAGGTAGATGGCGCCCGATGTCTCGTCGGTGACCTGCAGGCCGAGCGTGTCGACATAGAAGGCGCGCGATCTGGCCAGATCGGTCACCGCCAGCTCGACATGGCTGAGGCGCACGATGTTGAAGGCCGGATAGAGGTTGGGCTTGGGCAAGGGCATTCTGATCTCCTCCGGTCAGCCGCCGAGTTTCTGGATCGCGTGTGCCGTCGTGGCGAAGGCGATGTTCTTCGTCTCCATGTAGAAATCGAAGGAATGGTCGCCGCCGTCACGCCCGATGCCGGAATTCTTGACGCCGCCGAACGGTGTCGGCAGATGCCGCACATTCTCCGAATTGACCCAGATCATGCCGGCATCCAGCGCGTCGGTGAAGCGAAAGGCGCGTGTCACGTCGGAGGTCCAGAGATAGCCGGTCAGGCCGTATTGCGTGTCGTTGGCCAGTGCCAGCGCCTCGGCCTCGTCCTTGAAGGCGATTGCCGTCAGCACCGGCCCGAAAATCTCCTCCTGGGCTATGCGCATCCGGTTGGTGGCGCCGGTAAACAGCGTCGGGCTGACATAGCAGCCGCCGCCGGGGCCAGCGAACTTGCCGCCGCCGGCAGCGACCACGGCGCCCTCCGATTTGCCGATCTCGATATAGGACAGCACCTTCTCCTCATGCACCGGATGGATCAGCGGCCCGACCACGGTCTTCGGATCGAGCGGATGGCCTATTCTGATGCGCTTGGCCTTCTCCGCCACCAGATCGGTGAACCGGTCGTAGACCGAGGCTTCAACCAGCAGCCGCGACGACGAGGTGCAGCGCTCGCCGTTGAGCGAGTAGATCATGAACACCGCCGCATCCGCGGCGCGTTCGAGATCGGCATCGGCAAAGACGATCACCGGGTTCTTGCCGCCGAGCTCGAAATGCACACGCTTCAGCGTGTCGGCGCCCTGTTTCATGATCATCGAGCCGGTGCGGCTCTCGCCGACGAAGCCGATCGCCTTGATGTCGGGGTGCTCGGTCAGCGCCTTGCCGGCATGTTCGCCAAGCCCGTTGACCAGGTTCCAGACGCCTTTCGGCAGGCCGGCCTCCTCGGCGATCTCGACCAGCAGGCGCGCCGTCAGCGGCGAGAACTCAGCCGGCTTATGAACCACCGTACAGCCCGCCGCCAGCGCCGGCGCGATCTTCCAGGTCGACAGCATGAACGGCGTGTTCCAGGGCGTGATGATGCCGACCGGGCCGATCGGCACCCGGGTGGTCATATTGGTCTGGCCGGTCGTCCGCAGCGTCTCGCCGTCGCGCGCTTCCGGCGCGCGGTCGGCGAAGAAACGGAAATTCTCCGCACCGCGCAACGCAGCCTTGGCCATGAATTTCAGCGCCTGGCCGGTGTCCATGCATTCGACGAAGGCGATCTCCTCGGCGCGCGCCTCGATCGCGTCGGCGATTTTGTGCAGCAGCTTTTTGCGCGCTTCGCCAGGCATGGCCGCCCAGGCCGGAAAGGCAGCCTTTGCCGCCTTGGCGGCGCGGTCGATGTCGGCACTGCTGCCGCGCGCGACCTTGGCCAGCGGCTTCAAGTCGACTGGCGACAGCGTCTCGAAGGTCGAGCCGTCAGCGGCCGGCACCGCCTCGCCGCCGATCTGGTTCAGCACGCCGTCGCTCTTGAAACGGGCCAGATAGGCCTCGGCCTTCTTCAGATTGCCTTCGAGGTCGGACATGTCAGCTTTCCGTCACTTGCCGCGCAGCCGCGGGTGGATGGCATTCTTCTTCCAGCTCAGCGCCGGATCGATTTCTCTGATCTCCAGGGACAAAGCGAAATGCGGGGTCTCGAACAGCGGCGCCAGATATTCGCTCACCGCCTTGAAGACGGCATCGCCGGTGCGTTTCTTGTCCTCGGCGCTGCGGCCCGCGCCGACGCGAAACGACATGTCGAGAAAGCCATTTTCCGGCAGATTGTCGGCTATGGCGTAGGCCTCGGCGCGGAAGGCCCGCACCCGCACCGCCCCGGTCTCGAACAGCCCGGTGTCGAGCACGGTGCGCAGCACCAGCGCGCACAATTCGGCCATGTCGACCTTGGCATCGAGATTGGCTGAATACTCGATGGAGAAGTGAGGCACCGCGTCTCGTTCCCTGGAACATTACTTGTTGTAGTTAACGCGTTAATTACATGTGATGTCGCCGAAGTCAAGCCTTGCATCCGGCCCGAGGCGACGATACGGGATGACAGGCTTTGACGGCCAGCGCTGCCGGGCAAAGCCCGCCGCCGATCGCAAGCCAGCGCTGGAGAGAATTTTACTTGCTGCCCGAGAACACCCGCCGCTCCTTGCCAATGGCGCTCCTTCATGCCCGCGAAGTGGTGATGGCGCGGTTTCGCCCGATGCTCGCCGCGCATGACGTGACCGAACAGCAATGGCGCGTGTTGCGCGTGCTGAGCGAGGCCGGCCCGGTCGAGGCGACCGAGCTTGCCGATCGCGCCTCGGTGCTGCCGCCGAGCCTGACGCGCATCATCAAGGCGCTCGAGGGCCGAAAGTTCATCACCCGGAACAAAGCGGAAGGCGACGGCCGCCGCGTCATCCTGACCATCGCTCCGGCCGGCTCTGCCCTGATCGACGCCCTGTCCCCCGAACGCCGCGTCATCTACGACGACATCGAGCGGCGGTTTGGCCATGAGCGGCTGGAGCAGTTGCTCGATCTGCTGGAGGCGCTGATCGACGGCGAGAGTTGAGCGCTCTCCGTCCCGCGCCGTTCGCCCCGCCTCACCCGCCAAAACTGCCGAGCCGTGTCGGCTGCGTGTAGTTGCGGTCGACATAGAGCAGCGCCGAGCCACCGCTGCCGTGCCGGACGTCGATGACGCGGCCGATCATGACATTGTGCGTGCCGACGATATGCACGTCCTCGATCTCGCAGTCGAAATTGACGATCGCGTCCGATAGCGCCGGCGTGCCCGAGGTCAGCGTCTGCCAGCGCGCCGCCGAATAGCGGGCCTCCATGTCCCTTGTCGCACCGGCGAACTTTCCCGCCAGGTGCATGTGGTCATGCGTCAGCACATTGACGCAGAAGCGTCGGTTGGCGAGGAACATGGCGGCCTGCGTCGAACGCCCGTTCATGCAGACCAGCAGCGTCGGCGGCTCGTCGGAAACGCTGCACACAGCGGTGGCGGTGAAGCCGCCGCGCCCGGCCGGACCGTCGGTCGTGACGATGTTGACCGGCGCGCAGACCCTGGCCATGGCGTCGCGGAAATCGGTTTTCGAGATCTGCGTGGCCATCGGAGTTCATCCAGCCGTCGAGGTCAGCGGCGGCAGCCAGGTGTCGCCAGTCCAGCCATTCTCGTCATAGTCGGCCATGCAGGTGTCGACCAGTTCTTCCATCGCCTTCAGCCGCCCGCCGCGTTCGGCGCCCTTCAGCACCTGCAGCCGCACCTCTTCCGGTGCGCCGGCATAGTTGAGCTCATAGAGCGCGTGGCGGCCGCCGAACTCGGTGCCGGTCGCGTCCCACAACAGCTTCATGATCTTGATGCGCTCGACATGGCCCATATCGTTGGAGCCGCGCACATATTGCGCGAGATACTTGTCGATCTCGGGATTGTTGAAGTCGCGCACAGATGACGGCAAATAGATCAACCCCGATGCGATCACCCGGCGCACCGTGTCGATGACGCGCGGATAGGCTTCCGACATGAAGGTACGGTAGGCGAGGGCGGCGTCGAGATTGGGCAGCACCGCGCCATTCGCCCACGGGATCGGGTTGTAGGCCATGGCGTTGGAAAAGCTCCAGAACATGTGCCTGAGCGCAATCACCTCGCCAAGTGCCGCCTGATTGCCGCGGAAGGCGTCGCCGCCGGTGGCGCGCAGCGCCTTGGCGAGCAGACCGGCGAGGAAGTCGAGCTTGACGGCGAAGCGCGTGCAGCCCTGGAAACAATAGCCATGCATGAAGCCCGACGCCGGGTGGAACGACAGGATCTTCTGCGCGTCGCGCAGCACCAGAACATCCTCCCAGGGGATGAAGACATTGTCGAGCACCAGGATCGCGTCGTTCTCGTCGAAGCGCGACGACAGCGGATAGTCGAAGGGTGCCGCCACCGTATTGGCCGTCTGTTCATAGGAGACGCGGCAGAACATCTTTATCCCCGGCGCGTTCATCGGCACGATGAACATCACCGACAGCGACGGATCCTCGGTGACCGTCGCCGAGCCCTGCGCCAGGAAATTGTAGTGCGTCAGCGCCGAGGACGTCGCCACCACCTTGGCGCCGGAGACATGGATGCCGGCATCCGTCTCCTTGGTGATGTGGACGAACACGTCCTTCACCTGTTCGGCCGGCTTGTGGCGGTCGATCGGCGGGTTGACGATGGCATGGTTCATGAACAGCACGGCGTCCTGCGCCCGTTTGTGCCAGGCGAGCGCATTGTCCTTGAACGGTCCGTACCAGTCGGCATTGGCGCCGAGCGTGTTCATCAGCGCCGCCTTGTAGTCGGGCGTGCGCCCCATCCAGCCATAGGACATGCGCGACCACTGCGCGATCGCCGTCTGCTGGGCGGCGAGTTCGCCAGAGGATTTGGCGACGCGGAAATATTTGTGCGTGTAGCCGCCCGAGCCGGTGTCGGTCGGCGAGGTCAGCGCCGCTTGCCGCGCCGGGTCGTGCAAGGCATCGTAGAGGCGGGCGAGCGAGCGGACCGAATTGCGCATCGCCGGATGCGTGGTGACGTCGGCCACACGCTCGCCGTTGATATAGACCTCGCGGCCGTCGCGCAGGCTCTCCAGATACTCGGCCCCGGTGAACGGGCGTTTCGTGTCGGCCCGGAAATCTTCCGATCGCATCATCATCATCCTCCCTTAACGTGTTAACAATAGCGCTGGCCGTTACAAAGGTTTATGGACAAAAGCACGAATCCGCTTGGACTTTTTCCACTGGCATGAGCGAAACTGGTATTCCCGATTTCTTCGTCTATGGCGAGCCGGTGCGGCCGCTCGATGTCGGCTTCCTGCATGTCGAGACAGTGCTTGCGCGCAGCAACATCCATCTCGGCCAGGTGGCGGCGCACAAGCATCCGCAGATGGGTCAGATCACCTATTGGACCAGCGGCTCCGGCACCTACCGCATCGAGGACCGCGCCTGGGACTTTTCGGCGCCGGCCGTCAGCTTCGTGCCGAGCACCATCGTGCATGGCTTCTCGATCGGCCCCGGCACCGACGCCATCGTCGTCTCCGTCGCGGACGATGCGCTCGCCGCCCTGGCCGGCCATAGCCTGTTGCCGCTGGACAGGCCGGTCTTTGCCGACGGCCTGCCGCGACACGCCGCATGGAAAAAGCTGGCGACGGTGCTGGAGATGATCGCAGCCGAATATGCCGAGGCGCAGGCCGGCAATGACAAAATCTTGCCGTCGCTGATTGCCGTCGCGCTCTCCCACATCGCGCGTCTCGCACCGGCGACTGTCGCCGCCGCACCGTCTTCCGATGCGTCGCTGGCCATGGGCCTGCGCCGGCTTGTCGATGCGCATTTCCGCGACAACTGGCCGGTCGACCGCTACGTCGCGACGCTGGCCACCACACCGCATCTCCTCGACAAGGCTGCCCATGCGGTGCTGGGCAGCGGCGTCAAGCGCGTCGTCAGCGAGCGGCGGCTGCTGGAAGCCAAGCGGCTCTTGCTGTTCACCGTGCGCACGGTCGAGGACATCGCTTACGAGATCGGCTTAGACGACCCCGCCTATTTCTCGCGTTTCTTCCGCGAACGGATAGGCGAAGCGCCTGCCGCCTGGCGGCGCAAGCAGCTGCAGGGCTGAGGCAAGCCCTCGCACTTTCCCGCTTGACTGACCAGCCGGACCGAATACCCTAAGGCCAAATACCGGCCCTGATCGCCGGGCGGCAAGAATGCCTCGTATGCCTCGCCCTTGCGGCGCTGGCTGCGGGGCATTTTCATTTTCTGGGGTCCTGTTTGAAACGGCGCATCGAGATCGGTATCCTCTATTCCCGTTCGGGGAGCTATCAGCTCGTCTCCGATGCATGCCGCATGGGTGCCATGCGGGCGATCGCCGACATCAATGCCGACCGCGGCTCAGGCATCGAGCTGGTGCCGGTCGAGCGCGATCCGCAAAGCAATGCCGACCGCTACGCGACGCTTTGCGAAGACATCTTCAAGACCAGCAGCGCGCGCCATGTCGTCGGCTGCGTCACCTCCTGGAGCCGCAAGGAGACCATTCCGGTGCTGGAGAAGGCCGGCGGCATGCTCTGGTATGCATGCCCCTATGAAGGCTTCGAGGCCAACGAGCATGTCGTCTACATGCATGCTTGTCCCAACCAGCATCTGGTGCCGCTGATGGCCCATGTCGTGCCGCGCTTCGGCGCCAACGGCTTCCTGCTCGGCTCGAACTATATCTGGGGCTGGGAGATGAACCGCGTGGCGCGCGACCTGATCGCCGACGCCGGCGGCAAGGTGCCGGGCGAACGCTATCTGCGCATCGGCGAGACCGACGTGTCGCGCCTCATCGGGGAAATCCGGGCGACGCGGCCGAGCTTCATCCTCAACAATCTGATAGGCACCTCGTCCTACGCCTTCCTCGCCGCCTATCGCGATTTGGGCGACGAGGATGCCGCCTTCCGTCCGGAAAATTGTCCTGTCATCTCCTGCAACCTCACCGAGGGCGAACTGCCGGCGATCGGCGAGACGGGGAGAGGCCATCTGTCCGTCGGCCCGTATTTCGCGCCGCGGCCGGCGGCCTTCGCGTCGTCCTTCGAGGCCTCGGCCTATGCCTCGGTGCAGGTGATGGCCGACGTGCTCGCGCGCAATCCCGAAGCTGGACCCGCGGAATTCTCCAAGGCTTTCGCCGAACGGCGCTTCTCCACCCGGCTTGGACCGATCGTCATCGACGCCAACACCCAGCACGCGACGCTGCCTGTCATCATCGGCCGGATCGCCGATGGGTTCTTCGAGGTCGTCAGCCGTGAGGATGAGGTCGCGCCGGATCCCTATCTGTCGCGCTATGATCCTGCCAGGACGTTCGGGCGTCCGCGCCTGCGGGTGGTGTCGTGACCAGGACGCCGCGCATTCCCAACCTCGGCGGCGCCAGGGCCTTCATCCTGCATCGCCCGCATTCGACGGTGCAGGCCATCACCAGGCAATTGTCGGCGATCGGCCTGATCGCGCTCGACTGCTGGCCGGAACTGCCGCCGGAGGCGCTGGCCGCCGATTTCGTCTTCTTCGATGCAGATCTCGGTTTCGACGAGCAATTCCCCTGGAAAGCCGGTGAAGCGCCGATGCCGCTGGTGGCGCTGATCGGTTCCGAGGCGCCCGGCCGCATCGAATGGGCGCTCTCGCACAAGGCCGACGCGCAACTGCTTAAGCCGGTCGGCACTGCCGGCGTCTACAGCGCGCTATTGATCGCAAGGCAGAGTTTCGAGGCGCGTAAACACTTAGCCGGCGAAATTGCATCGCTGCGCCAGCGTGTCGCGGAGCGGCAGACCATCGTGCGCGCGGTGGCGGCGTTGTCGAAAGGCTCGGACGACGAGCGCGCCTATGCGCAGCTGCGCTCACTGGCGATGAGCTGGCAGATCAGCGTCGAGGATGCCGCGCGCCGGATCGTGGCGATGACCGATGAGGAAGCAACGGGTGAGGAAGGCGGCGATGACCAGTCCCATCGCGCCTGACCTCCCGGCCACGGCGCGCATGCCGGCCAAGCCGCGCGCCGGCGTCTGGCGCCGGCTGGTCAAACGTCGCCTGGCGCTGCTCGGCCTGGTCATCGTCGCCATTGTCGTCTCCGGCGCCGTGCTGGCACCGTGGCTGACCGGCTATGATCCCAACGGGCAGATGTTCGACGGCCTGACCATAGAGGGCTCGCCGCTGCCGCCGGATGCCAAATTCTGGCTCGGCACCGACCTGCTCGGTCGAGACCTTCTGACCCGCATCCTCTATGGCGCCCGCACCTCGCTGATCATCGGTATCGTCGCCAATGGGGTGGCGCTGTTCATCGGCACACTGGTCGGCGTCACCGCCGGCTATTTCCGCGGCTGGATCGGCAGTGCGCTGATGCGTTTCACCGATCTGATGATGGCGTTTCCGGCGCTGCTGCTCGCCATCTGCCTGGCGGCGGTTTTCCAACCGAGCCTGTGGATCGTCGCCATGGTCATCGCATTGGTCAATTGGGTGCAGACCGCGCGCGTCATCTACACCGAAACCTCCTCGCTTGCAGAGCGCGAATTCATCGACGCCGAGCGCACCATCGGCGCCGGCGCGCCGCGCATCCTGTTCCGCCACATCCTGCCGCATCTCCTGCCGACCATCATCGTCTGGGGCACGCTCGGCATTTCGACGACGGTGCTGCTCGAAGCGACGCTCTCCTTTCTTGGCATCGGCGTGCAGCCGCCGACGGCGTCCTGGGGCAACATCATCTTCGAGAACCAGACCTATTTCCAGGCCGCACCCTGGCTGGTGTTCTTCCCCGGCGCCGCGATCCTGGCGCTGGCGCTCGCCTTCAACCTGATCGGCGACGCGCTCCGCGACATCCTCGATCCGATGCAAAGGGGCCGGGCATGATCGCCTACCTCGGCCGCCGCCTCATCCAGTCGCTGCTCATCCTGCTTGGTGTTTCGCTGATCACCTTCGCGCTGCTCTATCTCTTGCCCGCCGACCCGGTCCGCCAGATCGCCGGCCGCAGCGCCACGCCGCAGACGGTCGAGAACATCCGCCAGCAGCTCGGCCTCGACCAGCCCTTTGTCGTCCAGTACTGGCACTATCTGACCAGGCTCGTCAGCGGCGATCTCGGCCGCTCCTACATCCAGCGCTCCGAAGTCACCGAACTCATCGTCTCGCGGCTGCCGGCCAGCCTGCTTTTGATGGTCGGTGCCATCCTGTGCGAATTGCTGATCGGGCTGAGCATGGGCCTCATCGCCGCCGTCAAGCGCGGGACCGCGACCGACCAGACCTTGATGGTCGCCTCCTTCGTCGGCGTCTCGGCGCCGCAATTCGTCGTCGGGCTTTTGCTGCTTTACGTCTTTGCCGTCAGGTTGAGCTGGTTTCCGATCGGCGGCTACGGCACCTGGCGTCATCTGGTGCTGCCGTCGCTGACCATGGGCATCCTCGGCGCCGGCTGGTACGCCCGCATGATGCGCTCGTCGATGATCGACGTGCTGCGCCAGGATTATGTGCGCACCGCGCGTGCGAAAGGCCTGGCGCGCGGCGCCATCATTTTCCGCCATGCGCTGCCCAACGCCATCCTGCCGGTCATCGCCATGATCGGCATCGATATCGGCATCTTCATGGGCGGCATCGTCGTCGTCGAAAGCGTGTTCGGCTGGCCCGGCATCGGTCAGCTCGCCTGGCAGGCAATCCAGCGCGTCGACATCCCCATCATCATGGGCGTCACGCTGGTCTCGGCCTTCGCCATCGTGCTCGGCAACCTCTTGGCCGACATCATCGCGCCCTTCATCGACCCCCGCATCAAGCTCAGATGAAACCAAGAAAACAATCAGAGAAAGGGAACACCAAATGAAAAGATTTCTGGCCACCACCGTGGCGGCATCGGCTCTGGCGCTGATGCTCGGCATGGCAAGCGCCCGCGCCGAGGACACGATCGACCCCAACGCCAAGCAGGGCGGCGCCATCACGATCACCTACAAGGACGATGTCGCCACCCTCGATCCGGCGATCGGCTATGACTGGCAGAACTGGTCGATGATCAAGAGCCTGTTCGACGGCCTGATGGACTACGAACCGGGCACCACCAACCTCAAGCCCGACCTTGCCGAAAGTTACGAGATCTCGCCAGACGGCAAGACCTTCACCTTCAAGCTGCGGCACGGCGTGAAATTCCACAATGGCCGCGAGATGACCGCCGACGACGTGAAATATTCGCTCGATCGCGTCACCAATCCGAAGACGCAGAGCCCGGGCGCCGGCTTCTTCGGCTCGATCAAGGGCTATGACGATGTCGCCGCCGGCAAGGCCGAAAGCCTGTCCGGCGTCACCGTCGTCGATCCCTATACGGTCAAGTTCGAGCTGACCCGCCCCGACGCCACCTTCCTGCATGTGATGGCCATCAACTTCTCGCATGTCGTGCCGAAGGAGGAGGTCGAGAAATATGGCGCGGATTTCGGCAAGCATCCGGTCGGCACCGGTGCCTTCAAGCTCGCCGAGTGGACGCTCGGCCAGCGCATCGTCTTCGAGCGCAATGCGGACTACTGGCACAAGGGTCTGCCGCATCTCGACAAGATCACCTTCGAGATCGGCCAGGAGCCGATCGTGGCGCTGCTGCGCTTGCAGAAGGGCGAGATCGACGTGCCCGGCGACGGCATTCCGCCGGCAAAATTCCAGGAGGTGATGGCCGATCCCGAGCAGAAGGCGCGCGTCGTCGAAGGCGGCCAGCTGCACACCGGCTATGTCACCATGAACACCACCATGGCGCCGTTCGACAATGTGAAGGTGCGCCAGGCCGTCAACATGGCGATCAACAAGGCGCGCGTCATCCAGATCATCAACGGCCGCGCCGTGCCGGCCAACCAGCCGCTGCCGCCATCGATGCCGGGCTACGACAAGGAGTACAAGGGTTACCCGTATGACGTCGCCAAGGCCAAGGCACTGCTGGCCGAGGCCGGCCATCCCGATGGCTTCGACACGCAATTGTTCGCCATGAACACCGACCCGAACCCGCGCATCGCCCAGGCGATCCAGCAGGATCTGGCGGCGATCGGCATCAAGGCCAGCATCCAGTCGCTCGCCCAGGCCAACGTCATCGCCGCCGGCGGCGACAAGGCCGGCGCGCCGATGATCTGGTCGGGCGGCATGGCCTGGATCGCCGACTTCCCCGATCCGTCCAACTTCTACGGCCCGATCCTCGGCTGCGCCGGTGCGGTACCGGGCGGCTGGAACTGGTCGTGGTATTGCAACAAGGACCTCGACGCCAAGGCGGCCGAGGCCGACTCCGTGGTTGACCCGGCCAAGGCCGTGGAGCGCGGCAAGATGTGGAGCGCCATCTACGACAAGATCATGGAGGACGCACCCTGGGCGCCGGTGTTCAACGAGCAGCGCTTCACCATGAAATCGGCCCGCATGGGCGGTGCCGACAACCTTTATGTCGACCCGGTCCATATCCCGATCAACTATGACAATGTGTACGTAAAAGATGTGCAATAGTTGCGACTACACCATCCATGGGCGCCATCACCATTTCGGCTGGGACAATTCCTTTGCCCCGGCCGAGCGGGTGGCGCCCGGATCGACCATCGAGTTCCAGTGCCTGGATTCCGCCGGCGGCCAGCTGAAGCCCGACAGCACGGTCGCCGACATCGCCAAGCTGGACTTCGCCGGCATCAACCCGGTGACCGGGCCGATCTTCGTCGAAGGTGCCGAGCCCGGTGACGCGCTGAAGGTGACGATCGAGCTGTTCAAACCGTCCGGCTTCGGCTGGACGGGGAACATTCCGGGCTTCGGCCTGCTCGCCGACGACTTCAAGGAGCCGGCGCTCAACATCTGGAAATACGACGCCGCCTCGCTCGAGCCGGCGCTGTTCGGCAAGAATGCCCGCGTACCGCTGAAGCCGTTCGCCGGCACCATCGGCAATGCGCCGGCCGAGATGGGCCTCCACTCGGTGGTGCCGCCGCGGCGCGTCGGCGGCAATCTCGATATCCGCGATCTCGCCGCCGGCACCATACTGTACCTGCCGGTGGAGGTGACCGGCGCGCTGTTCTCGGTAGGCGATACGCACGCCGCGCAAGGCGACGGCGAGGTCTGCGGCACGGCGATCGAAAGCCCGATGGACGTCGTGCTCAAGCTCGACCTGCTCAAGGATGCCAGGCTGAAGACGCCGCGCTTCACCACCCCTGGCCCGGTGACGCGTCACCTCGACGCCAAGGGTTATGAAGTGACGACGGGTATCGGCCCCGACCTGATGGCCGGCGCCAGGGAAGCGGTTGCCCAGATGGTCGACCTGATTGCCGGGCGCTACCAGATCGACCCGGTCGAGGCCTATATGCTCGCCTCGGTGTGCGGCGATCTCAGGATCAGCGAGATCGTCGACATGCCGAACTGGGTGGTGTCGTTCTACTTCCCGCGCTGCGTGTTTGAATGACGCGAGGTTGGCGCCGCACCCCCACGCCGCTGCTTCGCAGCGACCCTCCCCACAAGGGGGAGGGTGAAGCGCTGGCGCCCTACCGCCCCCTTGTGGGGAGGACGGACCGAAGGTCCGGGTGGGGGGCGTGCCCGAATAAACCTCTCAGAACCCTGCTCTCCCAATGAACTCAGCCCCCAAGACCATCCTCGACATCGCCAACCTCTCCGTCAGCGTGCGCGGCGAGGATGGCGAGCGCGAGGTCGTGTCCAACCTGTCGCTGACGCTGGCGCGTGGCGAAACGCTTTGCATCGCCGGCGAATCCGGCTCCGGAAAGTCGATGACCGCGCTGGCGATCATGCAGCTCCTGCCTCAGCCTGCCGCCCGCATTTCATCTGGAAAGATCCGACTTGGCGATACCGACCTGGCTGACCTCGACGAGCGCCGGATGCGCCGCATTCGAGGCGACCGCATCGCCATGATCTTCCAGGAGCCGATGACCTCGCTCAATCCGGTGTTGTCGATCGGCCGGCAGCTCACCGAATCCATCGAGGCGCATACCAGCCTCTCGCCGGCCGAAGCCCGCCAGCGCGCCATCGAGGCGCTGAAGGCGGTGCGCATTTCGGAAGCCGAAAGCCGGCTAATTCAGTTCCCGCACGAGCTGTCCGGCGGCATGCGCCAGCGGGTGATGATCGCCATGGCCCTGGCGCTCGAGCCCGACGTACTGATCGCCGACGAGCCGACGACCGCCCTCGACGTCACCGTGCAGGGCGAGGTGCTGGAACTGCTGCGCGACCTGCAGCGCCAGCACGGCACCAGCGTCATCCTCATCACCCACGACATGGGCGTGGTCGCCGAAATGGCCGATCGCGTCATCATCATGCGGCATGGCCGCATGGTCGAGGAGGGCAAGACACCGGACATCTTCGCCCGGCCGCAGGCGGACTATACGCGCGAACTGCTGGCCGCCGTGCCGCGCATCGGCAGCGGCGTCGGGCGGCAGAAATCAAGGCATGTGGAGACGGCAACGCCAGCCAGCGTCGCCTTGGTCAAAGACCTGCATGTCCGCTTCGACCTGCGCGGAGGCGTCTTCGGCCGGGTCACCCGCCGGGTTCATGCGGTCGAGGGCGTCAGCTTCTCGGTCGCGCCCAACGAGACGCTGGCGCTGGTCGGTGAATCCGGCTGCGGCAAGTCGACCACCGCCAAGGCGCTGGCCGGGCTGGTACCTTACAGCGGCGACATCATCGTTGGCGGGCGCAATTTGTCGGGCCTCGGCCGCGACGAACGCAAGGCGGTGCGCCGCGACGTGCAGATGATTTTCCAGGACCCTTTCGCCTCGCTCGATCCGCGCATGCGCGTCGGCGACCTCGTCGCCGAGCCGCTGGTGATCCACGGCATCGCCTCCAGGGAAGAGCGCAGCCAGCGCGTCGCGGCCCTGTTCGAGCGCGTCGGCCTCTCGGCCGATCAGATGGAGCTTTATCCGCACGAATTCTCCGGCGGACAGCGCCAGCGCGTCTGCATTGCCCGCGCGCTCGCCTTGCGGCCGAAGCTGATCATCGCCGACGAAAGCGTTTCGGCGCTCGACGTCTCGGTGCAGGCGCGCGTGCTCGATTTGTTGAAGGAATTGCAGCGCGAATTCGGCGTCGCCTATCTCTTCATCTCGCATGACATGGCGGTGGTCGAGAACATCTCCGACCGCGTCGCTGTCATGTATCTCGGCCAGATCGTCGAAATGGGCACGCGCGACCAGGTCTTTTCCAACCCGCGCCATCCCTACACCAGGCGGCTGATCGAAGCCGTGCCGGTGCCCGATCCAGCGCGGCGCAGAAGCCGCTTCGCCCGCCTCGACCAGGAAATCCCGAGCGCCACCCGCAGGATCGGCGAGGCGCCGCTGAAACTGGCGCTGCAGGATGTCGGCAACGGCCACCTCGTCGCTGCGGACAGGTAGCGGGCATAATTTAAGTCGGCACGATGATCGGGACAGCGGGCGGCTGGCCTGCAACCTTCCGCATGGTCGACAGCAGGCGCGGAAAGACCTGGTCGGTGGAAAAATGCCGCCGCGCCTTGGCGCCCGCCTGCCTGCCGAGCTTCGTCCGCAACGGCTGGTTCCGGATCAGTTTCAGCGTGGCATCTGCCATCGCGGCCGGATCGGCCCGTTCGACGATGATGCCGGCATCGTCCTCGACGAAATCCGGCGCCCCGCCGCTGCCAGCGAAGCAGATTACCGGCAACTCGGCGAATGCCGCCTCCAGCATGACGCGGCCGAACGGCTCTTCGCGGGATGTCAGAAGAAACAGATCGGCAGCCCGAAGATAGCCGCGCACATCGTCGACATCGCCCAGAAATGTAACTTTTTCGTCCAACCCGTCCGCCCGCATCCTGTCGAGGTGCTGCGACCAGGTGCCGAGAGCTTCATCCCGTTCCCGCTCCGGAAACGAGCCGAGCCAGTAGAAATGATAGTCCTCGACCCCACGGGCCCGAAGAATTCGGGCCACCTCGATAAACAGGTCGGCACCCTTGCGGAATGGCATTGCGAGGCCGGATCCCAGGACGATGGTCTTGTCCACGGGCCAGCCGGCCAGTCGGCGACGTTCAAGACGCTGGGTTTCCTGACCGGGATCGGCGCCGGGCTGCGGAACCGCGCTTGGAATGACGTCGATGGCGTTCGTTTCGACCTTGTGCTCGGCCACCAGGTAGTCCCGGACGCTTGGCGAACACGCAACGAATCTCCGCGTGTGGGAAACCACATCCTCCATGTCGTCCTTGGCGTATCGGGCGACGCTCGTTGCCAATTCCCTGGCATGCGTCAGGATAGGAATGCCCAGTTCCCCAAGCAGCGCATGCACACGGCCGGTGGCCAGGCTGTTGCAATAGATGAGGTCCGGTCTGCCACCGTACCAATCGGCGATGCGGGCCAGCTTCGTGGCGGTCATCTCGGTTGGCGAAACCAGATCGTCCAGAAGGGCGGTATCGACAATGCGTCGAAACTGTTCGAGCCGTTCACCGCCTGCCAGGCACAGCACCTTGATCTCCAGCTCGGTGTGCGATTGCAGCCATTGG
Organism: Mesorhizobium sp. WSM4312; assembly: GCF_002294875.1. Taxonomy (NCBI): domain Bacteria; kingdom Pseudomonadati; phylum Pseudomonadota; class Alphaproteobacteria; order Hyphomicrobiales; family Phyllobacteriaceae; genus Mesorhizobium; species Mesorhizobium sp. WSM4312. The sequence goes on along the minus strand of NZ_NSFU01000009.1, from coordinate 126,431 downwards.
ACGATGTCGATCAACGAAGCCTGCGCCCCACCGAGAGCCGCATCGTGCGAAACGAACAGAACGCGCCAGGACGCGCCCCCGGGGAATTTGCCGGCCGCTGACGGAGCCGACAGGACGTTCCGCGTCTCTTGCAGATAGGCGTAGCCATAGCGGGCGTCAGGCTCGAGATAGGCTCCCTCCGCCCACTCGTTCCAGGCATTGACGAAGATCAGGCGGCTGTCGAAATCGGCGAAACGATCGCATGTATCGGCGACCGCGTTGGCGAGCCATTCTGCGTAGCGGGGCGGCGATGCGTTCACCAGAATGTGGGCTGCCTCCATCCTCCGTGCGGTGTTGTCCCAGGAAGGGCAAAGTCCGCGAAACAGCGTGTAGGGAACCTGTGGGTAGGCGCGGCTGCGTTTGAGGAGCTCCGTCCAGTCGAAGATCTTTCCCCTGAAGCCGCTCTTGAGCGTTGGAATTCTGCCGCTGATCTCGCGAAATTTCCCAAGATTCGGTGGGAATTCGACGGCGGCGTCGAATCCGAATTCGGCGGGATCGTCCTTGTCGAACGACTGCGGGTAGGCAAGAAAAATCTCGCCGATGCCGGCTTCCCGGCAATAGGCTCTCCAGCGTTGTGCTGTTTCAGCGGCCGACGGAAACAATCCTGGCCGGTAAATCATCAGAAGAGGCTTGCCGCCGATGCGGATGTATCGCCGGTCGCGAAAATAGCGGGATACATATTCGATGAAGGCCAGGTCGTCCTCGGGTGAATGCGATTGCGCAATCAGCACCTCCTGTTCGAGCCCATGCCAACGGCGGCTCCAGGGTTCATTTGCCCAATTGATGCAGAAGCCCAGTTCGTGCGCATCGTTTTCGACGAATTGCCTGATCGGCATCTCAAGGACGCGCTTGCCGTTGAACCAGTAGAAGTGAAAACAGAACCCCGAGACGCCGTACTGAAGGGCAATCTCGATCTGTTCCTTCTGGATGTCCTTCACTCTCAGGTCGTAGAAGCCGAGGTCCGCCGGCCGCCTGGGCTGATAATGATCATCGAACTGCGGCGCCGCGCGTGTCACATTCGTCCATTCCGTGAAACCCTTTCCCCAAAAGGCGTCATTTTCAGGAATCGGATGAAACTGTGGTAGGTAGAAGGCAATGAGGCGCGCCTTCAGTGCGACGGGTCGCCTCTCGCTGGATCGCGGCACGTAGGTGGCGGGTCTCTGGATGGCGCCGGCATTTGTGCCCGGAGCACGTCGGGGGCTGCGCCCCTCGATCTTGCCGAAACGAATGTAGTGATCCAACGGATTCATCGAGGCGGCAGCCACGTCGGGATTTTTCGTCAGATAGTATTCGTTGTCGAAGTTCGGACTCGGGTTTCGCGACTCCGCGACACCATGCCTGATGTAATGCAGGATCGGATCTTTCCCGCTCCGGGCTACATCCGGATTTTGAACCAGATACCACGACACATCGAACAGACCGCTGGCTCGAATTCGTTGCCGCAGGCGAAATCTCTTCCATCGGCTTCTGCTGGTGAGCGATCTTACCAAGACCAAGAATTCGGATCTATCCAATCGGGTCTGCCTCGCGGGAATCCGTCGTCATGTCACCATCCGAGGCAACGCCGATCTTTGTGCAGATCATTCCAAGAACACGCTCGAGGGCATGCTGCAATGTGCCGTCTTGTTGGCCTGTCTCCTCGGGAAAGGCTGCCAAGGGCAGATCGAGCCGTCGCAGCGGTTCCAGCGCGTCGCGACGAACCCAGAACATCGTCCCGGCAAAGAAATCGAGGGGAGAACTGGAGGGCATCCCCATTGCCTCCAGCAGATTGAGGGCCATCGCCCTGTTCTCGCCCCACGCAGCCTTCTCCCCCTTCCATTCATTGGGCATCCGAAAGCGTCCGGATCCAATCATCTGGATGTCGGGAGAACGTTCGAACTTGGCGATGATGCGGTCGACCACGCCGCGGGATCCGATCAGGTCGAACGCACTCGCCTGGCGCCAGATCTCGCCGAGAACCATGCGCGGCCCGCTCTGCCCCGACTTCTTGCCATGCAGCTTGCAGATAAGATCGAAGGGATCGAACTTTCCTTCGCGAAGCAATTGGATGAAGGGGCCGACGTCGCGGCCACGATTTTCGTAGACCGTGATCTCGGCACCCGGAAATCTCGCCTGAACGCGTTGCGCGAGTGCCGCGTCAGGCCGGGTCAGCGTGAGAAAGAGCTGGAATTGACGACCGGTCGCTTCCAGCAACGCCTCGAACTCGGGCCAGAGATCGGGGTAATGCAGGTGAAGCGCCACGGCAATCTTCGGCTCGGCGGTGGGCCGGCGTTCGAGGGCCTCGGCTGGCGGACCATCAAAGTGCCGCAACAGGGTCTTCTGCAGATTGTCGCTCGCAGGGCCAAAGCCCCAACCGGCAAGACTGCCGAGGGCGCGGGCCAATTCACGCCCTTGCGGTCCCGAGATGTGCAAGAGAGGCTGCAAGACCAGGCCTTCGCCGAGCGGCAGCTGAAATCGCTTATGGCGACGACGCCGACGCAGCAGCGCGCCAATATCCCCGATGGCTAAGGGCCGAACACTCGCCGCGACGACGTCGCCTCTATCAAATTGCAGTCCCAGGCCGCCTTCGCTGCTTGTGAGCAGATAGGACGTGCGCGTGGTGACCGGCACATAGACGACCCTGTCCGCATGTGCTGGGCGGCGAACATCGAGCCGGAGAAACGGCATCGACCTCACTGTCGGCCAAAGCTCGACGACATAGCGTCCCGGCGCGTGGATGTGGATTTCGCCCACGGCACTGCTTGGGTCGACGCTGTCGCCTTTTCGCGGCTCGCGGGACAGGACATCAGGCAAGGCAACGCTCGTGTCGGCAGCGTCAGGCGACATAGCCGCCGTTCCGATTCGCGCGCGATCGGTCAAGGATGCTGTCGAATATGCCAATCAGCCGGCCCAGGGAATTGATCAATCTGTTTCGATTAAGCGTCAGGCAATAGAAGCCTATTTTCGTCAAGTAACGGAGTATGTCCACAAATGGGCTATAGGCGATGCCGTATTTCTTGCGCAAGTGGATCTCCGATCGCATCTTAGAGCGATACCGGAAAATACGCGCCCGGGTTGATTGCGCAACCGATGTGCCAATGTCGTGGACAGCATGCGCGCCACTGACAAGGATCATGGGCTCGTCACGCTGCAGCAGACGATATGAAAGGTCGTCATCCTCGAAATACAGGAAAATATCCTCGTCAAACCCGCCCGTATCGAGGAAGAGCGTTCGTTTGATCATGAACACGCCGCCATTGACGAAGCGGACGCAACAATCTCCCCAGACCTGCCGGATGCGTGTGGGCAGAGACATGCCTGAAAGACGATCGATCTCGCTCTCCTCGCGAAACCAGAGCCGGCCATCCACCGTATTGGTGCGCGGCACGAAGACGTTGCAATTTGGATAGCGTTCAGCAGCCTGCATGAGCGCATCGACGGCGTCCGTCCCAAGACGCACGTCAGGGTTGACGAACAGCAGATACTCACCCGTCGCCGCAGCCGCCCCGATGTTGCAGGCGCGCCCGAAGCCGAGGTTTACAGGATTGTCGATACGATGAATGGCAAGGCCGGACAGCGCGGTGGATAGATCGTCGGTACTTGCATTGTCGACGCATACGATCTCCACCCCTGGAGGCAGGCGAGCGAGCGCGCCCCGCACGGTATGCGCGCTGTTATGCGTCACAGTAATGGCAGTTATCGACCTGTTCATTGCCAAAGCCATCCTGATATCTCAGTTGGCTTCCCCCGTGGAAAGACTAGTGATCCGTACGCAATCTAAGCGCTGTGACTCCGGTGGTCGAGTCAATACTCCCGACTAAGTTCGTGGGCATGGACGCGCGGTCTCGCCAGGCCGCCGGTCACGGTTCACATGGTCTTGCTGCTTCCGAGGTTTCCGGCTGGCGTGATGGCCAGTCGCCTTGGCTGCCCTCGTGGCGGTAAACTCCCGGCGAGGAAGGGCTGCTTCGAACCAGAAATCCGCAACGGCCCCTTGCCGTTATTCCCCATCTTGCTCATGTTCAATACCGCTTGCTGGTGATCGTCCGGGGGAACGGTCGGATTCATCATGGGAGGAAGTCGATAATGAAGGTATGCTATTTCGTTTCCGCCGCGCTTCTTGCCGCGGCCGCTATCCCCGCCTCGGCCGCCGAAATTTCCGATGGAAAAGTCAAGATCGGCATCCTCAATGATCAATCCGGCGTCTATGCCGATTTCGGCGGCAAATGGTCGGTCGAGGCGGCCAAGATGGCGGTCGAGGACTTCGGCGGCAAGGTACAGGGCGTGCCGATCGAGATCATCAGCGCCGACCACCAGAACAAGCCTGACATCGCCTCCAACATCGCGCGGCAATGGTACGACACCGAACAGGTCGATGCCATCATGGAGCTGACGACCTCATCGGTCGCGCTCGCCGTCCAGGGGATCTCCAAGGAAAAGAAGAAGATCGACATCGTTACCGGCGCGGCAACCACCGATCTCACCGGCAAGCAATGCTCGCCCTACGGCTTCCACTGGGCCTATGACACCCATTCGCAGGCGGTGGGAACCGGGGGCTCCCTCGTGCAGCAGGGCGGCGACAGCTGGTTCTTCGTCACCGTCGACTATGCGTTCGGCTATTCGCTCAAGGAGCAGACCGCCAAATTCGTCGAGAGCCACGGCGGCAAGGTGCTTGGCGAAGTGCGTTATCCCCTGGGGTCAACCGATTATTCATCCTTCCTGCTGCAGGCGCAGTCGTCGGGCGCCAAGGTCGTCGGGCTGGCCAATGCCGGCCTCGACACCTCCAACTCCATCAAGCAGGCGGCCGAATTCGGCATCGTCCAGGGCGGCCAGCGCCTTGCCGCGCTTCTGTTCACGCTGGCCGAGGTGCATGGGCTGGGCCTTCAGGCCGCGCAAGGAGTCGTGCTGACCGAGGGCTATTACTGGGATCGCGACGACAAGAGCCGCAAATTCGGACAGCGCTTTTTCAAACGCACCAACCGCATGCCGAACATGGTCCAGGCCGCGACCTATTCGGCGGTGACGCAGTATCTGAAGGCGATCGACAAGGCCGGCACCGACGCGACCGAGGCCGTCGCCAAGCAATTGCATTCGATGCCGGTTGACGACGCCGTGACGACCAACGGCAAGGTGCAGGCGGACGGCAACATGGTCCACGACATGTATCTCTACCAGGTCAAGGCGCCCGGCGAGAGCACCAAGGACTGGGATTATTACAAATATCTCGCAACCATCCCCGGCAACCAAGCCTTCCTGAGCGAGAAGGAAAGCGGCTGTCCAACCGCGGCCCAGTGATCGGTGCGGCCCGTGGCGCCGTCTGATCTCAACGCCAACGAGCCGCCGGTGGTGCTCTCCGCCCGCGGGCTGCGGCGCGATTTTGCCGGCTTCGTCGCCGTCAGGAATGTCGACCTCGATGTCCGCCATCGCAACATCCATGCGCTGATCGGGCCTAACGGCGCCGGCAAGACGACTGTCTTCAACCTGCTCACCAAGTTCCTGGCGCCGACCAGCGGCAGGATCGAACTGCTCGGCCACGACATCACCCGCACGCCACCGGCAAGGGTGGCGCGCATGGGGCTGGTACGCTCGTTCCAGATATCGGCGATCTTTCCGCATCTCAGCGTGCTGGACAATGTGCGCGTCGCATTGCAGCGGCCGGGTGGGCTCGGCGTCCAGTTCTGGCGTTCCCTGGCAGCGCTCGATCGGTTGACGCCGCGAGCCGTCGAACTGTTGCACGCCGTTGGTCTCGACGACGCCAGGAACAGGCTGGCCGGCGATCTGTCCTATGGAAGGAAGCGCGCGCTGGAGATCGCCACGACCCTGGCCCTCGACCCGAAGGTGCTGCTGTTGGACGAGCCGATGGCCGGCATGGGGCATGAGGACGTGGCCATGGTTTCCGACCTCATCCGTTCGGTGGCGAGCGAGCGCGCGGTGCTGATGGTCGAGCACAACCTGACTGTTGTCGCCGATCTCTGCGACTGGATAACCGTCATGCAGCGCGGCGAGGTGCTGGCGGCCGGCGACTACGCGACGGTCAGCCGCGACGAGCGGGTGAAGGTCGCTTATATGGGCACCGCAGATGACTAGTGCCGCCCCCCTGCTTGCGGTCCGCGGCCTCAACGCCTGGTATGGCGAGGGCCATGCGCTGCACGGCGTCGATCTGGAGGTGTTTGCCGGCGAGACGGTCACGCTGCTCGGCCGCAACGGCGTCGGCAAGACGACGACGCTGCGCGCCATCATGGGGCTGATCCGCACGCGGACCGGCGAGGTCGTTTTCGACGGCGCGGATCTGATGCGCCTGCCGCTGCACCGCACCGCGCATCAAGGCATCGGCTTCGTGCCGGAGGAGCGCGGCATTTTCGCGACGCTGACGGTCGACGAGAATCTGGTGCTGCCGCCGGTCGTCGCCGAGGGCGGCATGAGCGTCGCGGAGATATTCGACCTCTTCCCCAATCTGAAGGAGCGCCGCAACAGTCCCGGCACGAGGCTGTCGGGCGGCGAACAGCAGATGCTGGCGATCGCCCGCATGCTGCGAACCGGCGTCAAGATGCTGCTTCTCGACGAGCCGACCGAGGGCCTGGCTCCCGTCATCGTGCAGCGCATCGGCGAGTTGCTGGTGACGTTGAAGAAGCGCGGCATGACGATCCTGCTGGTCGAGCAGAATTTCCGCTTCGCCAGCCGTGTCGCCGATCGCTTCTACCTGATGGAGCACGGCAAGGTCGTCGCCGGGTTCCCGGTCGGCGAACTGACGAACCGCATGGGGCAGCTCCACGACGTTCTGGGTGTATGAGGACGCCATGACGATGATCTTCGGAATCCCCGTCCAGGCACTGCTTGGCCAATTGCTGGTGGGGCTGATCAACGGCTCCTTCTACGCCATGCTGAGCCTGGGGCTGGCCGTCATTTTCGGCTTGCTGCGCGTCATCAATTTCGCCCATGGCGCCCAGTATATGCTCGGCGCCTTCGTCGGCTACCTGCTGCTCACCTATCTCGGCATCGGCTACTGGCCCGCGCTGATCCTCGCGCCGCCGATCGTCGGCCTCTTCGGCATCGCGGTCGAGCGCCTGGCGCTGTCGCGGCTTTACGACACCGATCCGCTCTACGGCCTGCTTTTCACCTTCGGTCTCGCGCTCGTGCTCGAAGGCATATTCCGCTATTACTACGGCGTGTCGGGAAACCCTTACGCCGTGCCGCCGCTGCTTGCGGGCGGCACCAATCTCGGCTTCATGTTCCTGCCCAACTATCGCGGCTGGGTCGTGGTCGCCTCGCTGATCGTCTGCTTCGGAACCTGGGCGCTGATCGAGAAGACCAGGCTCGGCTCCTATCTGCGCGCGGCAACCGAGAATCCCCGTCTCGTCCAGGCCTTCGGCGTCAACGTGCCGTTGCTGCTGACGCTGACCTACGGTCTCGGTTCCGCCCTTGCCGGGCTTGCCGGCATTCTGGCCGCCCCGGTCTATCAGGTGAGCCCGCTGATGGGATCGGATCTCATCATCGTCGTCTTCGCGGTCGTCGTGATCGGCGGCATGGGGTCGATTCTTGGCGCGATCGTCACCGGCTACATGCTCGGCCTCGCCGAGGGCCTGACCAAGGTCTTCTATCCCGAGGCCTCCAACCTCGTGGTCTTCGTCATCATGGCGATCGTGCTTCTGGTCCGGCCGGCCGGTCTGTTCGGGAGGGATGCCTGACATGTCGGAAGGGACATCTGACATGGCCGGGCCGTCGCCTCGCGAGACAGCAGCCGGAACCCCGGCATGGCCCGAATGGACGCTGGTCGGGCTCGCCATAGCGGCGCTGCTGGTTGCGCCCTTCCTGGTTTATCCGATCTTCCTGATGAAGATGCTGTGTTTCGCGCTGCTGGCCTGCGCGTTCAATCTCCTGCTCGGCTACACCGGCCTGCTGTCGTTCGGCCACGCCACCTTCTTTGGCGGCGCCGCCTATTTCACCGCGCATGCCGTCAAGGTGTGGGGCTGGCCGCCGGAAGCCGGCATCCTGCTCGGCATGGCGGGCGGCGCGCTGCTCGGCCTGGTCATGGGCTTCTTCGCCATTCGCCGGCAAGGCATCTATTTCGCCATGATCACCCTGGCGCTGTCGCAGATGTTCTTCTTCTTCTGCGTGCAAGCGCCTTTCACCGAGGGCGAGGACGGCATTCAGGGCGTGCCGCGCGGCATGCTGTTCGGCGTCCTCGACCTGAACGTCTCGCTGAACATGTACTACTTCGTGCTCGCGGTATTCCTCATCGGCGTTTTCGCCATCTGGCGCATCGTCAATTCACCCTTCGGCATGATCCTGCGCTCGATCCGGGAGAACGAGAGCCGCGCCATTTCGCTGGGCTATTCCGTCGCCAACTACAAGCTCGGGGCCTTCGTCATGTCGGCGGCGCTGGCCGGGCTGGCAGGCTCCCTCAAGGCGATCGTCTTCCAGTTCGCCACGCTCACCGACGTCACCTGGCAGATGTCGGGCGAGGTGATCCTGATGACGCTTCTGGGCGGTATCGGCACCATGGTCGGGCCGATCGTCGGCGCCAGCCTCGTCGTCGGGCTGGAGAACACGCTTGCCACCTCCGGTTTCCCGGTGACCATCGCCACCGGGCTGATCTTCATGGTGTGCGTGCTGGTCTTCCGGCGCGGCATTGTCGGCGAACTTTATGCACGGCTTCTCAAACGATAGGGCAAGCACTGATCAGTCCCAGATCGACCGGGCGCGATTGATCGGGCCGCGCCAGGGCGCCGGCCAACGATAACCCGTTTGAGTGGCTACGGGCTTTGCTGCACACGCTTTTCGAGTTCGGCGGTGCGCGCGCTCAGATCGTCCAGTTCAAACCCTTGAGATGTGAAGAAGGCGGCTTCTCCGTTGTCGGGATCGGCGGCAAGACGGTGCGTTTCCCGCAGATGATGTTTCAGCCAAGCGCGCTGCTCGCGCTGCAACCGGGCACGTTGAGGGCCATGCTCACGACGCATCAAGGTGTTGTAAGCGGCGTTCAACCTGGCATCGTACTTGTCGATCTCGACTTTCCCGCAATCCAGCATTTTCCCCGTGTAGCCGCCGGACTGGCTGACGCACGCCCTCATTTCATCATCGGTCTGTGCCATCGCGGGATGAGCCGTTGTCATGGCTAAAATTCCGAGGAAGCAGGCATGTCGGAGCATGGAGGCGGTTCCTTGAAACCAAAGGCTGGATGCGGGTCAGGGTCTCTCTGTTTCGGCACGTCCTCTGGATCGGCAACAAGGGCGCCCACGATATGTTGGGCAGGCCGCGAACGCGTCAAGGTTTGGCCCGCCGTGCCCCCATCACCCGTAACACCTGCGCTCCACCGCCAGCCGGCGCACCAGTGCCGACACCGCATCTATGGTTGGCGTCGGCTTGTCCGTCAGCCGGCCAAGCTCCTGCACCGCGCTCACCAGCGCGTCGATTTCCATCGGTCGGCCGCGTTCCAGGTCCTGCAGCATCGAGGTCTTGTGCTCGCCGACATCGCCGGCGCCCTTGATGCGGCGGTCGACCCCGATCGGAAAGCGCACGCCGAGGCTTTCGCCGATCGCCTGGGCTTCCAGCATCATGGTGCGGGCAAGCGCGCGGGTGCCTTCGTCGGCGACGATTCCCGCCAGCGTGGAGCCGGTCAGCGCCGAGATCGGGTTGAAGGAGAGATTGCCCCACAGCTTCACCCAGATTTCGCTGCGTATGTCGTCGCGCACCGGCGCCTGCAGGCCGGCCTTGACCATTTCCTCCGCCAGTCGCGTCACCCGTTCGCTGCGTTCGCCCGAGGGTTCGCCGAGCGAGAAGCGCTTGCCCTCGACATGGCGGATGAGGCCGGGCGCGTCGACCTCGACGGCGGGATAGACGACCGAGCCGATGACGCGCTCCGGCCCGATCCGCTGCCAGATCGCCCCTGCGGGATCGACCGCGTTCAGCCTTGTGCCTTCGAGCGGCCCGCCCAGTTGATGGAAATACCACCACGGCACGCCGTTCTGCATGGTGACGACGGATGTATGGTCCCCGAGCAGCGGCGCGATCTGGTCCAGCGCCGGGGTCAGCGAATGGGCTTTCAGCGCCAACACGACAGTGTCCTGCACGCCGAGCTCCTCGGCCCTGGCGGCGGCTCTTACCGGCGCCACCAACTCCTCGCCGTCCTCGAACAGGCGCAGTCCGTTCGCCCGGATCGCTTCCAGATGCGCGCCGCGCGCGACGATCGACAGGTCGGTGCGGCCGGCGATCGCCAGCTTGGCGGCGAGATAGCCGCCGATCGCACCGGCGCCGAAAATGGTGATCTTCATCGTCAAAGCCCGAGTTTGGCGGCGAGCCCGATGCGCTGCAGCTTGCCGGTCGCGCCCTTGGGGATCTCGTCCAGGATCAGGACCTTGCGCGGCACCTTGAAGTCGGCGAGCCGCGTCGCGGCATGGCTGCGGATGTCGCTCTCCGTGGCGCTCATGCCTTCGCGCAGCACCACGGCCGCCGCCACCTCCTCGCCAAGCTTGTCATGCGGCATGGCGAACGTGACGACCTGCGCGACCGCAGGATGGTCCATCAGCACGTCGTCGACCTCGAGCGGCGAGATCTTTTCGCCGCCGCGGTTGATGATCTCCTTCAGCCGGCCGGTGACGCGGAGATAGAAGTCCTCGTCGAGCACGCCCTGGTCGCCGGTGTGGAACCAGCCATGCGCGAAGGCCGTGGCATTGGCATCCGGGTTCTTTTCATAGCCTGCGGTGACATTGGGTCCGCGAATGACGATCTCGCCGGTCTCGCCGGCTTCCATCAGCCGCCCGTCCGGCGCCATCACCGCGACCTCCGGTCCGGCGCCGGCGCCGACGCTGCCTGGCTTGCGCAGGCCCGGTGGCAGCCGGTTCGACGCCATCTGGTGGGCGGCCTCGGTCATCCCGTAGGATTCGATCACCGGGCAGCCGAAGGTCGCTTCCAGTTCCGCCATCACTTGCGCCGGCAGCGACGCCGAGGACGAGCGGATGAAGCGCAGGCGTGCCGCGGCCAGCACCTCTTCATTGCGCGCGGCCCGCGGCAGGATCGCCTGGTGCATGGTTGGCACCGCCGTGTACCAGCTTGGCTTGGCATCGCCCAGCCACTGGAAGAAGCGCAGCGCGTTGAAACCCGGCGTGCAGTAGATGCTGCCGCCCGCTGCCAGCGACGACAGCACCGCCGCGATCAGGCCGTGGATGTGGAACAGCGGCATGATGTTGAGGCAGCGGTCATCGGCGCCCAGGCCGAGCGTGGCGCCGATATGGCGCGCCGAGGCGGCGATGTTGGCATGGCTGAGCGGTACCAGCTTGGGGCGCGATGTCGTGCCTGACGTGTGCAGCAGCAGCGCGATGTCGCTATCCCCTGCCATGTCGGGCGCAGCCTGCGGACCGATCGCCGCGCCCTCGATGGTGAAGGAGCCGGCGGGCATGCCCGGCGAAACGATAGCCGCAGCACGCCGATGCCGAGACGTTCGGCAACCGCCACCGCCGGACCGCTCTCGTTTTGCGCGACGAGGATCGCCTTGGCGCCGATGTCGGTGAGGTAAAAATCGAGCTCGTCGGCACGATAGGCGGGATTGAGCGGCGCCGTCGACGCGGCGGCGGCCACTGCGACGAAGGCGGTGGCCATCTCCGGTCCGTTCGGCAGCACGATCGCCACCCGGTCGCCCCGGCCGATGCCGAGCGCATGCAGCCGCTCGGCCGTAATTGCGATCAGGCGGCGCAGCCCGCCATGGCTGAGCGTCGCCCTGTCGGGCGCCAGGATCGCCGGCGCGTCATCAGCGCCGGCGGCGAGACGATGGGAGAGGTCTTTTGAATTCGTGCTCATGGTCATCGACTATGTTTCAAACGACTGCTTCTAGAAAGCCCTGGGAATGGTTCCGACCCCGGACAATTGTCCACGACCGGAAGCCGGTTCTCCAATCCCCGAATCACCTCAATATCCCAGCGCCATCCCATCCTTGCGCGGATCGGAGGCGCCGGTGAGCGTGCCTTTCTCCCAGTCGATCAGCACCGCCTGCCCGCCGCCAAGCGGATGCTGCGGTTCGACGACGCAATGGCCGCGCTTGCGCAAGCCTTCGATCGTCTCGGCGGGAACGTTGCGCTCAGCCTCCACGGTATCATCATTGTAGAACACACGCGGCGCATCCAGCGCTTGCTGCGGATCCATGCCGAAGTCGATCATGTTGGTCAAAAGATGGACATGGCCGAAAGGCTGGTAGCCGCCGCCCATGACGCCGAACGGCATCACCACGCGGCCGTCTTTCGTCGCCATGCCAGGCATGATCGTGTGCATCGGCCGCTTGCCGGGCGCGATCGCGTTCGGGTGCGCCGGGTCGAGGCGGAAGCTCGAGCCACGGTTCTGCAGCACGACACCGGTCTTCGGGCCGACGACGCCGCTGCCGAAGGAATAGTAGGTCGAGTTGATGAAGGAGACCGCGTTGCGGTCGCGGTCGACGATCGAGATATAGACCGTGTCGCTGCCGGGCAGCTCCAGGCGCGGCAGACGCGTCATGGCGCGGTCGCGGTGGATTTCGGCGCGCAGCCGGTCGGCATAGGCGCCGGACAGAAGTTGCCGCACCGGCACATCAACCTGGTCCTGGTCGGCGACGAAGCGATCGCGGTCCTGATAGGCCAGGCGTCCGGCTTCGATCTCCAGATGCAGGCGCTCGGCGCCGTTGGGGTCGAGCCCGCCGAGCTTGAAGCCCGACAGCACGTTCAGCATGAGCAGCGCCGTCAGCCCCTGATTGTTCGGCGGCATCTGGTGGATCTCATAGCCGCCATAGGTGGTCCCGACCGGCGTCACATAGTCGCCTTTGGTCGCCGCGAAATCCTCGTGGCTATGCAGCCCGCCCAGTTCATTGAGCCGGCGCACCATGTCGTCGGCAACGGCGCCCTCGTAGAAGCCGGCGCGGCCCTGCTTTGCGATCACCCGCAAGGTGGCGGCGAGTTCCGGTTGGCGGTGGACATCGCCGGCCTTCGGCGCCTGGCCGCCCGGCAGGAAGATGCGCGCGGCATGCTCGTCGGCCGACAGGTCGGTCTCCGGATCGGCCCAGTCGAAGGCGACGCGGTCATGCACGACATAGCCGTTCTCGGCATAGTGGATGGCGGGCGCCAGAACTTCGGCCAGGCTCTTGCGGCCATGGTCTTCCAACAGACGGCTCCAGGCATCGACGGCGCCCGGCACGGTCACCGCGTGCGGTCCCTGTTTCGGAAGTTCGTTGAAACCCTTGTCGAGGTACCAGTCGACAGTCGCCTTGGCGGGCGCGCGGCCCGAACCGTTGAAGGCCAGCACGTCGCCTTGTCCCTTCGGGCAGTAGAGGACAAAGCAATCGCCGCCGATGCCGGTCGATTGCGGCTCGACGACGCCCTGCACGGCGGCGGCGCAGACGGCTGCGTCCATGGCATTGCCGCCGGCGCGCAGCATGTCGATCGCGGCAAGGGTCGCAAGCGGGTGCGAGGTCGCGGCAACCGCTTGCGTGGCACGAACCGGCGAGCGGCCGGGAAACTGGAAATCACGCATTCTGTCTTTGTATCCCTTGGTCTGATGGATGCGACGTTGCCGCCATGGCGTAACACGACACGGCAACGGATCGCTTCGGCTTCTCGACACTGCTCATTTTGCCAATTCTCCTCGTTACGCCAGACGCCTATCAGGCTCGGCCTCGATAAGGCGTTAGCCAGATTTCCAGCGCGTTCAGTGCCGAGATGATCGTGAAATTGATGGTGAGATAGATCGTGCCCGCGGCCACGAAAACCTCTACGGCGCGATAGGTCTGCGAAATAAGCCCCTGGGCGATGCCCGTCACTTCCATCAGGGTGACGATCGATGCAAGCGACGTACCCTTTACCATGAGGATGATCTCGTTGCTGTAGCTCGGTATGGCTTGGCGCAGCGCCAAAGGCAGAACGACGAGACGCAGGGTCTGGAGCCGTGTCATGCCAAAGGCAGAGGCCGCCTCGACAAGGCCGCGCGGCACACCCTGTATCGCACCCCGCAGGATTTCGCTGCCATAGGCCGCGGTATTGAGACTGAGCGCGATGATGGCGCACCAATAGGGCTCGCGAAACAGCCACCAGAGCCCAACTGCCTGAAGTGTGGGGCGGAACTGGCCGAGGCCGTAATAGATGAGGAATATCTGGACGAGCAATGGCGTGCCGCGGAAGACGGCAACGAAGGAGCGTATGGGCCAGACCAGCATCCGATGATTTCCCTGCTGCGCCAGCGCGAGCAACAGGGCCAAGGCGAAGCCTATTCCGATCGACAACCCCGCAAGTTGCAAGGTTAACGGCAAGCCGGAGAGAAGGGTGGGAATGATCTCGACAAAGAAGGCGAAGTCGATCATGCGTGGACCGTGCCTCGCCGCGCCCGTGCCTCGCCGTAGCGGAAGACCGATCCGGTCACGGTAGCGATGAGGAAATACAGCGTCGCGGCTGCTATATAGAAGACGAAGGGCTCCCGCATCGATCCCGCGCCGATTTGAGATTGCCGCATCAATTCCACCAAGCCGATCACGGAGATCAAGGCCGAATCCTTGAGCACAAGCTGCCAGACATTTCCGAGGCCCGGCAGGGCGTGCCGCATCAGTTGAGGCACGATGACGAGACGCAGCGATTGGAACCGGGACAGGCCGAGCGCCTTGCTAGCCTCAAGCTGGCCGAGATCGACGGCGAGATATGCTCCGCGATAGACCTCGGCTTGATAGGCGCCCGAAATGATGCCGATCGCCAGGACGCCAGTCGCAAATGTCGGCAGCCCGACGAAGCCTGCGCTGCCGAAGAATTTACCGATCTCAGTCAATGCTATGCTGCCGCCATAGTAAAGCAGGTAGATCGTCAACAGATCGGGCACACCCCTGAACACCGTGCCATAGCCCTTGGCGACCCATGACGGTAAAGCTCTCGTGGAGAGCCGGCCTGCTGCTGCAACCGCGCCGAAGAGAGCGCCGAGCAGGAAGCCGAGGACTGACAGCGCAAATGTCACGCCAGCTGCCAGCAGCAGGGCTCCGCCCCAGCCGCCCTTACCCACGGAAAGGATATGGAGTGCGTCCGTCATGTGAAACCTGATCGTTCAGGGCGGCACCCGGCCGATCGGTTGATACCAATCGGCCGGACAGAATACACACGTGGCTACTTGACCGGCGTCACGTCCGTTTTCACCCATTTTTCCGAGATACGTTTAATGGTCCCGTCGGCAATGGCGGCGCTGATCGCGTCGTTCAGCATTTCCTTGAGCTTGGCGTCTTCCTTCCTGAGTCCCGCACCCGTTCCGGCGCCGAACAAGCCGCCGACAAAGCCCGGACCTGCAATCGTGAAGCCCGAGAATTCGGGTTTTGCGAGCGTCGCGGCGAGCGCTGTCTTCTGAGCGAATATTGCATCGATGCGGCCCGCGGCCAGATCGAGATCGTGCTGCTCGGTCGTCTTGTATTCGCGAATCTCCACCGTGTCGCCGAAGTATTTCTTGAGGAATTCGAGCATGGCCGTGGCCGCCTGGACACCGACCACCTTGCCCTTCAGCAGGGGCTTCAACTTGTCGACCGCGGCCTTAGAAGCAGCCTCATCGTCTAGTTTGAATTTCTCGGTCGAAGCGCCGAGCTTCCCCAGATCGCTATCCTTGGCGGCTGCGAACCCGCCCGGGTCGATCGCATAAGGCTGGGTGAAGTCAATGGTCTCGAGGCGTTTCGGCGTGATGAACATGCTGGCCATGATCACATCGAACTTGCCGACCTTCAGCGAAGGAATAAGTCCGTCCCAGTCCTGAGCGATGATGGTGCATTTGACCTTCATCCGCTCGCAAAGATTGTTGGCGAGTTCGATCTCCAGTCCGTCGAGCTTGCCCTCTGCGTTGGTGAAGTTCCACGGTGCGTAGGCGCCCTCCGTGGCGATGGTTATGGCCTTGGGCGCATCCTCGGCCAATGCGGTGTGCATGAAGCCGAGCATGCTGAGTGCTGCGGCAACTGCGGCCAAACGACAAACTTTCATGTGGTTCCCCTTTTTTGATAGGTGATCGATCTGTTCCTACGTCCGGCCGCATTGCCGGTTCGAGGCCATTCTTGTCCGGCCGGCGTTCGTCACCGGCTCGGACTCACGAACTCGGCCAGCATCGGTGCTGTGCTGAGAATATGATCCTGCATCACCTTTTCCGCGTGAAGTTCGTCGCCTGAACGCAAGGCCGCGATCACGGCGGCATGCTCCTCGCGCGCAGAATGCGGCTTGTCACAGTCGTCGAACCAGATGCGCATGTAGGGCTCTATCACCACATGCAGCGCCGATATCTGATGGATAAGCTTGGGCCTCCGGCTTAGCGCACAGATACGGCCATGGAATTCCTGGTGGCGGACCACCCAGTCGCTGCTGCCGCTCTGGCCCGCGCGTTCCATGCGCTCGAGCAGGCGATCGAGTTCCTCGAACTCCTCCTCATCGATCCGGGGCATCGCCAGCCTTACGGCCAGTCCCTCCAGAACCGAGCGAATTTCGAAAATCTCGTAAAGCTCATCGACCGTCAGGCCTGCGACCACGCATCCACGATTGGGCCTCAGAACCACCAGCCCGTCGGAGGCCAGGCGCCGAAAGGCTTCCCGCACCGGCATGCGACTCATGCCGATCTCGGCGGCAATCTCCTCCGGAATAAGCCTGTCGCCCGGTTTGTAGCGGCCGAGGCGAAGGGCTCTCTGAACGTGCCTGTACGCCTCTTCCTCCGCAGTGGAGGACATCTGTGGTTCTGCCGGAAAGGCTGCTGGCACGGCGCACCTAAAAAATATTTTTGTATCCACGTATTATCAAATCCAAATTTTATTTCATCGTCAATACCCCCGGTGACGACGTTCAGAAACCGATACCGGTGCAGTGCACCACCGGCACGATCTATTTCCGGCCGGGCGAGTCTTTGGGATGGTGCCGCCCTGGGCGTGGCAAATCAGACCGGCTACGACTCCAAATGGGACGACAACAGGCTAAAGCGCGAGGCATGAATCCGTTCAGGCGCGGCACGCTTTGGCGGACGCCTCGACCCACGCCCGCGTGGCCTGACAGCTTTCCATCGCCCGCCCGAAGGCATCGCGTTCGCTGAGCCGGGCCATATAGGTTAGCTCGGCGGCACCGAGGGCGACTCCGCCAAATCCGCGGGCCAGCTGTAATGCGTAGTAAGCCGAGATGTCGGCGGCGGTGAACCTGTCGCCGGCCAGATATGGCGAAAGCGCCAGCTGCCGGCTCACCAGTCCCAGCCGGGTCTGGAACACGCGGAGAGCCTGGCGGGCGCTCCAGTTCCTTCGCTCCACCTCGGGTGCAAAATTGCGGGCGCCGCCGACGAAATAAATGGGGGCCGCGAGGCCGGCTTCGCCGAGGTGGAGGAACTGCTGGTACGCGGGGAATACAGGATCTTGCGCGCCTGGCGCCAGCGGCGTCGGCCCATAACGCGCCATCAAGTATTCCATGATCGCAATCGACTCGACCATGACGACGTCGCCGTCCCGAATAGCCGGGATGAACCCGCCAGGGTTGATGGCCATGAACTCCGTGTCGTCCTGGACGCCGGCCGCCAGGTCCACGGGCCGCAACCGGTAAGCGAGCCCCATCTCCTCCAGCAGCCAGACAACCCGAAAGCCTCTGCCTTCCCCGAACACCGTGATCATGAGTACGTCTTCAACTGATTGCAAATGGCAAGCGGTCTTTTATCAGCGAACTGATCCTGTTTTGCAAGCGGGGACCCCAAAAACCAATTGCGATCCAAAATCGGTCGATCTAGCCTACAACCGATTGCATAATACAATCGGAACCGAACGGACGTGCCGGTGAGAAAGGATGGGGTATGGCCAAGCTCGTGTTCGGAATGAACCAGTCCCTGGACGGCTATGTCGACCATATGGCATTTGCGCCAGGCCCCACGCTCTTCCGCCACTTCATCGAGGAAGCTCAGGCGCAGGCGGGCAGTGTCTATGGCCGCCAGATGTATGAAATCATGCGCTACTGGGACGACGATCATCCTGAATGGAATGCGGACGAACGCGCCTTCGCGGCGGCCTGGCGGAGACAGCCGAAATGGGTCGTCTCGCGCTCGTTGAAGTCGGTTGGCCCCAACGCCAGGCTTGTCGGGGATGATCTGGAGGGCGCGATCCGGGAGTTGAAGGGGGAGCGCGACGGGGAGATTGAAGTTGCCGGCCCGAACCTGGCGCAAAGCCTCACCGAACTTGGCCTGATCGATGAGTATCGGATCTACCTGCACCCCGTCGTGCTGGGGCACGGCAAGCCCTATTTCGCCGGACCCCGGCCACCACTGCGCCTCATGACCCATGATCGGATCGGCGAGGATGTGATCAGGTTGACCTACGTTCCCGCATAATCTCGCGCCGCTGAAGTCCAGTCTTGTGTTGGGCCAAGGCGACGGGGGACGGGTTCGCTTTGGCGGCGAGCCCGGACGACATCGCGCATGGCGGCGCGGCGCTGCCGCAAGCCGGACCGCTCGCTGTTGGAAAGCAGCTACCCCTTCATGACATTTGCCGGAGATGTTCTAATTGTGGTTGCGGCCGGCAGGTGATCCTATTGCGGCAGTTGAGTCCTCGCCCTCGGTTCCATCCAGAGCTCAAGCGCACCATGTCGATTTCCGATACGATCTACCGCCCGTTCGAAAACTTGATCCAGCCGCTGGATATTCCCTACCGGCCGCTGCCCGCCAAGGGGCCTGTGGCCGTCCTCCTGCACTTCATTTCGATGTTTCGCGGCGTGCTGATTGCCCTGGCGCTTTCCTCCATGGCGATGGAAGCCATCAATCTGACGATCGTCTGGGGGCTTTCGGTCATCGTCGATGGCGTCACGCAACAGGGCGCTTCAGCCTTCCTGCATAGCGAATGGCCGCTTCTGACGTTCCTCGGCCTGCTGATCTTTCCGGCCATGCCGGTGGTCTCTTTCCTGCTCAACACGCTGACTTCGCACACGCTCGGCGTCGGCATGCCGGCCGCCATCCAGTGGCAGGGTCACAAGGCGGTGGAACGGCAGGATCTCGCCTTCTTCCATGACCTTTATGCCGGTCAGGTCGCCTCGCGCCTGCAGCAGGTGGCATCTGCCGTCCAGCAGCAGATCATTGCCGCGTTCCAGTCCATTCCACGCTTCCTGCTGCAGTTGGTTGGTTCGGTGGTCCTGCTCAGCGCGCTGTCCTGGCAGCTTGCCTTGCCGGTGGTCGTCTGGATCGCGCTGAACGTGGCATTCACCGTCAGGGTCGTTCCCACCTTTGCCGAGCGCTCGCGCCGCACCGCCAGGCAGCGCAGCATGGTGGCGGGCGCCATCACCGATCTCTACACCAACATGCAGATGATCAAGCAGTTCGCCGCCGAGGACAGCGAGGCGGGCGCTATCCGTCGCATCATCCAGCAGGCCGTGCACACCCAACACAGCGAACAACGCATCTACCGTACCTCGGAACTGACTGTCGTCGTCCTCAACATGACGCTGTGGCTGACCACGCTTTCGATCGGATTTTCCGGTCTCGTCAATGGGTTTCTCTCCATCGGCCAGTTTGTCGGCGCCGTCTACATCCTCCAGCGCCTGTCGACACAGATCTTCACATTCCTGCAGATGGGCCAGCAGATCTTCCAGGCGATCGGCACGATCAAGGACGCCATGCCGGTCATGACGACCCCGCCCACCATCACCGACTGGCCGGATGCGGCCCATCTCAAGGTCGAGACCGGCGAGATCCGTTTCGAAAACGTGCGCTTCGCCTACAAGGCCGGAAAGCCGGTCATCGAGGATCTGTCGCTGAGGATCCGCCCGGGCGAGAAGGTCGGCCTCGTCGGCCTCTCGGGCGCTGGCAAGACCACGCTCGCGAACCTGCTGATGCGCTTCTACGATGTCAGGGAGGGCGCAATCCTGATCGATGGACAGGATATCCGCGCCGTCAGCCAGGCAAGCCTTCGGCGCGCCATCGGTGTTATCGCGCAGGATGTCGCGCTGCTGCATCGTTCTGTCGGCGACAATATCCGCTATGGCCGGCCGGAGGCGAGCGAACAGGAGATCCAAGAGGTGGCCAAGATGGCCGCCGCCGATGCCTTCATCGCCGATCTTTCGGACGCCGAAGGCCGCAAGGGCTATGAAGCCTTCGTCGGCGACCGCGGCATCAAGCTGTCAGGCGGCCAGCGCCAGCGGGTCGCCATCGCCCGCGTGTTGTTGAAGAACGCGCCGATCCTGGTGCTCGACGAGGCAACCTCCGCCCTCGACAGCGAGTCCGAGGCTGCCATCCAGGAGAGGCTTAACCTCGTGATGGAGGGAAAGACGGTGATCGCAATCGCACATCGCCTCTCGACGATTGCCATGATGGACCGGATAGTCGTGCTCGAGCAGGGCCGGATCGTCGAAGAAGGAAAGCCGGACGAACTGGTCAAGCAGGACGGCCTGTTTGCACGGCTGTGGAAGCGCCAGACAGGTGGCTTTCTCCCTGAAGAGATCGCCTAGCCTGGAAACGCTCCCGTTTTTCCGCGTGGGTGTCCATCAGATGAAGAGGATGACTTGGCCAAGCTGACAGGCTCGCGCTTGCAATTTCCCTTATTTGGGATATTTTCCCACATATGGACACAGCCTCACCCCACTTCAAAGCCTTGGCCGACCATCTTCGCCTGCTTCGAGCAGATCGTGGACTTACCCTTCAGGAGCTCGCGGCAAACAGCGGGGTCAGTCGGGCGACGCTGTCCCGGATCGAGAATGGCGAAGTCAGCCCAACAGCGGAAACGCTTGGTCGTCTGGCATCGGCTTTCGCGTTGCCGCTTTCCCAGCTTCTGGCGCCGCTCGAGCCGGACTTTCCCCCGCTTGTCCGCCGCGCTGACCAAAGCATATGGTCGGACCAGGAGAAGGGCTTCACCCGCCGTGCTCTTTCGCCGCCCAGCGGGCGACTGAAGCTGGAAATGATCGAGTGCGAGATCGCGCCCAACCAGCGCATCGTCTACGAGCGGCCCGCTCTTCCGGGGCACGAACACCACTTGGTGCTTTTGGCGGGTGCGCTTGTTTTGATCGCCGATGGCGTTCGGCACGACCTGCGTCCCGGTGACTGCCTGCGCTATCGGCTGCGCGGCGCCTCTTCCTTTGAGACCGGCGAACAATCGGCCCGCTACATTATCGCCATGGCTTAAGGAACCGCCATACATGGAAACGCAGATCATTGAACTCGACGGTCTCGCCATCGAGAAAAGGCTGGGGGAGCTTTCCAGGGTTCTCGCAGACAGCGTAGCCGATGGCGCTGCGATCAGCTTCATGGCGCCCATGCCCTACGAGGACGCGGCCCGGTTCTGGTCGGGCGATGTTCAGCGTGAGGTCGCCGCGGGACGCAGAGTGCTTTTCGGCGCGGAGCGGGGCGACGAGATCGTCGGAACCGTCCAGCTTCTCACCGCCATGCCGCCCAACCAGCCGCATCGCTGCGAGATCGCAAAGATGATCGTCCATCCGCAAGCACGCAGGCTCGGCATCGGGCGAGCCCTGATGAATGAAGCGCTGAATCGCGCGCGTGAACTGGGCAAAACCCTCGTAACTCTCGACACGCGAACCGGGGACGCCGCGGAGCCGCTATACGCTTCCGTTGGCTTCGAGGTGGCTGGTGTGATCCCTGACTTCGCCTGGGACCCGGACGGCAAGGCGCTGCACGCGACGACCTACATGTTCAGGCGGATATAGTAGGTGCCAGCGGGTCTGAGTTTCGCCGGCATGAGCCGGTAATCGGCGATGCGCGCCGATCTCATCGCCGCTATGAAAGCGAGGCGGACCGGCGAAGCCAAATTGAAAGCCGACGGATCTCGGCGGTAGTCGGACGCGCCCGGTGTCGCCGGTCCATGCGTGGCCGGGTGAACCTTGAGCGCGGTCAAGTTGTGTTAAGCTGGGTAAAATCCCGCCGCCCGCGCGCGTTTGTGCCTTATGGGTGACCGGCGTGAATGACGGACGGAGTGCAATGAACAAGGTCCTCCTCATCGACGACGATGTCGAGTTGACGACGCTGCTGCAGGAATACCTGGTCGAAGAAGGGTATGACGTCGCGACAGGCACGGACGGCGGCACGGCGATTGCCGCCGCCGCGCGCAACGCGGCGGACCTGATCGTGCTCGATATCATGATGCCCCGAATGAACGGGATCGAGGTCCTGCAAAGGATCAGGAAGCTGAGCCAGGTTCCCGTGCTGATGCTGACGGCGAGAGGCGATGACATCGACCGGATATCCGGCCTGAACCTCGGTGCCGACGATTATGTGACGAAACCCTGTTCGCCTGGAGAACTCGCGGCCAGGGTGCGCGCCATCCTTCGTCGTGCGAACCAGCCTGCCGCCGGCGCGGCCGCCGAAACGCTGAGGGCCGGACAACTGGTGGTTCATCCAGGCAACAGAACCGCCGAATGGAACGGACGGCCGCTGGAGCTTACCGGCACGGAGTTCAGCCTGCTCGAAGTTCTCGCCCGCAATGCCGGCCAGTTGATATCGAAGCAAGACATCTCGAAACGGGCTTTTGGAAAGCCGCTGACCCCGTTCGATCGCCGCATCGACGTCCATATCAGCAGCGTGCGTCAGAAGCTCGGCCTCGGGGAAGATGGACAGTCGCGGATAAAGTCTGTCCGCGGCCAAGGCTATCAACTTCTTTTGGACTGACATGCCCCGACTGTTCAAGAAGTTCTTCGTGATAACCTGGCTGACGCTTGCCGGGTCCGTCGCGATCATAATCGCGACGCTCAACTTCTTCGAGACGCTTCCTTCCGCTTCGAAACTGGAACGCCAGAAGCGCGAAGTCGTCCTCGACCTGACCGAGAACCTGCTCGTCAAGGACGGTGAAGAAGCCGCCCGGCGCCTTGCCCATGCGAGCGAGGACACGGTACCGGTCGGCCTCACGATCTCGCGGATCGCGGAGACCGGCGCATGTGCCGACAGGAGCACGGCGGAGACAAGAACCGTCCTGAAGGACGGGAGTTGCTACCGGATCTCCGTGCCTCGGCAAGGCAATGCCATTCTCGACAAGCTTGGTCCGTTCGTACCGGGGTTCGGTATTCTGATTTCGAGCGCGATATCGGCGGCCGCGCTCGCCCGATATCTCATTCGTCCTGTCGTCCACCTTCGCGACGGCCTGAGCGCGCTTGCCCATGGCCGTTTCGACGTCCGCATCGGGCACAAGATGGCAGGTCGCAAGGATGAGGTCTCCGCACTCGCGCATGACTTCGATTCCAGCGCCGCGCGGCTGCAGGAGCTGCAGGATGCACAGCAGAGACTTTTCCACGACGTATCCCACGAACTGCGCTCCCCGCTGTCACGTTTGCAGGCCGTTGGGGGTGTCCTTCGGCAGAGTCCGGGCAAACTCGATGCCATGCTGGACCGCATGGACCGGGAGGTCGAACGGCTCGATGCGCTGGTTGGCGAAGTGCTCACTCTCGCCAGGCTGACAGCCGGTTCCCGGCTCCCGCTGAAGACACAGACGCTGGACGTGATCGATCTCCTGAACGAAATCCTGGGCGACGCAGCGTTCGAAGCCCAGGCACGCGAGGTTTCGATCACCGCCAATGTTGACGACAGCTTCCTTGCCGAGGTCGAAGGCGAGCTGATCTACCGGGCGCTGGAAAACGTCATTCGCAACGCCGTCAAATACACCGCCGAACATTCGCAAGTCACCGTGCAATGCCAGACGACAGGCGACCTCCTCAAGGTGCGCGTCGCGGATCAGGGGCTGGGCGTCGGGCGAGGCGAACTCGAACGGATCTTCCAGCCATTCTCCCGCGGGAACGACGCGGCACCGGGAGGCGGCTACGGGCTTGGCCTTGCGATCGCCAGGCAGGCGATCGAGTGCCATGGCGGGCGGGTATACGCGTCGCTACCGGATGTCGGCGGCCTGGCCATCATGCTGGAGATTCCCCGGCGGCCGGCGATGAGCAGTCCGGCGAACGATCGAGGCTGATCGCAAGTTTTACCCAACTTTACACTGCCTTTACGGCCATTAACGCCGGCATCGCTAAAGCTGGACCGTGATCCCGGTTCTTCAAATGCGAGAGAATGGACTGATGTCGGCGACCGATGCGGTGTTCCAGCAGGGCAAGAGGATGCGGTTCCTCTGGCTGGCCGTCCCCTTGCTTTTGATGCCAATCCTGTTGTCGCAGAGCGCTTGGCCGCCGGAGACTCTTCCCCGCCAAGGCATGGAATTCATGGGTTGCGCCTTTATCCTCCTATGTATCGCCGGCCGGTGCTGGGCATCGCTGTATATAGGCGGACACAAGAATCGAGACCTCATTACGAACGGCCCTTATCGATACACCCGCAACCCGCTGTACTTCTTTTCTTCCCTGGGGCTTGCCGGCATCGGCCTGACTTTTGGGTCGATCGCTATTGCGGCCTTCTATTTTTTGTTCGGGTATCTGGTCTTCGCTTATGTCTGCGCCCGCGAATCGATCGCCCTGGACGGGCTTTTCGGCGATGCTTACCGGGAATATTGCCGCGAGGTTCCCGCCTTCTTCCCCCGCCTCGGACGAAGCGCCGGCGGCGCCGCAGATCAGTTGTCCATGACGTTCAACCCAGCTGCGCTGAAGCGTACTGCAATCGACAGTTCTTGCTTTCTCCTGGCAATCCCCGCGTCCGAACTCATCGAGACGTTGCGATTTGCAGGGCTCCTCAAGCCTATGTTGCCCCTTTTTTGATAGCTGCTGCCAGCCCGTTGAGACGGTTTCGAGCGTGCGTGCGGTTGCAGGGCCGCGCGATCACGCTGGCGCTTGCCGGGCAGCCGGCGACGTATGCGCCGGCTAAAGATCGAGGCTGATGGCAAGTTTTACCGAACTTTACACTGCCTTTACCGCCATTAACGCTGGGGCCGGTAAAGCCTGAACCCATGATCCCCGGTTCAGGCGATTTTGACAATGATCGTTAAGCTTCGGCGACTTGAAATGCGGCCGCGGGCAGCGCTCAGCGTGGCCCTGTTCTCATGGTTGTCCGCCTGCACAAATGTGCCCTTGCCGGAGGGCACGTCCCTCGATTCCTCCGCCGGAATGCGCCCATCGGGCGGCACCCTCACGCATGCAAAATTGCGCGTGGATTCGGCACCGTTGCTCGCGGCGCAGACTGTGCGCATTGTACCGACCTCTACGCAGGTCGGCAGCCGTGGCTTTGATACCAACGACCTGGCGCTGGTGACCAACGCGATCGACCGGGCACTCTGCACCGACCTTGCCGACCGCTTCAGGGTCGTGGCCGCGAGCCAGCCGGCGGACCTCACCGTCCAAGCGACGGTCACCAACATCGTTGCGACGAACCGTACGGCAGCGGCGGGTTCCGTCGTTGCGT
Source organism: Mesorhizobium sp. WSM4312 (assembly GCF_002294875.1). NCBI lineage: Bacteria > Pseudomonadati > Pseudomonadota > Alphaproteobacteria > Hyphomicrobiales > Phyllobacteriaceae > Mesorhizobium > Mesorhizobium sp. WSM4312. The sequence continues at coordinate 101,180 of NZ_NSFU01000009.1, read as the reverse complement.
CGCTCGGCGGCGCGGCGGCGGGGCTCGGGGTTCCAATCCCGCGCCTTCCGATCGGCCTCGGCGGCCTGGCGATCGAGGCCGAGGCGATCGACAAGGAAGGCTCGCAAAGGGCAGCCATGCTCTGGTCGCGCGGTGCCAACATGATCACGACAAAGCCTCGGGTGTCCGCTGTCGGGGATGCGTACGCCCTCTCTTCGGCCTTCGCCGCGGACTTCGCCCGCATGGTGGTCACGGGCAAGGACCCATTCAAGGGAATGCCGGCGATACCATCCATGCAAAGACTGCGCGCTTCGCTGGGCGGCAATCCGAAATACGACGCCTGCAAGGCGTTCGGGAAGGCTCCCGGCATTTCGGGGCTCGTCGCCGCCCGATTTGGCTTGCCGCCCACCTGGACCGACAAGGGCGCTGTAGTCTCCCACTAGCGACGGAGAGCGCATGTCGCGAGAATCGGCCATTACGGGTCTCGACCGTAGCCGCGCAGACACCGTGCCGCGCGACAGAATCTGCTCACCACCCGGTTGCGGCCTCGTCCTCAGCGGTTATTGAGGGGCCGTAATCAGACGTCGGTTTAGGCTCGATTGGCTAAGATATTCCAAAAGGACTTCGCTTCAGGACTGTCGCGGAGGCCATGGTCAATCAATGGTCACTGGCAGGTCTATGGGTCCCAAGAGGCCGCTCTGAACCGTCTCAGTTCGTCACAATCTTTGCTGCGAACGCGACCGCGAGCCGCCCAAATCGTCAGCCAAATTTCCGGCATCGCGATGGTGGGCAAGGCCCTTATGCTGGTCGCCGAGCAGTTGTTTGGCCGATTGGAGCCAGAACGCTGAGTTTCCCCGCGGCACTGACCTCCGGTCCTGCGTAGGTGGCGAAAGCGCCGGCCTCGTACGGTCGCTCACCTTCATCGGGCCCGACACGTCCAAGCCGATTGGGCACTCCTGCCGGAACTGTCAGCCGTCACGATCGTTTCATTCATTTGCGGGGCCAGGCTTGGAAAGCTAAAGAGAGGAGGACGAAAATTGACTGTCATCCTCATCGGTGCGTTACTCATCATCGTTGGCATTGTCTACATGGCAGGCGCGGCACTCTCATACGGTCGGCTCAGCAATTTGGCACCGCACGGCACTCCAGCCGACCGGTCGGCCTCAAGGCTGGCAACGCCTGGCCCAACTCTTGAGCCGCGCCGGCGTGGGCTCGGGTTTCTCGGCTTCTCGCGCAACTGGCCAGGGCTGCTAATGATAGCGGTCGGCATCGTTCTAATGTTGTCCGGCGCAGTGCCTTAGGCGCGGGAGCTAGGCGGCCTTTCGTGTACGGTTAGGACCAGCTATGACGCGACCTTGCGGTTCACGCGCTGCGGAAGCGCATTCCAAGCGCTCTGGTCCCTCAAACAGTGAATGGTCCGGCCTGCGATCCCCGCCGCGATCGTGTTCGTGGCCGATCCGGACAGCGCGCCGCAGACCGCGCAGGACCAGTTGAGCAATCTCTGTCGGCTGACCGCGGCCGCAGCCGCCGCGGCCATGGTGATCGCACGCGGCGAAGGGCTTCAGGTGGTCGCGGATGAGCTTGAAATCAGCCCGGGCACGGCCCGCACCCAGCTGCAGCACCTATCCGAAAAGACGGAGACGCGGCGACAGGCGGAGTTGGTGCGCCTTATCGCGGCCTGTGGACTTTACGACCGACAATAGCCGGAGCGCAGACCTTGCGTGACCTCCGCCTCGCGCTCAAGTCGGTGAAGCGGCCGGCCGATACCGGCCGGCAACGATACGACGAAAGAGCCACAGGATGACCGGGCAAACCAGGAGCGCGACGGCGCCGAAGTCGAGCGCGGCGCTCGTGGAGCCGACCGATGTGGAGAGCTTTCCTCCGATCGCCGGTCCGGCCAGCATGCCGGCGTAGTAGACCGTGTAGAATAATCCCATTCCGATCGGCCGCGTTTTCTGCTCGAGCACGCGCGCGGGCAGGCTCATGATCGCACCAGCCGGCAAGCCGCAGAAGATTCCAAGAGCGACGACGATGGGAAGCACGGCGCCGCTTCGCGACAGGAGAAGTGTCAGTAGCGCGAAGGCAATGCAGCCTGTGACGACGATGGTCTCTCCGCGTTTGGTCCGATCGGCGAGGAAGCCGCCGAACGGAACCGAAAGCACGGCGAGCCAGAGCACGATACTGATGGTTGGTCCGGCGGCCGCACTGGACCAGCCTCGCTCGACAAGCATCGACGGCCCGAAACTGAAGATCATCGCAAAGCCGATATTGTAGAGGCACCAGATCAAGCCGGCGGCAATCACCGCGCAGACCGTGCCGGCGGTCAGGTTGCCGCGCTCTGCTTTGACCGCGACGGGCGCATCTGGCGCGCGATAGACCAAAGTCACGAGGCAGAGACCGATCAGGATCAACCCCGCGACGGCAAGGTTGACGGCATGGAGCCCGAATGTCGCTCCGATTGCTGGCAACAGCATCAGCGAGATTGCGATGCCAGCCGGCCACGAGTTGATGAAAACGGCCATCGCGGTGGCGATTTCCCGACCGGCAAACCAGTCTGCGACCATCTTGGTCATCAGAACATTCAGGAGAACACCGCCGATGCCCGCTGTCAGTCGGCCCGCTATCTGCGCGCTCCATGACGGTGACGCGGTCATCAGCAGTTCGCCGGCCAGCATCATCACCAGTCCGGCGAGGACCGTCACCTTGTCGCCATAGCGGCGGCCGATCGCGCCGCCAGGCAAGGCCAGCATGGCGCCCGGCGCAAAATAGAGTCCGATCAGAACACCGATATCGGCCAGGCTCGCGCCGAGAGCCTTGCTGAGCTGTGGCGCGACGGCCGCGACGCTCTGAAACTGAAAAGCGATGGCGGCACGAGCGACGAACAGGACGGCAAGAATCGTCCAGCGGCTTCGCACCTGGATTTCGCCCAATGCCATAGACTATGCCGTCGGCTTGATATTCTGGTTGAGACGGAAGAAATTGGTCGGATCGTATTTGTCCTTGAGCGCGACAAGGCGTGCGTAATTTTCACCATAGGCGTCACGCACCCGGTCCTCGCCCTCGTCACCGAGATTGTTGGCATAGACACCGCCGGTCGAATAGGGCCTGAGGGCGCTCCACAGCTCGCGCGCCCAACCCATGTTCGCGTCGTCATCGGCCGGATCGTTCCAGATCGCGATCGGAAAGCAGTCGAAGGCCGCATCGCGATTGGCGTAGGGTGAACTCGCTATCGGAACCCGTGCGATTGCCCCGCCGACGTGCTGGAAAACCAGCAAAGACGAGGTGTTGGGAGCTCGCGCATAGGCGTCGAGCAGCGCATCAATCGCGCCTATGCTGATCTGGCGCAGGAATTGCGCCTTCCAATAGTAGCGGCGGCCGCGCGGAAACAGGGCATCGCCGCCCGACTGAATCTCGAGATAAGGGACAGTTGCCAGGCGTGTCTCGACGGGCGAGCCGAACTTGACGATCGGTGAAAGGGCAAGCTCGCCGTCATGTTGCGAACCGACATAGCTGCCGGCGATGCTGAAGAACCGGTCGCCCGACGGCAGCGTTACGAGAGCCGCATCGACGTTTACCTCATCGGCAGCGTTTCGGGCGAATTCATCATAGAACTGCATGGCGCCACGCGCCTGATCGTAAGGATGAAGCGCCGACGCGACAAGCAGTGAAGTGCCGATCGCATGCAACTGGTATTCAAACGCCGTCACGATGCCAAAATTGCCGCCGCCGCCCCTCAAGCCCCAAAACAGGTCCGGGTGTTCGGTCGCGCTGGCCCTCAGGATCTGTCCCTCGGCGGTCACCACTTCGGCGGCAATCAGATTGTCGCAGGTCAGCCCGTATTTTCGCCCGAGCTTGCCGAAGCCGCCGCCAAGCGTGAGCCCGGCGATACCGGTATCGCTGTTGACGCCCATGGTGGTCGCCAGGCCGTGCGCCTGCGTGGCACGATCGAATTCGCCCAGATCGAGGCCGGCCTCCGCGCGCGCGGTTCGACGGACCGGATCGACATCGATGCGTTTCATCCGCGACAGGTCGATGACCATGCCGCCGTCACAGACCGAGAGGCCAGCGACATTGTGGCCTCCGCTGCGGACGGCTACCGGGAATGCGCTGGATCTCGCGAACGTCACAGCCTCAACCACATCCTGGGCATCCGCGCAGTAGGCAATCATGGCCGGCTTTTTATCGATGGCGCCATTCCAGACCTTACGCGCCTCGTCGTAACCGGCGTTCCCCTCGAGGATCACATTGCCCTTGAGCCGTGGCCGTGGGGTGGGCCGAGATTCGGGGCGCGATTTGCCTATCAGGCCGTCATATGGCTGTCGCTGCTCCATCCGATCTGCTCCTCGCCGCAAATGCCCATGCCATCATCTCATGGAGTGCCAAACCATTTCAAAATCGAAGAATTCAGGTGCTGGATGAGAAAATCTCATCTACGCTGATGGAATGAGGAAGCTTCCACCGCTTCGCGCGCTCCATGCCTTCGAGGCCGCAGCCCGGCATCACAGCTTCGGGACCGCCGCGAAGGAGCTCGGCGTGACGCCGACGGCAATCAGCCACCAGATCCGACAGTTGGAAGAGGCCTGCGGTGTCAAGCTGTTCCAACGCCGCCCGCGGCCGTTGCTCCTGACGAGCGCGGGCGCTCGTCTCTATCCGGCCTTGCGCAATGGCTTCGACGCGTTGGCCTCGGCGGTGGCGCTATTGATCGAAGAGGATGTACAAGCGCCGTTGCGCGTGACGAGCCCGAACGCGTTCGCCAGCAAATGGCTGGTTCCGCAACTGCCGAAATGGCGTGAAGCAAACCCCGCCGTCCCTTTGGAGATCATCGGCACGGACACCGTCCTCGATCTGAGGGCGGGCGCCGCGGACGTCGCAATCCGCTATGCGCGAAAGCCGCCGCTCGATTTTGTGGCACACGAGGTGTTTCGGGACGTATACATTCCCGTTTGCAGCCCACACCTGCTGGAGCGCCATGGCCCGATCACGCGGGCTGCGGATCTCCTGCGTCTTCCTTTGATCCACTATGACTGGATGAACCGCGATCCGGAAGCGCCGACCTGGCGGCAATGGCTGGCGGTTGCACGGTCGATCGATCCCGATTTCACCCCCCTCGAAAAGGTCTGGGACCTGAGTTTCCGCGAGGAGCTCCATGCGATCGATGCCGTTGTCGGCGGACAGGGAGTTGCGATCTGCAGTGACGTGGTCGTGAGCAATGAATTGAGAAACGGACTGCTGGTGAAGGCGCATCCGCTCTCCCTGCCCGGCTACGGATTTTATCTCGTCTCCATGGCCCACAGTCCGCGGATGCCGGCCATCGCGGCCTTCTCGATGTGGCTGAGGGCGCTCAGTTGAAGACGGAAAACCGGCGACTGGCGACGTTGCGGCCCTGATCGATCTCACGGTCTTGTCGTCAAAGTCGAGAGCTGATCCGTGTCATAGCGGTTTCGCAGATCGGCGAGCGCCTTTGGGTCCGGCGCACCCTGCGCAGCGAGTTTCGCGAGTTCTTCGAAATAGTGCTCATGCCCGGGCGGAGAGACTGTCATCAGCACGCGGGCCGGTTTCTCGCTGACATTCGTGATGTTGTGTGGCACGCATGGCGGGATGAACAGGTAGGTTCCGGGCGTTGCGCGGATCGTTTTGTCGCCGACATGCCACTCACACTCGCCCTCAAGCAGGTAGAAGGTCTCCTCCTGCACCCGGTGAACATGCCGCCCGGTGGCGAACCCCGCCGGGATCGTCCAGTCGAACATGCTCGTGTGCTTGGTATGTTCGCCGGTGACGAGGAAGACCATAGGATGACCACGCAGCATGACTCCGTTCTTCTCATCGGGCATGCGAATGACGGCATCGGCGCTCATGTGATCCTCCATCGACCATGTGCTGACTTCTGCAGGCACGTGCGTAAGATCGGTGCTCCGTGCCGGGAAGTCGTGAATCCGTTCCTAAAAATCTGCTAAAAGCGTTGAATGACAATCGGAGGCGACATCTACCGGTTCGGCCCGTTCCGCCTCGACCCGACGGCGGGCATTCTCTACCGAGGGACCGAGCCGACCATGCTTGGGCGGCGCGCCGTCGCGCTGCTGCGCCAACTGCTCGAAAACGCGGGCGTACCGGTGTCAAAGGACGCGCTGGTCGAGGCCGGCTGGGGCGGATTGGCGGTTGCCGACAACAATCTGACGGTTCAGATCGCAGCCTTGCGCCGGGTGCTGGCGCAGGCGGCGGATGCGGAGAGCTGGATCGAAACGTTGCCGCGGCGCGGCTATCGCTATGTCGGACCGGCCGTTGCGGCCAATGATCCTGCCCCTGCCGGGTCGGCACTGACATTGCCCGACAAGCCATCCGTCGCGGTTCTGCCGTTCTCGAACCTGAGCGGCGATCCAGAGCAGAACTACTTCGCCGAAGGGATGGTCGACGACATCATCACGGGCCTCGCACGCATTAAGTGGCTGTTCGTCATCGCGCGAAACTCAACCTTCGCCTACAAGGGTCGTGCCGTGGACGTGAAGCAGGTCGGTCGCGAACTTGGCGTGCGCTACGTGCTCGAAGGCAGCGTGCGAAAGGCGGGCTGCAACGTGCGTGTGACCGGCCAGATGATCGATGCATCGACCGGCGCTCATGTGTGGGCCGAACGCTACGACCGCAGCTCCGACGATATCTTCGCGCTTCAGGATGAGATCGCGCTGTCGGCCGTTGGCGCAATTGCACCAAGCATACGGCGTGCCGAAATCGACAGGGTGAAGCGCAAGCGTCCCGACAGTCTCGATGCCTACGATCTCGTGCTCCGGGCCCAGCTCGATGTCGATTCCGGCATGCCTGAGCAGATCACGCGAGCGCTTGTGTTGCTCGAACGTGCGATCGAACTCGATCCCGCCTACGCGTTGGCGCACGGCAGCGCGGCGATGTGCCACCATTGCCTCTTCCTCCGCGCCGGCTTGCAGGAAGCCAACCGTGTCGCTTCGATCCGCCACGCCCGTTCCGCGATTCTCCACGGACAGGACGATGCGTCGGCGCTGACGCTGGCGGGGTTTTCCATTGGCATGGATGGGCACGACCGCGGCGCTGCTTTCACCGCGCTGGAAGCCGCACTCGCCATCAGTCCATCGTCGGCACTGACCTACATCCTTGGCAGCGTCATTCTCGGGTGGGCCGGCGACGCCGAACGGGCCATCGAATGGAGCGAGCGCGGCATGCGGCTCAGCCCGTTCGATCCATGGGCCTTCGCCGCGTTCGACGCGCAGGCGATGAGCCATCTGCTGCGCGGCCGCTATGAGGAATCCTGCCGTGCGGCCTACAAGTCAGTTCAGGCCAATCCCGCGCACAGCATCACTTATGTGCAATTGGCCGCGGCACTCGTGAAACTCGGACGGCTGGAAGAAGCAAAGGCAGCCGCCGCGAGGGTGCTCGAACTGCATCCAGCATTCCGCTATGGCCGCCAGTTCGCCGGGGTGAATTGTGCCCCGGCGCTTGCGGCAACTCTTGGCGATGCGCTGCGGACCGCCGGGCTCCCGGAGTAGCGTGCTGCTGCGCTTTTCGCCTTCCGCCATTTCCCGATCTCGGCTCGGGCGTGGTTCCGGCGCCTATCGGCGGGAAATTGTGGCGTCGCGCGGTGGCAGTGGATGAAATGGCGCGCCCGAAGAGATTCGAACTCCTGACCCCCAGATTCGTAGTTTACTTTTGTTGCCCGCCGAACATATCCAATTATCCCCCACAGTTATAGATGTATCTTTGATTTCAGTTATTTGCGTATAACTGCGAATTTTGGCGTGGACACGGCGCATCACCCCATGCGAGTCTAAAACCGGCTGAAAAACCGGCTGAATTTTCAGGTCGGTATCCACTAGATTTGCAGGAACCGCGCTATGGCCGACATCCGTATCCTCATCAACGACAGGGCGGTCAGCGACCTTAAGGCGCCTAGTTCCGGACAGTATCGCGCCCGCGACACCCAGCTTAAAGGGTTCCACGTCATCGTCGGCAGGCGAAGCAAGACATTCGCCGTTCAAGGAGACCTGCGGAAGGATGGCAAGCGCGTTGCATCGATCTCCGTTCGGATCGGCGACGCGGAGACGATGTCAACACGCGAGGCTCGCGCAACAGCAAAGACATACCTCGCGCAGATCTCCAAGGGGGAACACCCGGATCCGAAGCCTGACTTGCCGACCGAGCAACTAGGCGGTGCGAGTGTGTCTCGGGACAATCCGACGGTACAGTTGGATCAACAGGCGGATGCAGCACCCAAAGGGGTCACCTTGAGCCGAGCATGGGAGCGTTATCGCGATGCACACCTGATCCGGAAGGGCCGAAGCGACGGTACGATCGAGGGCTACCGCGACCATATTGAGCGACTCTTCAAGGATTGGCGAGATACGCCCTTGCAGGATCTCGCCGAGGACCCGGCCAAAGTCATCACCAGGCATGACGAGATCACCAAAGAGCACGGCCCCTACATCGCTAACGGCAGCATGCGGACCTTGCGCGCAGTCTACAATCATGCGCGCAGGGCCCATCGCTATCTCCCCGCCGATAACCCGGCAAGCATCGTGGATTGGAATTCGGAGAAACGGCGTAACACAGCAATGGGGCTCGACGATCTGTCCCATTGGTTCCATCAAGTCGCCGCGCTGCAGAATCCTATCAGGCGAGAATTCCACCTGTTCTCTCTGCTTTCCGGGTGCCGTCCAACGGCGCTGATGGAGGCACAGCCGCAGCATCTGGATCTGCGCCGCCGCACACTGCACATCCCGCGGCCCAAGGGGGGCGCGGACCGTGCCTTCGACATTCCCTTGTCGCGCCAGATGATCCTCTGCGTTGTGCGCGCGATCCGCTTTGCCCACCATTTCTATCCCTCTGAAGCCAAGAGCTGGCTCTTCACGGCGGACAGTGATAGCGGCCATCTGGCCGAACAGAAGGAAGATCGGGACGTTCTTGCTAAGTGGGGCAATGACTTGCGCCAGACGTTTAGAACGCTTGCGACGCCGGCGGGCGTCTCCGAGTTCGACGCACGTCTGCTGATGAACCACGCCATCCCCGGCGTGAATGCCGGGTATATTTCGCGGCATAAGCTCCTTGAAGACCACCTCCGTACACAACAACAAGCCATAAGCAACACGATGTTCAGCGCCTTGGGCAATATGATCACTAAAAGTGCAACAATTCGCTCATGGCTTGGTCCATATGCAACGCGTCAAGCAATCGACGCAGCCAAGCGGGAGGAGAGCAGCGCTCTGCGCGATGCTGCCTTGGAAAGAGGGAGTCTGCCTCAAAGGCGAGCGGCCTAGACGGCGACGTTCAGCCTGAACTATTGAGCGCGCGTTGGAGAGCCACGGGATCTCGGCAATTCATCGTTTAAAGGATCCATCTAGGGATCGGTTGGTCGTCTATCAGTGGGTTCGAGTCAGGAGACCGCTACATCGCAAGACTCACTATTGAGGGGGCGCTCTTTTGCTATCGTCGGCAAGCGGCATGACGGCAAGTAGGAGCCGTTGTCCGTGGCAATGATGGATGGGGCAGATACATAAATAAAATCAGCTAGTTACGGGATGTCGTGTGCAAAAATCGCACACGAAAGTTCTGCTTCTCTTCTTTTTTCGTTCCCACGACGGAGCCGCCGACAGCCCTTTTCGGACGCTCTTCTGCCGACGATATTTACCGTGCCATTGCGGATGTTCGCCGGGATATCCGTGAACCTCATTGTCTGCCGCGGCGTCCAGTTTGCCTAAGGGACTTGGATGCGGAAATCTCAAGCGAACTAGAATAGCGCGACGTGGACACGCTTGCAGTCGGACCTTCGATCCAGAAGAGTTGGCGCTGGCGAAGCCGCATCCGACGCACCCTTTGGCGCGAAGGGCACTATCCGCCTGATGAATCCCACGACAACGAACTCTAGCAGATGACGCTCGACCCGGTTCGCGCCGACTGACCTCCGGCATCGTAGGGAGTGTGCGAGGCGGGCATTTCGAGCCCGCCTTATCTCATTTTGCCGGCAAGGCGATCGGCACCGCCGCGCCGCGCGGTACGACGAGCACGCCGAGCGGGCGCGCGCGGCCGCGGATGTCGATCTCGCGCGCCTCCGCGCCGGGCAGGTCCATGCCCGAAAGCCGCACCGCCGCTTCGGAGACGACGATCTCCGCCTCGAATTCCTTCGCCGCGGCCTCCAGCCGGCTGCCGACGTTGATAGTGTCGCCGATCGCGGTCACGTTCATGACCGCGCCGTAGCCCATCGAGCCGACGATCGCCTGGCCGACATGGATGCCGATCGCGACCTTGATGGTGGCGCGCAGTTCCTCGGCAAGGTCGTCGCTGAGGGCGCGAACCCCTTCGACGATGGCGCTGGCGGCAGAAAGTGCGTTGCGGCATGCCTCGCCGGGCGTCGTCTCCAGCCCGAACAGCGCCATGGCGCCATCGCCGACGAACTTGTCGACCCGGCCGCCTGAGCTTTCGACGGCTCGGCCGATCACGCCGAAATAGCGGTTGAGCAGGAAGACCACGTCGAACGGCAGGCGCTGGTCGGCCATCGCCGTGAAGCCGCGCATGTCGCAGAACATCACGGCCACGACCTTCTCGTGGCCTGGATCGCCGGCGGTTGCGGCGAGCGGGCTCTCCGCCGTGACCGGTGGCGACAGCAGCGGCGCGACGCGAAGATCGCGGCGCGGCCTGAGTTGGCAGGCGAGCCGCACATCGCCGTCCGCCGCGATGCGGCGCAGGGTCGCCGCTTCGATCGGACCGGGCGCCGGCTGCTCGGCCAGGCCGTCGAGCACGCGGATGCGGCAGGTCGAGCAGCGTCCGCGCCCGCCGCACACGGCATAATGCGCGATGCCGCCCAGCCGGCTGGCGTCGAGCACGCTGTAGCCGCGCGGAATGCGCACCTTGCGCCCGCCGGCATAGCGCACCTCGATCAGGTTGCGCCGCTCGATGCGGTCGCGAACGATGCGCGCCGCCAGCACCAGGACGATCAGTCCCGCAAAGCTGGCATAGATGCTGCTGTCCATGCGCTCCTTGGTCGCCATCGCCCGGTCGAAAAGGGCTGGCTCGATGGGCTGCGACTCAGGCGGTCCCATCGCCGAGACCTCCTTTCCCGCGCTAGCGAAACCGAGCAGCGCCAGCACCGGAACCAGCACCGCCAGGACCAGCAGGGCCGAGGCGGTGCGCGGATACCACCGCCGATAGCGCAGCCAGAAGTAGAGGCCGAGGCAGCCATGTGCCCAGATGACGACCACCGCGATCGCCTGCCGCACCCCGACCTGCGGTGTCAGGATCCATAGCGAGCGCACCACAAACTCGTAATTGTCGTTGGCCTCATAGAGGGCGTGCATGGCACGCGTGCCGACCACGTGCTCGGCAATCAGAAGCGGGATGGCGAGGCCGAGCAGTATCTGTGCCCACTCCCGCACCGGCATGACCAGCGTGCGGCGTTCGTAGAGCGCAAGTAGCGACAGAACGAGATGCGTGGCGACCGCGCCGTAGAGGAGCAGCGTCCCGGCGGGGTTGCGCCAGATCAGCAGGAACACCGCGCGCCCCTTGTCCGCTGCGTCAAGCGAGATCAGGAGCAACGCATGGTTCAGGAAATGCAGCGTCACGAACGCCATCAGCACAAGGCCCGACACCAGCCGTGCGTTGCGCAGCCACGCGTCCGGCAGCCATCCGGGCGGCGCTGCTGGGATCTGCGATTGGCTCATTTCCAGTGCCTCGAACGATTCGCTGACCAAGACACGCCGGCAATAGCGCCTCCCGGTCAAGATTTGCCGGCGGCGACAATCAGTCAATCAAGCCTTGCCGCCTGCCATTTTACGACGTGATGGCAGTTCGATACGGCCAAATCGCTTGGGGTTTCTGGAAGCTTTTCGAACTTTCTGCCTTACTCCTCCAGCCGAATTACGCGTACTGATGAAGGAGATTGGTACCTCCAGTTACGCCGTGGGACAGACTTGATCATGGAGGCGTCCGCTCACGATCGGGGGTTCGAGTCGGAAGACCGCTACATCGTGAAACCCACTATCGACGCAGTACTCTTCTGCTATTGGCGACGCTCAGTCGAGGGCTTAGCCCCGGTCTCGATTGGCTACTGCGCTTGATCACGGGCCCTAGGCTGATGCCCGGACAGCCATTCTTCAGCAAGCACCTAGGCTTGCGTTTGGCAGGCACCTTTTGAGCCGGGGCAGGCTGCGTTTTACGTCCGAGCCCTGCTGCCTTCGCGAGCGAAGATCTTTGGACGGCGTAGTTCGGCGCAACCATCAGGTAATCTGGAATCAATCCCTGCTTGTCGCGGTATTCGTTTGGAAAGAGCCGGTGGTGTACCGCGAGATGACACTTTAGCGATTTGAACTTCTCCCCGTCTTCCAGGCAGATGATGTAATCCGACGTTGCAGAGTTTTTCGGATTGATGGCGGGTTCCTGTGTGGGCGGCTCGCCCACATCGGCTGACCAAGGCCTGCCAGCGACGAATGGATCGATGCGATGAGGTCTGGCAACCTAGAGACGGGCAGGGAATTATGGGCTGACATCGGCAGGGACAATGTCTGCCGTCTTTAAAAAAATGTCTGTGGATATTCAGTTTATGACTGGGTGGTGTCGTATCCCGAAATTGAAAGGCGAGTACCGATAAGCAACTTGGCTTGGGGGACTCATGAAACGGTTGCTTGTTGGCGCGGCAGTGCTTGCTGCGAGTGTCGTCGGCGCGGATATTTCTGCCTTCTCTTATATTAGCCGAAGTGCAGGAATGGCAGCACTCGCGCAGGAGAGCAAAAGCTCTTCCGCGACTGCAGGGAACTCTGCCGCCGGTTACGGCAATGGCGGGGCGGCGCTGGGAGCCGGCGGACAGGCCGCGGGCGGTCCGTCGAGTTCATCGTCGGCGCAGTCTACCGGAGATGGTTCATCAGGAACCGGCAGCAGTCCCGATGCGGCGGCCAAGGTCGGCGCCAAGCCGGCCGACGCCAAGGCAGCCGGCGAGGGCACCAACACTACGGATGGCACCAAGGCCGCCGATACAAAGACGACTGCGACGAAGCCAACCGGCAAGGCGGCCAAGACCACAGACACTGAGGCCGCACCCAAGCAGCCGGCGGCGCAGGCAATGGCTGCCGCGACAACGACCACGACCAGCGGCGATCCCGAAGCGGTCGGCACGCCGAAGGTCGATTTGCCCAAGGCTTCCGGCAACGGCAATCTCGGCTATGCCGTCGGCATCGACGTTCCCGACTTCCACGGCATCGAGCCGCAGATCGCGCTCAACTACAATTCCTCGCGCAAGACCAAGCTCGGCGGCCTCTATCAGGGCTGGCTGGGCTATGCCTGGGGTCTCGATGGCTTCGATGTCATCGAGCGGGCAACACCCGGCTTTGGCATGCCGGCCTATGATGCCAACGACATCTATCTGCTCGACGGCCAGGCCATGGTGGCCTGCGTCGCCGGCATGGTCTCGCCCTCCTGCGCGACCGGCGGCACGCATGCGATCGAGAATGAGAGCTATCGCCGCATTGCGCTCAACAGCGCCACCAATGAGTGGAAGGTGACGGATCGCGACGGCACCGTGTCGACCTTCCGCTCGGTGGCGGCGGTCGCCAATTTGACACCAACTGCCGGCACGCCGGCCTATGACCTGGCCATGAGCTATCGCTGGCTGCTGACTTCGGTCACCGACACCAATGGCAACACGGTCACCTACAACTATAGCTGTCCGGCCAGCCCGGTCTGCTATCCCGACAGCGTCGTCTACAACGGCAATGTCATGAAATTCTACTACGAGGCCCGTCCAGACATGATCCTGATGGGCAATGGCCGCGACATCTCCGAGACCAGCCAGCGCATCAAGACGATCGGCGTGCTCGTCAACGGTGCCGTGCGCGGCGCCTACAAGCTGACCTACGACCAGGCGCCGTTCTCCAACACCTCCCGGCTGACCCAGGTCACCCGCTACGGCACCGACGCCACCGGCACCGCTGATGGCACCATCACCGGCGGCACGTCAAAGATCATTGCCCAGATGACCTATCAGAATACCGATGGGGTATACGCGAGCACGGCCGTTTCGTTCGGAAACCAGCGAGCGCCGAATCAGGTTGGCGATCTGGATCTCGACGGCCGGGACGAGATCTTCGGCGACAAGATCACACAGGTGGATACATGTACACCTAGTCAAGGTCCTTGCCCCGCCATGCAGCGTACCAAATACATTTACAAGTTCAACTCGAGCGGTGCGTTAAGTGCAACCATCTCATTGCTGCTCGACACAACTAACTATGTGGGTCCTGATAATCCCACCTTCTTCTCTCAGCCCGGCCGGTTCATAGCAACCAAGAACACCTTGGATTTCGCTGATACGCTAGTAACTGCCTATACAGACGGACACACCGGTCGCACAACCTACACGCCACACAATTCCATCGTTGAAACAAACACTTCGTTGGGGCTGACTAAAGTTTCCTGTAGGCCTGCACCCGTCGGTTACGAAGCGGTATGTGGGGGATTCTCAACCAACCCACCATCACCCGACCCTATTATCGCCGACACTAATGGTGACGGTGTTGATACCCTGAACGCCTACAGTTCCAATTATCGTGTCTACGGCGTCGGCGATTTTCTCGGCAACGGCAAACAACAGCCGCTCATCTGGAATCCCGGCGGAACGTCAACGAAGGGCGTGCTTTCTAACGGCACCTGGCAACCAGGCGCAACCTCGTTTCCTATTTCCTGCTCCAGTGGGTCAGGAACACCGGGGAGTTGCGTCTTGGCTGACGTCAATGGCGACGGCGCGACGGACGTTGTTCAGTACAACGGCACCAACGGCAGCACCACTGTTTGGCTATCGACCGGGACGGGATTCAAGAGCTACAGCGTTGGATCTCTCCCAGGCCCGACCGCGGTGCTTCGCGATTTCGACAACAGCGGCAGGGCGTCCGTCATCACCATCGGCGGGACCATCACGACCCAGCCTTACAGAACCGGCCCTGTGCGGGTTTTCTCGCTGCGTCCGTCGTCGACGGCGCTGACGCCGGTTGAGTTCACGCTGCCGGTCGCGCTGAGCGCCGGCACGGTCGTCGGCGACTTCAACGGCGACGGCCTGCCGGACTTCACCGATTACAACAATATGTTCATCTCGAACGCCGGGACAGGCAACCCGAACCTGCTGAAGCAGATCACCACGGAGCTCGGCGGCACGGTCGCGGCCGAGTACACGCCGTCCTCGACCTGGACGAACAACTACCTGCCGCAGGTGGTGCATGCGGTGACGAAGCTCTCCGTCAGCGACGGACGTGGTCAGACGGCGGTGAGCACCTATCAATATGCCGGCGGCAAGTATGACCCGGCGGCGCGCAAGTTTTTGGGCTTCGCCTCGATCGTCGAGACCAGGCCGCTGGCCAATGGCGAGACGGCGCCCTCGACGGTGACGACCACCTATCGCCAGGATCTGGCGAGCTACGGCCTGCCGTCGCTGACGGTGTGGAAGGATGGCGCGGGCACGGTGCACAAACAGGTGGCCGAGACCTATGCGGTCAACACGGCGGCAAAACCTTACACCGTGCAGAACACGGCGACCGACACGACGTTCATCGAGAATGTTTCGCGCACGCTCCGGGTCGAGCGCGGCTTTGACGCCTATAACAATGTCGTCAGCCTCAAGGACTATGGCCGCACGGACGCCAGCGGCGACGAGACCTGGACCGAGCGCTTCTTCTCGCCCAACACATCGGCCTACATCGTCTCCGCCCTGATTGCCGAGCGGACGCATGCCGGCCTGACCAGCACCGATCCCTATGTCGGCTACAAGCACAATTACTATGACGGGAATACCGACGTCTGGGCGGTGCCGACCAAGGGCAATCTGACCTGGGTGCTGACCTTCGGCGATCCGGCTTTGACCAAGACAGTGAACCAGTACTTTGCCTATGATGCCTATGGCAACAAGATCTCGGCCACCAACGGCCTCGGCCACAAGACCGAATGGGACTATGACGCCACCTATCACCTCTACCCGGTAACCGAGCGGGCGCCGCGTTACTTCGCGACGGGCGGGCAGACCGCCGATACGCGCTTTGTCTCGACCGCCACCTACAATTCTGTCTGCGGCCTGCCTGCGACCAGGACCGACTTCAACGGCCTGGTGAAAACCTTCACCTACGATCCGTTCTGCCGTCCGTACCAGATCTCGCAGAGCGTCACTGGCGCCTATGTCAGGAACCAGTTTGTCAGCGAGGGCAATCCCGGGGCGCAGGCGCTGATCAAATACACGCCGCTCCCCAATGGAGCGGGGGAGGATTTTACCATCTCCTGGTACGATGGGCTTGGCCGGGTCTACCACGTGGAAATGCCCGGAGAGACGGCTGCTGGGCCAAGGCGCATTGCCGATACCGGCTACGATCCACGCGGCAATGTCTTGCGCACGGATTTCACCCGCTTCGTCGGCGAGACGGCGCAGTGGACCACCAACAGCTACGACTGGGCCGACCGGCTGACGAAGACCGTCAATCCGGATGGCAGCCAGCGCAGCTATCTCAACGACCTGACCACCGCGCCCACCACCACCCCGCGACTGCATGGCACGACAATGACCGACGAGCTCGGCCACCAGACCCGGACGGTATGGTCGACGCGCGGCGATGTCGCGGGCGTGGTTCGTGACTTCGCCGGTCTTCAGCTGGCGCAAACCCGCACCTTCGACGTGCTTGGCCGGTTGATCGGCCTTACCGATCCCGGCGGCTCGACCTGGACCTACACCTACGACATGCTCGGCAACCGGCTGTCGGCGTCGGATCCCGATCTTGGCACCTGGACCTACACCTACGATGCCGCCAACCGGCTGATCAAACAAACCGATGCCAGGGGCACGGTCACCAATCTCAGCTACGACCAGATGGACCGGCTGACGCTGAAGACGGCAACGGCACCCGGCGGCAGCCCGGTTGTGCTGACCCAGAACACCTATGACCAGGCGGCTCCAAGCTATTGGTACAATATCGGCCAGCTCACCACCTCGACCAATGCGGCGGCGACGCACAGCTACAATTATGACGGGCTTGGCAAGCTCGGCCGGCATGACACGACCATTGCCGGCCTGACGCACACCACGGTCGATATCCACGACAGGTCCGGCCAGACCATCCTGAAGAATTACCAGCCGGGCGATCTGTGGTTCGGCACCTGGACCAACCCCTTGCAATACACCGCCGGCAACAAGCTCTACTCGGCACCCGGCTACATCACCTCGACCGTCTACGAAGCCGATGGCCAGACCAAGGAGATCACCTACGCCAATGGCGTGAAGACAAGCTTCACTTACTCACCGACACGGCGCTGGGTGACGCGCATCACTACCTCGAAGGGCGCGACCGTTCTCCTCGATGAGCAATATGCGCGTGACAATCTTGGCCGCATCACCGGCACCACGGGGCTCACTGCCTCCGGCAGCTGGACCTATGGCTATGACAACGCCGACCGGTTGACCTCAAGCACCAATCTGGGCAACACCAGCTTGAGCGAGACCTTCGTCTATGCCGCCAACGACAACATGCTCTCACGCACGCGTGTGGCCGGCAGCTATGTCTACCCCTCGGCGAGCGCAGCTCGTCCGCACGCACCTGTCAGCGTCGGCGCCAATGCGATGGCCTATGATGCCAATGGCAACCTCACCTCAGACGGCAGCCGCACGCTCGCCTCGGACGAGGCCAACCGGCTGAAGACGGTCAGCCTTGCTTCCAACACCGTCAACCTTGCCTATGGTCCTGACGGAGCGCGGGCGACGAAAACATCGAGCTTCGCCACGACGCTCTATCCCGACGCCGATGTCGAGATCAATCCGGCGACACCGGGCGGGGAGATCTACACGCGCTATCCGCATCCCGACATCAAGGTTGTCGGCACGACGAAATACTTCCTGCACCGCGAGCATCTGGCCTCGGTGCGCATGGTCACCGACATGTCGGGCGCCATTTACGAGCAGACCAGCTACGCCACCTACGGCGAACAGCTCAACACCGGCTTCCAGACGCAAAAGGGCTATATCGGCGAGCGCTTCGATGCCGAGACCGGACTGCTCTATCTTAACGCGCGGTACATGGATCCAGTGCTGGGCAGGTTTATCTCGCCCGATGATTGGGACCCGACCAAGGACGGCGTTGGCACCAACCGGTACGCCTATGCCCTGAATGATCCGGTCAATAAGAGCGATCCAAATGGGCATCAGGCTGCGCCCGCCGTTGAAGCGGAACCTTCCGAGACGCGGGGTACTGAGACCGAAGCTGAGGCCCGCGCAGCCGAAGAAACCAAGGCAGTAAACGACGAGGCGATTGGCGTCGAATCCGAGATTCACACAAGATACAACCGCGACTACAAGACGCCGCAATCCCTTACAAACCCGAACTCGCCGGCCGCAGCTGGGGCCCGTCTATCGGCGGCAAGAGACACGCTCAATGCATACGAAAGTGGCGAGCTTCAGCCTGCAAATGCTTGTACGCCTCAATCAATGCGCACCGTGCAATCGCCGCGCGCTACCAATACATATAACATCTCAACTGATGGAATGACCAAGGAAGAGCGTGATGCGGTAGTTGAATATGCTCAGCGTACGAATGGCTGGTTAAACGCAAACGGGCCAACGACGGTAAGATCTACAGCCGGCTTGCTCCGGAGCCAATCCAGTGCCCTGGCAAGAGCGGAACGGCTAAACGCGGCCCGAGCCGGATCCCCCTACCAAGGACAAGTTGGTCACGTTCCAGATTCAGCTCTAACGGGCACTGCTCAGCCACCTGGGGGATGGCAAGACATGCCTGGACGGTCTAACAGTGTGATCGGCGGCGGCCTTTCGTCTCGAATAGGACAAAACGTAGACTCTGTCACAGTGGATGGAAAGATTCCATGATCAACAACGTCCTGGCGAATCTTGTCAGCTTAGCTAACGTGAAATTTCATCCTGCTTGCGATGCCGGACTTATAAGTTCTTTTTTTCATAGAGATGGTATTTTATTGCCAGGCCAACATCATGAATTGCTGAAATTCAGCAACGGTGTCGAAACATATGACGGATACTTTAGATTATTTGGGATAGATTGCGGAAACAACAATGGGTTGCGTGCCTGGAACTCAGAAGAGAACTGGAAATTCGCATGGGCAGGGAGATGTTCGGATTTCTGGTGCTTTGGAGAGAGCGCGTGGGGAGACCAGTATGCATACCGCACGTCTTCTCTAACAAATCGAGAGCGATCCCCTATTTATTTCTTAGATTGCCTTTCGATGACCGCTCAAGTAATTGCGGATTCGTTTCAAGAATTCCTGGAAATAGAGTTTCTTGCTTCATCCAAAAATCCCTACGATGAAATGACAATCTTGGCGCATAAAAAATTGGGCGCCATAGAAAAGGACACGCACCTAATTTACAAGCACTCGATCTTGTTAGGTGGCGAAGAAACAATCGACAATGTTGAGAAAATTGGCGCTCGAACAGCAATGATTTGCAACGGTGATATCGCAACCCAGCTTGATGCTGGACCTCCAAACGGCGCTGTGAGGGCAATAGAACCTTATGAGGACGACGCGGGAAGGATGCGCCTTCGGCTCTTGTGGTCTTAGATACGCACCACCTAGTGGATTGATCGGGACAGACGAGTCCGATGGGGATTCCCGATGTTGCGTGCTGTGCGACGATGCGTGATGCGCACCGGTATCAGCATCGTCGTCACAGCATATGGTCGCTTTCGGGCGGCGGGCTGGCCGATCTTAATGAACGCAATGAGATCGGCTGGAGAACGGCAGCTTGCCGCAGATGCCGGCCGAAACCTGACAGTTCGGATACGGCCCCAAAGCTGCCCGTCAGGAAAGCGCCTATATCCACTATCTGGCAGCGCTCTCGTCATTCCGAAAGCAGACCTTCCCTGGTGCACAATTCAAGATATCTGCATACGGCTTGACCTCGGCTGTACCGATCGCACGTTGGGTAGGATCGGGTTACTCGCGGTCGTCGGTGTCCGCTCGGGCACGTTGAAGGTCGGCTAGGGAAATCCCAAGACGGTCCAATACCATTGCCGCGAGCTCCGGCTTCTCGTGGTCGCGGGCGAGAGCGCCGAATGCCGCGGTGACGCCCTGCAGGGTCTTTGCAGCTTGTTGTGCTTTGGTCTCTGGTTCTATCTGTCGGTTCGTAAACCTTGTCATGTGATCCAGCATTCGCTTCAAGGTTCCAGTCGAACCTTTTTTCATCAATAGTCGTAATAGATGTCGTGACCACGAGTAAAATGCGGCCAAAATGAAGGAAATGGATAAAAAGAACGATGGAAAGGTCACGGCATCAAAATAATCATCGGTAGAGCGCGGGCCAATACTATATAGTCTAAAAAGTTCTGCCGATAACGCGAATGCGGCGAATCCGCAATTAAACTTAATCAGTGTTAATATGGGAATCTTTATGACCTTTGACACCAAAATAGGAAGTTTTCCGCATCCAAACAAGCCGCTAATAAAAAAACTCAACAATTGCGGAACAACAGCTAGGCCGGATCCGAGGCAACGAGCATTATTTCTCCCCAGATATCGGTAGAGATTTCAAAGTACCACCTTAAAAAACGTGCTAGGATAGACTCTTTATTTGATTGTGATATTTCTGGGATGTTTTCAAAAACATTCCATGTTAGAATATTTTGGGCATTAAAGAGATAATACATGCCAAACGTTATGTAAAATAAAAAGAAAAACATAAACAGAAGCAAATATACCTCATTAGGGTTGCGTTCGCGAATGACATTATTGCAATTGTGATCGTCAATATTGGGATTGAAAGCGTAATTGCTGGACTATCTAGCGCGGATGCAGCCAGGGCAATGTTAAGTGCTAAAACGAGCACTAACATAGGCAGAGACAATGTCTGCCGTCAGCCCGACGAGATCGGCCGTCGCGGCTTCGTTCTGAACGCTCAAGTATTCGCTCCTGGTAGGTGGTCAAAGTCACTTCGCCCATTTGTCGTATATCGCAATTTTGGGCGATCGCGAGACAAATAGCATCGCGAAAGCTGTGAGATTGAGCTCTGGCGAGTAGCCGACCCTAGCGGGGCATCTAATTCGCCTGGGGAACCTGGATTCGAACCAGGACTAACGGAGTCAGAGTCTTTTTAAAGCCATTGTAATAACACGCTATTTTGCCAACATGTTGCTCTGATGTTGCTATCGTAATCAATCGAAGCGCATGGCAACGGTTGTTAATTCAGAAGAGTCGCAGCCGCGTTATCCATGGCACCTGCATCGTCACCCCGATGGGAAAAGGTGACTGTATGTGTCCAACGTGACTTGAATCGAGCTATGGCCCATCCGCTCCTGCACCAACTTTGCGGGCAGCCCAAGTCCGCCATCTTCCGGACGGTTAATTAGCCACGACGCGTAGTAGTGCCTCAATGAATGAAGGCCGGAATATTTCGGCTTGAGTACCGGATTGCCTTTGGCGTCCTTTTTGCCTGTGTCGATCGTGACCCCGGCATCGAGCTGGGCAGGGTAAAACCAGCGTTTTGTGATGTTCGCATAGAACTCGACCTTGCCCGTGCCTGACGGAAACACAAGCCCGAGATCGCCGGTCGGGCAGTCCTTTTGTTCAGCACTTTCACAAACTCGGCGGGAGGGGTATTGTGCGGCGTCCCTTCTTCGATTTCGGGGATCCGATTTCATGGTAGGCGTCAGCGCGCTGGCGGATCGTGACCGTCGCTTTGTCGAGATCAATGTCAGACCAGCGCAACCCTCGAAGTTCGCTTGCGCGCACAATTGCCGCTGCGCACCATAGAGGACATTGATTGTTGGGAAATCACGTTGACAGCATTCCCAGCTTACGAGACGACGTCTGCCAGCCTGCGCTCCGATAACGCCGCAAACGCTGCAAGACGTCTCGCCAATGCCCGGAGGGAGGCCGAGACCAAAATGCGGTTCCGGGGCATCCATTAAGAAACGTCGCTAGTTTTCCGCGTGACTAAACACGACGGCGCCGTTGTCCTTGCGAACTTCAACGCATACGACGCCATCGTCACCCCTTCGGGTCTGGAACATGGCAATTGCATGATCTTTGGCCACCTTTTCGGTGTCAAAAGTCTCCTGGTCGATGATGCCCTGTCTTCCATACCAAATAACGGTGAACGCCATTGCCGGCCTCCATTCGAGGCACCATAGGCGCTCTTACCGGTACCTTCAAACGGCTCGATAAGGACACGCGTCTGTGGCCAGAAAGGCGGCGTTTTCGCGCCGCCTTTCACGCAGTTTCAGCCACCCATCTTCTTGGCCATCGCGCAGAAATCTGCATGCGATTTGTTGATCGTGGTATCGCCGCAGTCTTTCAACACCGCCTTCTGTTCGTCTGGCTTCATGGACATCCATGCGGTCTTGAAATCCGCTTCCGACCTCAATGTTTTCATGCCGGCATCGGTGAAGAACGGCGACATCTTTGCCGGATCGTCGAGCGCGGATGTTCCTCCGCTTGAAGCCGCCAGCGCAGTTCCAGTTATCATGGTGAGCGCTATCGCGCCCATAGCGAGAATTTTGAAGTTCATATTCTTATCTCCTCACGCTACGTCGATCGTATGCAACAATCATCCCTTCCGAACGTCATCGTGGAGGAAAGGTTGCCAACCTGCGCCGAAAAGGCGGAATATTATTCCATTCAGTGGGGCGCACGCGGCATCCGCTAGTGGATAGGTTGCGTAGCATCGCGTAAACCTTGGCCCTCGGATAAGGCGGACGGCATAGGGCGGCTTCGGTCCTAATATCCGCAAAATTAGGAATTTGGGCATGGCGCCTATAGAGCTATTTTCTGTCTTCATGTAAGACTGCGAGCGCCCATTCTACGTAAGCCCGAAATTCTGGAGAGTGATTGACGAACGCGAGAATTGTTGATGCGTTCCTTAAAAGGATAGGCAACGCTACCCGGGCAAACTCCGCGTTGCTAACGCCACCGACTATAGCACCTAACGTCATTACTTTGCCGGCCGCATCCAGCGCCGAAGTTGGTTTCCCAATTAAGGCTCGAAGAATGGCAAGAATGCCGTTTTTGACAATAATGTGTGCGGCATAACCCGTGCGAGTCCCCGTCCACCCAAATTCGTGAACATAATCTGCGATCGGCTTGGTAACGGCACGAGTCCGAGCTTCAACGAGGTCTGCGTTCTCCGAGAATATTGCTATAAGCTTGTCGCCGGGTTCACGGAGACTGTTAACAAGCTCCTCCTCGTGCATAAAAGCATCAGATCTGCTAACGAGGTCACGACCCTCCTCAAAGCCCATTATAAATGCGCCGTGCAACCTCGCAATATTGTGAAGAGCGGATTCTATCTGTGGCTCAATCGGCTCGGAAAGAGTCCTTATTACATTCTGACTCCGATACGCACTTTCGAAGCCGTACAGCGCACCACCGACCGACCAAAGATTAACAACGTCGAGTTGCTCAGTTTCGCAATCTACTATCTGCTCATAAGCCTCTACCGTTCGCGACAATTCCGGAAATCGATTTTTGATGCTTGGTATAAGAGCAACGGCGTCGCGAACTGCGGCTTTAAGGTTGGAGTGTAATTTTCGCTGCATTTCAATTTCGGCATCACCCGGAGGTGACAGGGAACTCGCTAGTTTTCCTCCGCGTATTTGATAGTGAGGACCTGCTGTCGTGGTAGGCTCTGGCGGCTTAGACGAACTAGGCGAACTAGGCGAACTAGGCTTGCTGGGCACGTAATCCGGAGAAATGCCACCAATCTCTAAGACGGTCTCAGCTACCTGCTGGTCTAGTTCAGGCGGAGGTTTATTCCTTGGTTTAGACCGCGCAGGCCGTTGCCACGCCGGCTCCGTCTTCATAGGCATGCGCGCGTGGCTTGGATGGTACTTGTTTCGATCAATTGACGAAAAGATGAGTTCCAGCTCAGCAAGAGGGTCAGCTTCCAGCACACTTTTGGTATACTCGCGCTCGACGCTCGCAATGGCGTCCTCCAGAGAGCGTTTATGCCCCGCTATGGCTTCGGCGGCCAGCGGCGGCGAATATTCGGCCAGCTTCTTGGCCAGCATCGAACCAACGCTGTCATAGATGCGCGTACGCTTTTCGGGCGTCTCGTCACCGTGCTTGTCGAGCGCCTTTTTCAGAATAGCAACAAAATCTGCCATTTGCCCTCCGTCAGCTCGAATAGCATTTCGGCTCTCATCTGAATAGCAAAGGTGCCCGATCGCACAGCCGTGTGCTTAAGAAGGCTGCTCAAGGAAAACATCCGAATGACCACTACCAACCTGCCGCCGCGGGATCGCAACCGAAGCGCACTTCACCCGCGACGCTCTGAGGTCGGTCAATGCGCGGTGGTCTGGCCGTTCAACGTGCCTCGCTCGGCGATTAGCTCGCGCTCACGTTTTGTGAGGAGAGACGGTTCCACATTTTCCAAGATCGTTAGAGTGATCCCACGACCTTCGCGATGCGCAGCGACTAACTCGCGATGTATCCGTCGGAAGCTATCAGGCTTCTGAGGCCGATAGGGCCAGCCATTCAGAATCTTGAGCACGTTGTTCGAGTATTCGACTTTAGGGCGCCTGATTGACGTATACTTGCCAATGTAGGTGCCCACACCATCGATGCGCCACTCATAGATGCCCGGCAGTGCCTCATCGACGGTTTCGGCCACAATGTAATTGTACCAACCTGGCTTAAGGATCGCAGTAGGCACAGCCTTGGGACCGGTTGACGGTGCCACGATCTTCGGGCCTCTATTGGCCAGCAACGCGGCCAGCACGCTTTGCATCGCAACGTGCTCCGCACTGTCGATGTCCACCGTCCAAGCGGAGTATCGGCTATGCCACTCGAAGTGCTGTGCGCGAAGCGCTCGTCGGAACACCTTCGGATTGATGCCCACTGAATGGGCCATTTCCTCAGCATTCGTCAATTTTGCTTTCATCGCCTTGCCTTGCGCCAGCCAGCCGCGCGCGCTTCGGCCTCGCTGCAGAACCAGCGTTCGCCATACTCAGGGCTGATCTTCGTTTCCCAATAATGCTCCTGGCCGGGGACGTGATAAATGTGCTCGCCGGTGTTGATCGAGATATTGCCCTTGATGTTGCAGCCAATGCCCTTGGAAAAGAGACCGACGCTTGGAGTTGCTGCTTCCTCCGCGCCGTCAGGGAGCTGCATGAGGCTGGGAGCGGCGCCGATGAGGCCAGGGTTCTGAGATAGGATAACGGCAAGTGGCACCAGGAGCAGCGCGAACAGATATTCGAGCCGCCAAAATCCGCGTCTCCGCCGCTTCCCGGCGTTCTTGTGCCACCGGTTAGCCTGGTCGGCGCCAATATTGTTCTGTTGCTGGACTTTGCCCACAGTCCCACTCTCCCCGCCGGCAGAATGCTTCCCTTGGTAAAAAGAGTCCAGAGAG
The DNA here is from genome assembly GCF_002294875.1 of Mesorhizobium sp. WSM4312. Taxonomy (NCBI): domain Bacteria; kingdom Pseudomonadati; phylum Pseudomonadota; class Alphaproteobacteria; order Hyphomicrobiales; family Phyllobacteriaceae; genus Mesorhizobium; species Mesorhizobium sp. WSM4312. The sequence continues at coordinate 75,865 of NZ_NSFU01000009.1, read as the reverse complement.
ATTTAGTTAGAGCTAATGTGAAGTTAACCTGCGATGGCTATCCCGACGCCTATCCCAAGGCCGATAGCGAGGCCCAAGGAACAGCTAACAGCTTGCCGGCAAAGATCGAGAGCGAAGGCGCGCATCTGGGCCAAGCGCTTGCCTGTGGCTCTCTGAGCGCTGCTGCGATGTCGTCGAAGATCGCGTCCATTCCGAGAATCTAGCGGGCAAATCTGAATCCCCTGTTTGGACTATGCTTTGATGTTTGGTGCCGGCGGTTTCATCGTCACGCGCAACTTCACCTTGTCGATAGTAGCGACGATTGCGACGGCAATGGCTTCCGCTTCATCAAGCAAGGTAGGCCCATAGAGGCCGTTCACCGCTTCCTCGCTCGGCAGCACGCCAGCGGACAATGCTCCTCTATCGTCGCTCGTATCAACCGCAACGCCTCGCGGGCTTCGGGATCGTTCTTCATGGTCGAGCGAACACGCTGGTGCGTTGAAAGTTCCGGAACTATTTTAGTTAAAGCTAATTGAATTGCGTGTTTTGCGAGTCCTGCGTATGCGTTTGAAGTTCATCGAGCCGCTGATGCCGACCTTGGTGGAGAAGCCTCCTGAGGGCGACGACTGGATTCACGAGGTCAAGTTCGATGGCTACCGGTCACAGATTGTCAGGGGCGGGAGCGGCGTGCGCATCTTCACCCGGCGTGGTCTGGACTGGACGGCGAAATATCGCGATCTCGCCAAGGCAGCTGCCGCCCTCGATGTCGAAAGCGCCATCATCGACGGCGAGATCATCGTGCTGAACGCCACCGGCCTGTCGGACTTCGCAGCGCTGCGCAAGGCGATCACGCGCCGCCAGCACGACCTCTATTTTGTCGCTTTCGATCTTCTGCACCTCAATGGCCACGATCTGCGCGACATGCCACTGGAAGACCGCCGCGATGTCCTTCGGGCGATGATCCCGGCCGGTGGCAGAATCCAGTTCAGCGAGGCGCTGCCGGGCACAGGAGCGGCTGTCTTTCACCTGATCGACCAAGCCGGGCTCGAGGGCATGGTTTCGAAGCGCAAGGATAGCGTCTATCGGAGTGGCAATTCGACGGCATGGCTGAAGATCAAGTCTTACGCGATCGACGAATACGATCTGCTTGGCGTCGAGCGGGAACCCGGCAAGCGGGCATTCGCCCTCATGGCTGAGCGCGGGACTGGCCGCTATGTCGGATCAGCATTCATCAGCTTGAACCGGGAGATGCGCGAACGCCTCTGGCAGCGCGTGCAAGAGCACACAGGGCCGGCACCGAAAGGCATCAGGCGGCCGGCGACACAATGGGTTAAGCCGGGACTGATCGGTCGCGTGAAGCACCTGCGCGGCGAGGAGGATCTGCGGCACGCATCGTTACAGGATTTCAGGGACGAACAACCTTAGATGCTCGAGCATGAAGTGGGAGATCCGCTTACCAACTACACGGAGGGAATTGCGGGTGCCCGGTAATTTCCACTTGCATGTCCCCACTAAATAGCGACCGCTTTAGAATAACTTCTTGCGCGATCAGATGCGGCTTAGCGGGAATAAACATTTGCAAATAATTCTCTTCAGGCGCGGCGAGCGACGGCCATTTTTGTTCGTTTGCGAGTTTCGCCTGAAAGGTGGCGGACCCTTTGGGTCCAACTGTGAGATTCTTGCCCAAGAAGTTCATTATACCGGTCTCAAGCCGCTTCTTTGTTCCAGCTGCGCCTGGACTGCACACGAACAATTCGGTCGAATTGGTTATTGTGAATGTAGCATTCGTGCTGTTTGTGACGTTGACTGCAAATTCGCCGATCTTGTCTGGGAAGAGCCAATGCCAGAGATCGCTTCGATGCGACCAACCCTCAGGAAGCACCCAATAAACGCAGACTGCTAGGATTGGAACCATCGCTTTGCGCCAGTTCTTTAAAAGCCATTCTACGTTACGAATGATATCGGGCTTTCCAGCATCACTGTCGGACTTAGCCTTGGTTTCTTCAGGTGAGGGCGAACTCGACTGTTTGCCTGTCGACTTTTTGACGGTCACGGAAGGATTTCCACCACGTATGATATTCGCATCCTCTAAAACATGAACCTCCACTTCTCCTATGTCGAGCGCAAAGAATATCTCTCAGAAGGCGCGGCAATCGGGCAGGCTCATATCGCCGGAACTGTGTTCCTCAAAGGAATTGCTCCCCTTCGCTTCGGTGCTCGTAGTAGAACCAGTGCGACGGCTGCTTCGGCCTGGCAAAACCCCCCGCCTGCATCCTTGCCGCAGCCTGCGTGCTCGCAAACATGGCTAAGCGGGCCGCGCTCACGTGCCAGGACAGCCTCGCCGGGGCGTAGCGGTTCGTCGCTCATAGCGGATTGATCGGACCCGACCAGGGCAGGGTGGTCGTTCGGCTGCTTGTTTATGACCGTCGATGTCGTGGCGCAAGATGTCCTTCAAATCAACGACAGTTGATTCGGGGATGAACGGCTGCAGAGGCTGAGATTGCCGATGTTCGCGAACGCGCTGCCGAGCTAGGGGAAACGGTTGAGGCGCTTGAAGCGGAAAGGGGAGCGCGGACGGCCCGCATGCGCGAGCTGCTGCCGCTGATGAATAGCCTTCAGGAGGACATTCTTCGCGAAGTGCCTGCGGTTCAAACGATTCGCTCGCGCGCCAGTGCCGTCATCGCGCGCAAGCTAAACTTGCAGAAGAGCCTCGAGCTCGTGCGCCGGCGCGATGCGCTTTTCGCACAGCGCACCGAACTCGGTGTCAGTCCAGGTTATGACAGCAGCACCATCGTCGCACAGCAGCAGCTCGATGGAGCAACGCTCGACCAGTTCAGTCAGGTGGTCGAGGCCGAGCTCCAGTCCTGGCAATTCCCGGACGCCCAGCGCGTATTCTTCGAACTGCCCAAAATGGACATCTCGGTCAGCGGAAAGGCGAGGGCGGCGAACGGCAAGGGTGTCAGGGCCTTACTCCACGGCGCGTTCAGTATCTCGCTGATGAAGTTTTGCAGGGATCGCGCTCGAGCTCATCCGGGCTTCCTGATCTTGGACTCGCTGTTCATCACCTATCGCGACCCCTCGGATGCGGGCGATAGTGCGATCGCAAGCACTCCCTTGAAGGATCGCGCATTTAAGGCGTTTTCGGCAATGCCGCCCAACCTTCAGTTGATCATTCTGGAAAATGTCGATGTTCCAGCGTGGTTGGACGGGCAACCCCATGTCACGCATTTCACCGGCAACGCGGCCGCAGGGCGCGCGGGCCTGTTTCCGAAATAGGAGCTCGCTCGGTCGCGGCAAAGACGAAAGATTTCTACAACCGCGATCGGATGACGCGCTCTGACGTTGCCCCCAGTTTCTATCCAGTTTTGAGTTCGTTTCGGGCGTTGGGTTTGCCCTGATGGGCGGCGGAAGCGACGGACGCTTGCGCGGCCTTTGGCACAGCTCAGCGCGAGCGACCGTCGCGGATTGAAGGTGCTGGCGAACTCGGCCGGTGTCTGCCAGGCGATTTGGGAGTGCGGCCGCGCGGGTGTTGTAGTCGGCGCGCCACAGGGCGATGGCTACGCGTGCCTGAGCCAGTGAAGACGCCGGTAGCTGAACCGGCGACGCTCCTGCGCGATCGCCTTCATCCGCTCGCGAACCTCGCGGTCGTCCTGCCTGCTGGTCTCGTAGCGAACCATCATGCGGCAACAGCCGGATGGCTTTACACGCCCGCCGTTCGCTCATCCCGAAGCCTTCCTTCAGGCGAGTGACAGCTTTCCGCTTGGCCGCGGGCGTCACCATTTCTTCCCACAAAATCCTTCAACGCGGCATTGTCGAGCATGGCGTCGGCCAGAAGCCGCTTCAGTCGTGTGTTCTCCTCCTCCAGCGCCTTCAGTCGCCACTCGTCGGAGACATCCATTCCGCCGAAGCGGGCCTTCCCGTTGTAGATCGAAGCATCGCTGACGCCGTGCTTCCAACACAGATCGGCAACCGATACCCCGGCCTCGTGTTCCTTCAAAATTCCGATGATCTGCTCTTCAGAGAAGCGGCTACGTTTCCTGGTCCTCTCGATGGGCCAGAACGAACTTCAAACCGGATTAGATCAGAGGGGCAAGGTCAGATGCCATTCAATTCAAGAGTAGCATCTTCCTCTCTCATCTCCGCCTGGCCATACCCGAAGTCGACGGGGAATGGGGCACCGACTACAGAGTTGCCATGCTTTCGCCAGCCGGAGAGGCCGTGCAAGAATACCAATCAGACACGCTGCCGCACGCCATCATCGGCGCCGTCCTCGTGGCGGTGTCGGACGGATGGACGTACCCGTTGGCTTTATACAAGCTTGTTGATTGAAGGGAGCCAGTGTTCCCGCCTTGGATCCGAGAGGCCTACGAAAGTGGGATCTGCCGGAAGAGGGTCCTCGAAAATCCACAATGTCGGAAAGCCTGTCCCCGCTTTAGTTTGCGGCAAAGCCCCGCTTCGCGACAAGTTTATGTTGGCGGTTATGTTGAAAACAAAAGACGCCATTTTATGCAATGGCTGACGGCGGTGAGGGCGGGGCTGTGAACCCAGACGGTCGGTTCCTCCGTGTGAAATACCCGTTTCACACTGAAGCAGTTGCTGGCCGGTTGTCACCAACTGGACGGCTTTGCATCGCCGCCGCTCGCCGAGCATCGCTATGTTCGCCGGCGATTTTCGTCTTCATGCCGTTCCGCATCGAACGCCAGCTTTCCCTTCGCCTCCCAAAGGTCTCGTGCATGCTCGCCTTCATCGCTTTGCAGCTTGGCAGCGATCCAGAGCAGCGCGCCGTAGATAGTGGCGCGATCATCGGCCGTGAGCTCGACGATGCCTGCCTTGATGATGAGCCCGCCCAGTTCAATCAAATGTCGGGTGCGCTTGCGGCGCTCGACCTGCCAGGTGCGCATGTCATTGCGAGCCAGCGCCGCTTGCCGGCGATTGTGGGCTGCCCGGCTGCGCTTGAGCGCTGCGCAGGTTTCGCTCAGTTGTCGGAGCAGTTCTCCTGGACCTGCTCTCGAAAAACATCACCCCACGCTTGGCCCATGCCTCGCGCTTTGCGGTGTCTTTCGTCTCAGTGATTGCGACCAACGCTCCCGCCAGTTCGTCGGTGCTGAGTTGATCGGCGCCGGTGGCGATCACCAGCTCGCCAAGCTGCTGCACCTTCCGCGTTTTGAGCTCCCGCGCCTTGTCTTCCAATGCCTTCAGTTCCGCGTCGAAATCGCGTGGTTTACGCACGGCTGTCTCCATCTGACGTCAATGCGGTGATGATAAGGGAGCGTCCGCCGAAAGGCTTCAGGGTTGCCGAGACAGCCCGGGACGGGCTGGTCCATCCCGAGAATTTTTCGAGGGAGGGCGCGCTTATACGTCGTGCCGACGTAGGCTTTGACGTGCAAATGATCTGGTCGCATGGCGATCTATCATCTTCACGTCAAGGTCATTGGCCGCAAGGCAGGGAGCAGTGCTGTGGCGTCCGCCGCCTACCGCTCGGCGTCGCGGTTGCGTGACGAGCGCATCGAACGCACGCACGACTTCTCCGCCAAGCGCGGTGTCGTTCATTCCGAGGTGATGCTGCCGGAGGATGCACCCGAAGCCTGGAGCGACCGCGAACGGCTGTGGAACGATGTCGAGGCGTTCGAGGTGCGCAAGGACGCGCAGCTTGCCCGCGAGGTCGAGTTTGCGCTCCCGCGCGAACTCAGCCAAGCGCAAGGCATCGAGTTGGCGCGGGACTTCGTTCAGGTCGAGTTTGTCAGCCGCGGCATGGTCGCCGATCTCAATGTGCACTGGGATAGGGCGGAGGATGGTAGCCCCAAGCCGCATGCTCATGTCATGCTGACCATGCGGTCCGTGGACGAGAATGGTTTTGGCGCCAAGGTTCGAGACTGGAATGCTACCCAGCTGGTCGAGCGCTGGCGCGAGCGATGGGCGGAGCTGGCCAATGAGCGTCTGGCCGAACTCGACATAGACGCCCGCATCGATCATCGCAGCCTGGAGGCGCAGGGCATTGCCCTGGAGCCGCAAACCCAGATTGGCGCGTCCGCTCAACGCATTGAGGACAGCGGCCTTGCTGCTGGCGATAGTGAAGCAGATCGCGCCGAACTGCACCGCGAGATCGCGCGCAACAATGGCGCGCGCATCATTGCCGATCCATCCGTGGCGCTTGATGCCATCACCCATCAGCAATCGACCTTCACCCGAAAGGACATCGCGAAGTTCTCGCACCGACACAGCGACGGCATGGATCAGTTCAACGCGGTCATGGGCGCCATCAGCAGCGCTCCCGATCTGATCGAACTCGGCAAGGACGGACGCGGCGAAGATCGCTTCACCACCCGGCAGATGATCGACACCGAACAGCGCCTGCATCGCGCTGCGCAACGCATGGTCGGGGAGGAGCACCACGCAGTGAGTGACGCACACCGCGACGCCGCTTTGGCGCGGGCAGCGCAACGCGGGCTTGTCCTGTCAGGCGAGCAGGCCGATGCACTGGATCACATCACCGACGGTCGCGATCTCGGTGTCGTCGTTGGTTTTGCCGGAACCGGCAAGAGCGCCATGCTGGGCGTTGCGCGCCAGGCATGGGCAGCAGCAGGTTATGAGGTCCGAGGCGCGGCACTCTCCGGCATTGCCGCCGAGAATCTGGAAGGCGGATCGGGCATCCCGTCTCGCACCATCGCCAGCATGGAACACAGTTGGGGACAGGGCCGTGATCTGCTCACCGCGCGCGATGTCCTGGTGATCGATGAGGCCGGCATGATCGGCACGCGCCAGTTGGAGCGCGTGCTCTCCCATGCGGCGGACGTTGGCGCAAAAGTCGTCCTCGTCGGCGATCCCCAACAGCTGCAGGCAATCGAGGCCGGCGCCGCTTTCCGTTCGATCCATGAGCGCAACGGCGGCGTCGAGATCGGCCAGGTGCGTCGACAACGCGAGGACTGGCAGCGCGACGCCACGCGCGATCTGGCAACCGGCAGGATCGGCGCCGCGATCAGCGCCTATGACGCGCAAGGCCTGGTGCATCAGGCCGCAACGCGCGACGACGCGCGAGCTCAACTCGTCGAGCGGTGGGATCGCGACAGGCAGGTGCAACCAGAGGCAAACCGGATCATCCTCACCCACACAAACGACGAGGTGCGCGCGCTGAACCAGGCAGCGCGCGAGTGCATGCGCGCTGCCGGAGATCTCGGCGACGAAGTGCAGGTGACTGTGGAACGAGGTGCAAGGGCCTTCGCCAGCGGCGACCGGGTCATGTTCCTGCGCAACGAGCGCGGGCTCGGCGTCAAAAACGGCACGCTCGGCATTGTGGCGGAAGTCAGCAAACAAGGCATGACCGTGCGCACCGATGACGACAGATCGGTGCGCTTCGACCTGAAAGACTATGCCCACATCGACCATGGCTATGCCGCGACCATTCACAAGGCGCAGGGCATGACCGTCGACCGGACCCATGTGCTCGCCACGCCGGGCATGGATGCGCATGGCAGCTACGTTGCCCTGTCGCGACATCGAAAAGGGATGGACCTGCATTATGGCGGCGACGACTTCGCAACCCGCGAACGGCTCGTCCGGACGCTGTCACGCGACCGTGCCAAGGACATGGCCTCGGACTACGACCGGACCGACCCGGCGCAGAGCTATGCCGAGCGGCGCGGCATTACGTTCCGACAGCGCGTCGTCGAGATCGTGCGCCGGATCGTTCCGGAGAAGCTGCGCGACAGGATCGGCGGGCTGCTGGACGGCTTGCGCTCGCCTGGAGACGGCGAACCCATGCAGGAACGTGGACTTGGGCCGGGAAGGGAGAGTGTTGGGGGGCAGAGCGGAGATGACGGCCCGACGCCCGGCAGAGGAAATCTCGCCACCGGGGTGCCACGCGACACGAATGTACCGGTGGACACGGAAGCGGCGTTGCGCCGAGCCCGCACCCAGGCGCTTGTCCGTCACGCGCACGCGATCGACGCGATCATCAGCACTGGAAATGCCGACGGGCAAGGTAGTTCCGAGCAGATGCGCGAATTGAAAGAAGCGCGCAGCGCTTTCGAAAAGGTTCGGCCGCATGGCTGGCGCGATGCTGAAGCGGCTTATGTGAAAAATCCCGAGCTGGTTCGTGAAGCGGGCGCCGGCCGCGTCAGCCGCATCGTGGTTGCTCTCCAGCTTGAAACGGAAATTCGCACCGGGATGGACATCGATCCCGGCCGCCGCGCCGACCGTTTCGTGGAGCGCTGGCAGAAGCTCGACCGGACAAGCCAGCGCCAATACCAGGCCGGCGACATGTCCGGTTACAAATCAACGCGCTCGACGATGTCCGATATGGCCAAGAGCGTCGAACGCGATCCGCAGCTTGAATCCCTGCTGGCAAACCGCAAACGCGAGCTTGGCGTCAACATCGATTCAGGTCGCCGCCTCGGCGCAGAACTCGCATTCAGCCATGGCATCGGCAGAGGGCGGGGTCTTGGGCTCTGACACCCCTCCGATTTGCCGCCGTTTCCACGCCACAGGCGGATGAGGCGACAAATCGGATTGCATCAGCGTTCGGTCAGTCCTGTCTGTCCCAGCAGATACCAGCAACAACCACCGTGAAGCAGGCGAGCTATGCCCGAGCCGGATCGCATCATACGCCTCAGAACCGTCCTTGGCCGGACCGGCCTGTCCCGCTCAACCCTCTATCGCAAGATTGCCGAAGGCACATTCCCGGCTCAGATCAAGATCAGCATAAACGGGGCGGGCTGGCGGGAATCCGATGTCAATCGATGGATCGCCGATCCTGTTGCATGGCGCGCCAGGGCGGGACGGAACAATAGCGACTAGGGGCAATCGATCGGCAGGCACATCGCTGCCATCGGGATAGGTTCACCTTTGTCAAATGCAATGACCGTAGTGGGGCCGACTGCTGACGGTCAGCTCTTGGCGAGATTGAGCGATAAGCCGCCGCGCTCCTGCCGACCCCACACCGGACGTTCGATCGCCGTCGACGCGGCACTTCTAGCCGACATCTCTTCTGGATCGACTGTCAATTTGCCCTATCAACAGATGACAAAATGGTCGCTGCCTGCCAACGGTGGCGTATGAGAACCTTTCGAAAGCTGCTGCGAGATAGGGTGCCCCTGATCTATTTCCGGTCGTGCGCAATTGGAACGCAATCGCGTTACTCCATCGCCAGTATCTTTTGAAAGAATGGGTCGAAGATGGTCTTAACACGATCGAATTCTTTTTCACGAAGGATTTGGCGCTTGGCTTCGCCATAGGTGGCGATGGCGACCCCTTCGAATTCAAGCCCTGAAGCGTCCTCGGTCGCAACGATGGTCTGCGCGTCGTCTGGAACGTGATCGAAAATGAACTTCACCATCTGGGGAAGATGAATCTTGTCCTGCCCCTGCTGGTTCGGGGAGTCGATCACGAGAGGGAATCTGACGCTCGTCGTGAATTCGATCTTCGTGTGAAGGAACGCGTAGTAGTAAGCCAGCAAGGCCCGCGGCCCCTCGCTTCCTCGCGCAACGTTAATGGAAACGATCGACTGCTTTTCTGGCTCGTCTAGATGGACGTCCAGTTCCTGCGAATACATCGACAGTCGGGTGCGATAAAATTTCCTGATCTCCGAAGTGCGCGTTCTGTCGGTGAACTCGTTCATCGAAGCGCGCAGAGACTCGGTTCTGTTTCTGGAGCCGTCCGCCGCCACGATCTTCTCGTTCAGCGACACCCGAAGGAGCTTGGCGGCCTCGGTCTTGCCGGCCGCGACGAGCACATCGTTGAGGGACAGCGACTGTTTTTGCGTTTCGAGAATCTTCTGGACACGCGCCAGGCTTGCACCGATCGTCTCTAGGTTGCCGCGCTCGGCCCGTTCCTTTTCGACCAGCCTTTCCAGCTTAGACTGCACCTCGGTCAGCGCCTTCGATAGGACGCCCTCGTCCTCGATCAAGGCGAATCTTTCGGCAAGGGAGTTCTGGTACTCGTGCCCGCAGGTGGGGCACTCGACCTGATGTGGCAATGAGGACGCAAGCTCAAACTCGCCCCGCATTTCATTGAGAGCGTTCTGGAGAAGGACCGCTTCAGCCCTGACGAGATGGGTTTCCTCGTGGAGGTCGGACACCGTCCGGCGATGTTCCGCCTGCAGCACAAGAAGCCGCTCGCTTTCCGCGACGAGGTCGTCGCACTCGCTGGCGAATTCCTGCAAGTCGTAGGTCGGGGTCGTGCCTTCGATCTCTTCGATCTGGGTCATCGCCTGGCGGAGCGTCTCGACGGCGGTCTCTAAGCTGGAAAGGACGATCTTCTCCTTCGTCAACTCTGCCTTGGCGGCATAGTAGCCATCCGGCCGTATGCCTGAATGATAATCCGCAAGCGTGGCCGCGCTTTCCGGCAGGTAGAAGTCCTTGCGGAAGGAGACCCAGGTATTGTCCCAGCTTCCGTCCTGGTCAATGTAGAACGGTGCGAACAGATACGCGGGTGGCGGCGTTAACGTTTCCCCGTCCTTGTCCACCATCTCCAGCTTAAAGCCGAAGAACTCAGCAAGCTTCGGTCCCCAGTCCTTGACCAGCCGCTGGCCCCAGAACCGTCTGTTGCCCTTGTCGTCGAAGAGCGAAAGCACGCCGTGGGCTTTTACCGAAAACCAGGTCGCGCCCGCGAACTCGAATTCGAGGCAGCTCGACACGTTGGCATTCTTCCAGCGGTCGTCAATCTTGTTTGGCGTTGCTCCCAGAGCCTCGTATAGGCTCTTCATTATGACCGACTTTCCAAAGCCGTTTGCGCCTTGAATCAACAGCTTTGCCGAATGCAATGGTACGTGCAACGCTCTCTTTTCGACCTGCGACAACAGGAAGAGATTTTTGAATCTTACCGTTGGCATTGCTGCTCTCACTCAGTTTTCGAAGGACGCGCCGCAGTCTCGTTGTGTCGTCGTCCGTCATGTCATGGTTTCCATCAGTTCGACGATCATCGCGGACTGGAGATCGTAAAGCTCCGACGCGGGTTCAGAGAGACCGTGGGCCTTCAAGGCTACGGCTGCCTCAAGCACACTGTCCATACCGCTCACCGCGGTTTTGCCGATGGCGTCGCGGATCGCTGCGCTCAGCTTGGCGGCCGTCCTGCCCCCCGCGCGACGGTCGTTAACGTACGCCATGCACATATTTTTGATTCGCTGGATCTGCAGCGCCCCTATGCCGTCGGCAGCGAGTTCGTCGTTCACGCTCGGCCACCACTCGACAAGGTTCTTCGACCTACTCTGAACCCGGACGATCAGACGGCTGATCGCGTCGCGGTCCAGGGCGACACGCTGGCGCAATTCTTCGACCGTTGCCGACTTGGTCTTATTGCCGGTGCACTCACCCGCGGCGGCGAGAAGGGCCGTGTAGAAGGGGCTGGAGACCGCTACGAAATCCGGATGGAGTTCTTCCAGCATCGTTACGATCCTGCCAAGCACCGTGGCGCGATAACTTTCAAGATCGAACGGAACGCGCTCGAACGTCAGAAGCGTCGCGTGAGTCTTGTTGAAGCCGGCAGGGAAGTCCGCCTCCAGCGACTTCATCAGCGCTTCCTGATCGGCCGAGCAGAGATCGGCGACCGAAAGCTCGCCGTCGTGGAGGTCGGATTTGGTGGCCGTCGCCAAGGTGGCGCTAAGCGGCCGGTTGGATAATATCGACGCCCGGCGAATGTCCGGCCCGAACTGCGCCACATTGTAGTAGGCCTTGCCGACGATGGATTTCGGCAGCTCGCCTTTTGGGCTTCGCCTCGCGAGCCTCTTTGCTGTCCACGTGAGTTCGCTGCTCGATTTCACCTGATAGAACGAGAGTTCTGAGTTCTCCCCTTCCCCAACGAAGACGACGAGGTCGTCGTGATGATCGAACAGGGCGACGAATTCCTTGCCCTGTCTGAAGAGGTCGAGAACCAGCGCCATTGAGACGTTCACCTGGTAGTCGAAGGCCATGAACGCTGAGGAGCCCGCGGTTTCGCGAGGCTGTTTCGACGCCACCGTCTTTAGTGTGGGCTTTGGCAATGAGACTCGTTCCGGAAGGGTTTGGATCTTTTACAATCTAATGCAGAAAATGGAAGTGGGGCTACGATCAGAGGCGTTGTTGCAACTCGGTCAGTCCAACGGGACCGTTCCCGACCTCGAAGTCCTCGCTCGCGATGGTTGATCTCGCGTCTCAAGAACAATTGCTTTCGTACAACATGCCTTCAAGACCAGCTGTAACGCACCATGCGATCTGTCTGGCATCTTGTGTCCAAGCGTAACGATAGTGCGACGACGACGGTTTCTCTGCGCCCGCAAGCTTTTGGAGCTAGACACACGGCCACGGCCACCGCCAATCAGAGGCGTCGGATTCCCGATGGTGCCAGCTGTACGGCAAACAAGGTCTCAGCGAAATGTCCGCTTCCGGGTCGATGGCAAGTGCCCAGTCATGACCGAAATGAGGCGCGAAGCAGCCGCTCGCTACAGCGCTGTTGAATGGCGTGCTCGCGAGCAGTTCGGAAGGTCCGAGCTACGATTCAGTTTGGTTCTGCTGCCAAGCGCTTGATGGCTGCAGAAGGATCGAACCCCAGGATTTTCGCCAGATCGATGAATTCGACCACGTCGACGCGGCGTTGGCCGCTTTCGAGCCGTGCTACAAATGACTGATATTCGCCGAGCCTCGCGGCAAGCTCGGTCTGTGTAAATCCACTAGCCTCACGCTTTTCAATCAGCATAGCGATCAAGGACTGGTGGCGGTGCGTCCCGAGCGTTTTTACCAAAGATTTGCCTCATCCGGTTCCAGATGAGGGCTTCAATTATATCTGATTTCCAGTTATCTTAAATTCAGATACGACATCGCCGTGCCGAATTGGAGGAATTCAAGATGGCGTCATTAACAGCGACAAAACATGACCCTGCTCTCACCCTGTGGGCCGCATGGCATCGGGCTCAACATACGTCTCTGGTACTTTGCAGGGTGCAGCAGCGGTTGGAGACGAGAACTATCAGCAATACCGGAATTCAGGTATTGACCACGGGGGAACAGACAGAGCCCGTTCGGGTGACCGAACTGGACGGCCTCCGTCAATATGCTGTCGCTCAGGAGGCCGAAGTCTTAGCTGTGACCGAGGCGCTCAAACTTCAGGATGCGCTTCCAGATGTGGCAGCTTTGTCCCTGGCTGGGATCTTGGCCAAGTTGGAAGTGATAGTCGGAGCGGACCGGGATATTGGCGACCCGACCGATTTCCCTTGGCCACACATCGCTTCAGTAGTGCGCGACTTAAAAGCTATCACGGGCGATTTGCCGCTCTACCAGTCGGACCGCTCCACCACCCGCGCTGATGTAGCGAGGCATCTGAAACAGGCAACCCAGCTTGTAGAGCCGCTAGAGGTGGAAAAGGCCACGACTCATGTACGCCAAGCTGCGACACAGTTTGCGGAAGCATCCATTTTTCCAAAACCGGCTGAAAAACCGGCTGAATTTTCAAAATCAAGCCGGCGCCGACGCGCCCGATAGGTCAAAAAACTGAGAGAAATCAATTGGATGAAATGGCGCGCCCGAAGAGATTCGAACTCCTGACCCCCAGATTCGTAGTCTGGTGCTCTATCCAGCTGAGCTACGGGCGCGCATCAGGCCATGTTTTCAACGGCCCCACGATCCGATCCCAAGGACCGGCCGCGAATGTGTGCAGTTCCCTAACGACTGAATTTGGGAAAAGCAAGCCGATCCGGCAAAAGTTTTGTCGTGGGCGTGTCATCCGGTGACGACGGCCCCGATCCCAGGGCTTTGAAGCTGCCGCGAAGCCGGTCTCGCTCAGGCAGAGAGGGGAAAAGTCTCGGGCGAAGCTCATCGAAAGCGTAGGCTTGAAGAGCAGAAGCCTCGGGAAAACAGCGCCGAGGCCGTCACGCCGGGCGGCGCAGGCTGCCGCGGGCCTGATCGAGCCGCACCGGCTGGTCGGGAATGGTGACGGCGAAAGTGGTGCGCCCGCCGATCGATTCGACCAGTTCCACCGTGCCGCCATGCGCCCGGATCAGTTCGTGAGCGATCGCCAGGCCAAGGCCGGTGCCGCCGCTGCGCGCCGAGCCGCGGAACGCCGCGAACAGGTTTTCGCGCGCCTTCGGCGGCAGGCCGGGGCCGGTATCGGTGACGGCGATGCGGCTGACGCTGCCCATGCGCTCGGCCGATACGGCGAGCCGCCGCACCACGGCGCTCTCCGTGTCGGCCGCCATCGCCTGCACCGAGTTGCGGCACAGATTGGTGAGCACCCTGAACAGCTGGTCGGAATCGGCGTCCACCTCGAAAGCCGCCTCGACGGCGTTGATGAACTCGATGCCTTCCTCGATGTCGAGCAGGCCGTGCACGTCCTCGACCAGCTGGCGCAGCCGCACCCGGCGGCGCGAAGGCGGCGGCTCCTGCGTGCGGCCATAGTGCAGCACGCCTTCCGAATAGGAGACGGCCCGGTCCAGCGCGCGCAAGAGCTTCGGCGCGAAGGCCTGCACGGTTGGGTCCCTGACCTGGCGCAGGCGGTCCGATATCAGCTGCGCCGAGGCCAGGATGTTGCGCATGTCGTGGTTGATCTTCGACACCGCCAGGCCGAGATCGGCAAGGTGTTTCTGCTCCGAAAGCATCTTCTGCAGCCGCTCCTGCATCTGCGACAGCTCGCGTTCGGCGACGCCGATCTCATCGGAGCGGGCGGCGGGACGGATGATGCGGCCGGGATCGTCGGGCGCTTCGGAGAAGGACAGCATCGAGCGCGTCATGGTGCGGATCGGCCCGATCATGATCAGGTCGATCGCGGCATAGACCAGCATGGCGGTGAACAGCGAGATCAGCAGCGAGACGAAGGCGACGTTGCGCGAATAGATGAGCATGGCCTTGCGCAGCGAGTAGTCCGGCATGATCAGCTCGAATTCCTTGTCGCTGTCGCCGACCGGACCGAAGACGCGCAGCATCCGGTCGCCGCCGAAGAACAGCGTATCGAGCGCGCCGGTCATGCCCTTGATCATGCCGACGCTGGCGAGGTCGATATGCTCGTCGACCTGAGGCGGCATGTCCGCCACCACCAGAAGCCGCGAGACGCCGCCGTCGCGCACCGCGATCGCCTTGGCGCCGATCGCCATCAGCACGTCATTCTGCGCCGTGCGCGACAGCGAAGTCGACTCGCCCTGCACCAGCACGATCGACACGGCCGCCGCCGTGCTCAGCCGTTCCTTGAGCCAGCTCAGCCGGTAGCTGGCGATCCAGGGCAGGAAGATGAGCACTTCGGCCAGAAGCACGAAAACGATCGTCAGCAGCAGCAGTTTCGTCGACAGGCCGCGCGACAGGGGTACCGTGCGGACGGCGGCGGGCGCCGTTCCGTTCACTTCCCCCGCCTGGCTGGTTTCGCTCATGCGATCCTGTCTTCACAATCACTTGATCGGCCAAGATTAGGCGATTACGGCATTTTTGCCAATTTCATCCTTTGGCCGGAACATTAAATTACCGTCATGAAGCCTGCGTCCACGCCGCGCCGACGCCGGATTGACTTCCAAAACCCTTCTTTCTATAAGCCCGCTCACGCTCGGGCCATTCGTCCCGGCGCGGTTTCGATCGCGCCAAAGCCGGCCCGGCAAAGCTCCTGTTACAGAGTGACAGAATCAAGAAGGGCCGCACCCCGCGGTATTAAAACAAATGAAGCGTACCTACCAACCGTCCAAACTCGTCCGCAAACGCCGGCACGGTTTCCGTGCCCGCATGGCCACCAAGGGTGGTCGTGGCGTCGTCGCAGCTCGCCGCAACCGCGGCCGCAAGCGGCTCAGCGCCTAAGCGAGACGATATCGTTGCCCGCAACCGGCAAGCCAGTGGGGCAAAATCCCAAGCGGCTTCTGAAACGCGCGGAATTCCTGGCCGTCCGTCGTGGTGAAAAGCGACGCGGACGGTTTTTCCTCGTCGAGGTCCTCGACCGCGGCGATGGCGGGGTGCCGCGCGTCGGCTACACCGTCACCAAGAAGGTCGGCAACGCTGTTGTGCGCAACCGCGTCAGGCGGCGGCTTAAAGAGGCCGTCCGCGTCCATGCCGCAGATGACATGGTGCCCGGCAATGATTATGTCATCGTCGGGCGCGATGATGCGCTGCGCGCCCCCTTCGGCCAGTTGAAGGCCGAACTCTCCCGCCGACTTCGCGGAACACGATAGGCCAAGGGCTCTCGATGGAAAACAACCGGAACTTCTTCATCACCATCGCGCTGTCGGTGCTGATCCTGACTTTGTGGCAGGTGTTCTACATGAACCCGCGCGTCGAGCAGCAGCGCGAGGCCGCCAAGATCGAGCAGCAGCGGGTGGAAGAGCAGAAGAAGGCGGCCGAGGCCGCCAATCCGGGTGCTGGAACACCGGCTCCGGCGCCGGGCACCATTCCCAACGCGCCCGGCGGTGACACCGTCACCGCGGCCGGCCGCGATCAGGCGCTGGCCGCTTCCAAGCGCGTCAAGATCGACACGCCGAGCCTCGAGGGCTCGATCAACCTGACCGGCGCCCGCCTCGACGACCTCAAGCTCAAGCACTACACCGAGACCGTCGACAAGAATTCGCCCGAGATCGAACTGCTCAACCCGCAGGCGCTGCCTACCGGCTATTTCGCCGAGATCGGCTTCGTCGGCAACGACAAGACCGGCATGGTGCCGGGTGCCGAAACGGTGTGGAATGTCGACGGCAATCCGACGCTGAGCCCGTCGACGCCGGTGACGCTCACCTACACCAATGACAAGGGCCTGACCTTCAAGCGCACCTTCTCCGTCGACGCCAACTACATGTTCACGGTCACCGACACGGTGCAGAATTCCGGCACCAGCGCGGTTTCGCTGTTCAACTACGGCCGCGTCACCCGCTACGACAAGCCTGCCGTCGCCAGCACCTATGTGCTGCATGAAGGCCTGATCGGCTTCACCGGCACCGAAGGCCTGCAGGAACACAAATACGCGTCCATCGAGAAGGACAAGCAATACCAGCCGGGCAAGTCGAGCGACGGCTGGCTCGGCATCACCGACAAATATTGGGCCGTCACGCTTGTGCCGACAGAGAAGCAGCCGTTCCAGCCGCGCTATGCCTATTTCGAGGATGGCCGCCACCGCTATCAGTCCGACTTCCTGACCGACGCGATCAATGTCGAGGCCGGCCAGTCGGCGACCGTCGAGACCGAGGTCTTCGCCGGCGCCAAGGAAGTCGCCAAGATCAACGCCTATGCCGAAGAGCGCCACATCAAGCGGTTCGACCTTCTGATCGACTGGGGTTGGTTCCACTTCATCACCAAGCCGATGTTCTGGCTGATCGACACGCTCTACAAATTCCTCGGCAATTTCGGCCTGGCGATCCTCGCCACCACCGTCATCGTCAAGGCCATCTTCTTTCCGCTCGCCAACAAGTCCTACGCGTCGATGGCGAACATGAAGAAGGTGCAGCCCAAGATGCTGGAGATCCGCGAGAAATACGCGGACGACAAGATGAAGCAGCAGCAGGCGATGATGGAGCTGTACAAGACCGAGAAGATCAATCCGCTTGCCGGTTGCTGGCCGGTGGCGCTGCAGATCCCGGTCTTCTTCTCGCTCTACAAGGTGCTCTACATCACCATCGAGATGCGCCATGCGCCGTTCTTCGGCTGGATCCAGGATCTGGCGGCGCCCGACCCGACCTCGATCTTCAACCTGTTCGGCCTGGTCCCGGTCACGCTGCCGCACATGCTGATGATCGGTGTTTGGCCGCTGATCATGGGCGTCACCATGTTCCTGCAGATGCGCATGAACCCGACGCCGCCGGATCCGACGCAGGCCGCGATCTTCACCTGGATGCCTGTTATCTTCACCTTCATGATGGCGGGCTTCCCGGCCGGCCTCGTCATCTACTGGGCCTGGAACAACACGCTGTCGATCCTCCAGCAGGGTGTGATCATGAAGCGCCAGGGCGCCAAGATCGAGCTATGGGACAATCTGATGGCACTGTTCAAAAAGAAACCGTCGCCGGCGGAATAAAAGCTCCCCTCTCTCTAAAAGCCCGGTTCGTCCGGGCTTTTTCTTTGGGCGGACATTCGTTCACGTTCCCGTGATCGGCGAAACTGCAAGCGGTCGCGGAGCGTGACTGCGTGTGCATTTCCAAAGGCTATCAATTCCGATCAGCCCTCACCCGGAGGAAGACGACATGCGCTTGCCGTCGTTCAGGATCATCGCCGTTTCCGCTCTCGTCGCCGGCGTGGCGATTGCCGCCCCCGCCTACGCCAAGAACCCTGTTGTCGGCGGGGCGCCGATGTACACCACCAAGAACATCGTCGAGAACGCCGTCAATTCGAAGGACCACACCACGCTCGTCGCCGCCGTCAAGGCCGCCGGCCTGGTCGACACGCTGCAGGGCGCCGGCCCGTTCACCGTCTTCGCGCCGACCAATGAGGCCTTCGCGGCACTTCCGGCCGGCACGGTCGATACGCTGCTCAAGCCCGAGAGCAAGGACAAGCTCACCAAGGTGCTGACCGCGCATGTCGTGGCCGGCAAGATTTCAGGCGCCGAGATGATGAAGCAAGCCAAGGCGATGGGCGGCAAATACGAGATGAAGACCGTCTCCGGCGACACGCTGACCGCCGAGGTCAAGAAGGGCAAGCTCTTCATCATGGACGAGTCCGGCGGCGAGGCGAAGGTGACCATCGCCGACGTCAACCAGTCGAACGGCGTCATCCATGTCGTCAACAAGGTGCTGTTGCCGAAGTAGCGGCTTCCGGCGAAAGGGGGCAGTGGCAGGTCGTTGGGGCTTTCTTGGCCTGCCATCCCCGCCTCATGACGAGGTGCCAAGTTTCTTGGGGAAGTCGTAATCGGCGAGGCCGGGGTCCTGTAGTCACTCACAGGGCCCCGGTTTCTTTTTGCGTACCTTGAAGACGCTGGTCTTCAGCGATCGAACATCAACCGTTTCCGGCGCATCATTCCGTCACGGCACGATGGTCGAGCTTGGCCGGCGTGCCTGGCTTGCGCAGCAAGAGCGGCAACACATGAGCCTGGCACGCACGGAAGACTCGCTCCCCGGCCGATTGGTGCTATAGGGCGGATCACGTTATTTTGACCAGGCGCCTCCGGCAGCGGACGCGCCTGTCTGCCAATTCCCGGACGAACCGACATGGACGGACCCAACCCCAACATCAAGCACCCGATCCCGATGCACACCCGCGTCGGCTTCCTGAAGCCGCTGGTGACGGAGCCGAACATCGAGATCGGCGACTTCACCTATTATGACGACCCGGACGGACCGGACAAATTCGCGCAGAAATGCGTGCTGCACCACTATCCCTTCATCGGCGACAAGCTCATCATCGGCAAGTTCTGCGCCATCGCCGAAGGCGCGCGCTTCATCATGAACGGCGCCAACCACGCAATGTCCGGCTTTTCCACCTATCCGTTCAACATTTTCGGCCATGGCTGGGAACAGGGTTTTGACCCGGCGACATGGTCGAAGGAGGTGCGCGGCGACACGGTGGTCGGCAGCGATGTCTGGATCGGCATGGAGGCGGTGATCCTGCCCGGCGTGGAAATCGGCCATGGCGCCATCATCGCCGCCAAATCGGTTGTGACGCACGATGTGCCGCCCTATGCCATTGTCGCCGGCAATGCCGCCAAGGTGGTGAAGATGCGTTTCGACGACAGGACGATCAGGCGTTTGCTGGCACTGGCATGGTGGCATTGGCCGGTGGACAAGATCGGCCGCAACCTTGATGCCATCAGGGGCGCCAACATCTCTCTTCTGGAGGCAGCAGCTTGAACGCTCTGAACAGCACTGTGATCACCACCGACCTGTTCACGCGCGGGTGGATCTTCATCCGCGGCGTGCCGGCCATGAAGTTCCTGCCGCCGGAAGGGCCGCCGGAAATCGCCTTTGCCGGCCGCTCCAATGTCGGCAAATCGTCGCTGATCAACGCGCTGGTCAACCAGAAAGGGCTGGCGCGCACCTCCAACACGCCGGGGCGCACGCAGGAATTGAATTATTTCGTGCCGGACGGATTTTCGGGCGAGGGCGCCGACCTGCCGCCGATGGCACTGGTCGACATGCCGGGCTACGGCTACGCCACCGCGCCCAAGGAGAAGGTCGACGAGTGGACCAAGTTGGTCTTCGACTATCTCAAGGGCCGGGTGACGCTGAAGCGGGTCTATGTGCTGATCGATGCCCGCCACGGCATCAAGGCCAAGGACGACGAGGTGCTGTCGCTGCTCGACAAGGCGGCGGTGTCCTACCAGATCGTGCTGACCAAGACCGACAAGATCAAGGTCGCCGGCGTACCGCGGCTGATCGAGGAGACGCTGCAAAAGATCAAGAAACGGCCGGCGGCGTTTCCGTTCGTCCTGGCGACGTCATCGGAAAAGGGCGAGGGGCTGGAGGAATTGCAGGCCGCGATCGTGCTTGCCGCCAATGGCGGCTAGGGCAATTCCAGGAAAAGTGCGAGCGGTTTTCCCTTGGGAATTGCGTCAAAACAGTGAGTTAGAGCGGTTCGCCGTTTCCATGAAACGGTGAAACGCTCTAGGCCTTTGCCTCCAGCGCTATCATCTGGTGGCTTTCTTCCTCGGCGAGCCGTTCGGTGCCGTAGTTCTTCAGGAACATGCCGACGCCCGACCTGACGATGTGGTCGATCTCTTCGTCGCTCGGAGCCTTGGTGCGGTAGGCGAAGATGCACTGCCGGAAGAGGCCGGCCAGGCACAGTTCGGTGAACTGGTAGGCGGCAAGATCGACATCGTCGATCTTGAGCAGGCCGCGTTCGATGGCGGCATTGAGAAACGCCACCACCTTGTCATGGCCGCGTTTGGGGCCGCGTTCGTAGAACCGCGCGCCCATGTCGGGTATCCTGTCGGAGGCGCCGATCACCGTGCGCTGCGCCTGGATGACCTTGGCCGAGGTGATCTTCATCGACAGCACCGTGCCGAACTTCACCAGCGTCTGGCGCAGATCGTCGGCGCGGTCGAGCATGTCGTACATGTTCTTGAAGATGGTGCCGCGCTCTTCTTCGATCAGCGCCTCGAACAGCTCTTCCTTGTTGGCGAAGTAGACATAGATGGTGCCCTTCGACACGCCCGCTTCGCGCGTGATGTCGTTCATCGAGGCGGCCTCGAAGCCCTTGTCTATGAAGACACGGCGGGCGCCATCGATGATCTGGCTGCGCTTGACCGGGTCCTGTCCGGCCGCCGGCCTGCCACGGCGCAGGCTCTCCAGCAGATCGCCGCATTTGTCGTTTTCGACGTCGGGCGTTGTCTCGGCCATAAAAGTCACACCTCGAAAATAATTCGAACCAACCGGTTCGATTGCCTCTTGATATGGTCCTCTTTTCACGCTATGTCAACGGCCGGATCGAACCGAACGGTTCAGTATTATTACTTTAGAGAGATGTCATGTCCTCGAACGCGCCCAGCACTGCCGAAGTCCGCCCTTTCCCCAACGCCAAGGTCGCTCCGGCGACGGAAGCACCGGAAATTCCCGTCCTGCCGGTGGCACCGCCGCCGGCGGCTGAAGCTCCGGCCAAGAAGAAGCGCTCGGTGCGCTCCTTCCTGCTGCCGATCATCGGCCTTGCCCTCCTGAGCGGCGGCGCATGGTACGGCTATGACTACTGGACCACGGGCCGTTTCATGATCTCGACCGACGATGCCTATGTCCAGGCCGACATGGCGTTCGTTTCGCCCAAGATCTCCGGCTATGTCGACCAGGTCAAGGTCAGCGAGAACCAGCTGGTCAAGGCCGGCGACCCGCTGCTGACGATCGACGATGGCGACTACAAGATCGCCGTCGCCCAGACCGAGGCGCAGATCGCCACGCTGGCCAAGACGCTCGACCGCATCGACGCGCAGACCAAGGCAGCACAGGCGTCCCTGCAACAGGCCCAGGCGCAGAAGGTCGCCGACCGGGCCGCTGCCGACAACGCCGCCCGTGCCCAGCAGCGCGCCGCACAGCTGGTCAAGACCCATGTCGGTACGCAGGCGCAACTGGACGACGCGCAGACCGCGCTCGACCAGGCCAATGCAGCGCTGGTTGGCGCCGATGCGCAGATCGCCGCCGCGCAGGCCAATATCGGCGTGTTCGAGGCGCAGCGCGCCGAGTCCGCGAGCACGCTCGCTTCGCTGCAGCTCAGCCGCGACAAGGCCGCGCGCGACCTGTCCTTCACCGTGCTCAAGGCGCCTTATGACGGCGTCGTCGGCAACCGTTCCGTCGAGCAGGGCGACCTCGTCAGCCCTGGCCAGAAGCTCGCCGTCGTCGTGCCGTTGGACAAGCTCTACATCGTCGCCAACTTCAAGGAGACGCAGCTTGCCCGCCTGGTTCCCGGCGAAAAGGTCAACATCTCGGTCGACGCCATAGACGGCCATCCCATCCAGGGAACCGTCTCGTCGCTCGCTCCTGCCTCAGGCGCGGTCTTCTCGCTGCTGCCGCCGGAAAACGCCACCGGCAACTTCACCAAGGTTGTGCAGCGCGTCCCGGTCCGCATCGACGTGCCGGCCGATGCCCTGAAGGCCGGCAAGCTGCGTGCTGGCTTGAGCGTTGTCGTCAACGTCGACAGCCGCACCGCACCTGCCGCGACGACCAACTAAGCGCTTTCGGAGGGCGGCTCGGCGGCTGATGAAGCGCTGGGCCGCCCGGCCTGCCTCAAGGAGGCCCATGAAATGGCAACCGCAACCATCACCGCAGGAGCGCCGCCGGCAAGGCCGGCGGTCCCTGACACCATTTCCACACGCCGCGTCATCGCCTTCCTGGCGATGGTGTTCGGCATGTTCATGGCGATCCTGGACATCCAGATCGTGTCGGCTTCGCTGGCCGAAATCCAGGCGGGCCTCAGCGCCAGCTCCGACGAAATTCCGTGGGTGCAGACGGCCTATCTGATCGCCGAGGTGGTCATGATCCCGTTGTCGGGCTTCCTCAGCCGGATGCTGTCGACGCGCGTGCTGTTCACCATCGCCGCTGCCGGCTTCACCGCGGCCAGCGCGCTTGCCGCGACCGCCACCAACATCGACCAGATGATTGTCTACCGCGCCGTGCAAGGCTTCATCGGCGGCGGCATGATCCCGAGCGTCTTTGCCGCGGCCTTTACCATCTTTCCGCCCTCCAAGCGCGCCGTCGTCTCGCCGATGATCGGTCTGGTGGCGACGCTGGCGCCGACCATCGGCCCGACCGTCGGCGGCTATATCAGTCACGCCTTTTCATGGCACTGGCTGTTCCTGGTCAATGTCGTACCCGGCATCCTGGTGGCGACCGCCGCCTGGTCGCTGATCGATTTCGACAAGCCCAATCTCAAGCTGTTCAACAAGTTCGACTGGTGGGGCCTCGCCGGCATGGCGGCCTTCCTCGGCTGCATGGAATATGTGCTGGAAGAGGGTCCGAACAATGACTGGCTGCAGGACCAGGGCGTGTTCATCTGCGCCATCGTCATGAGCGTCGGCGCGGTGATCTTCTTCTGGCGTGTCTTCACCGCCGAGGAGCCGATCGTCGATCTCAGGGCCTTCAGCAACGTCAACTTTGCCTTCGGCTCGCTGTTTTCCTTCGTCATCGGCATCGGCCTCTACGGCCTGACCTATCTCTATCCGGTCTTCCTCGGCCGTATCCGCGGCTATGATTCGATGATGATCGGCGAGGCGCTGTTCGTCAGCGGCCTGGCGATGTTCGTCACCGCGCCGATCTCCGGCATCCTGTCGAGCAAGATGGATTTGCGGCTGATGATGATGATCGGCTTCTTCGGCTTCGCCACCGGCACCTGGTGGATGACGCATCTGACCGCCGACTGGGATTTCTACGAGTTGCTCATCCCGCAGATCCTGCGCGGCTGTTCGATGATGCTGTGCATGGTGCCGATCAACAACATCGCGCTCGGCACCTTGCCGCCCGACCGGCTGAAGAACGCGTCCGGCCTGTTCAACCTCACCCGCAACCTCGGCGGTGCCGTCGGCCTTGCCCTCATCAACACCGTGCTGATCGACCGCAACGCCTTCCACTATGCGAGGCTGGCCGAGCATGTGCAGTGGGGCAGTGCCGCCGCGCAGACCAAGCTGCAGAACATGACGCTGAACTTCGAGCAGACATCAGGCCTCGACGCGGCCGGTGCGGCGATCTCCAAGCTGTCGGGCATGGTCCATCAGCAGGCGGCGCTGCTGTCCTTCATGGACGTGTTCTACATGCTGACGGTGCTGTTCGCGACGCTCGGCCTGTTCACCATGCTGATCAACAAGCCGGCCGCGCCCAGTGGAGGTGGGGGCGGCGGGCACTAAGCAATTCCAGGAAAAGTGTGAAGCGGTTTTCCGTCAGGAATTGCGCCAAAACAGAATAACCAACACGTGGGCAGCGGTTTCGGGAAGTTCCTCCAGTCCACGCCCGAAAAGCTCTGACCGCGCAAAAAAAACTCCGGGCCGCAAGACCCGGAGTTTTTCGTTTCCGGTCTAACTCGTCAGGCCGTGGCCGGCTTGAAGGTCAGTGCCACGCCGTTGATGCAGTGGCGCAGGCCGGTCGGCGCCGGACCGTCGTCGAAGACATGGCCGAGATGACCGCCGCAGCGGCGGCAATGCACCTCGGTGCGCGTCATGCCGAGCGACCTGTCCTCGGTCTTGCCGATGCCGTTGGCGATCTCCTGCCAGAAGCTCGGCCAGCCGGTGCCGGAATCGAATTTCGTCTCAGAGGGATAGACCGGCAGGTCGCAGCCTGCGCAGGCGAAAATGCCCTTGCGGTGCTCGTTGAGCAGCGGGCTAGTGCCCGGATATTCCGTGCCTTGCTTGCGCAGCACGTCGAAAGCGGCGGGCGACAATATGGCTTTCCACTCGTCGTCCGTCTTGGTGATCTCGAACTTCTCGGCCGCCAGCGCGGGCTGCGGAGTGCCCATGCGCAGCATGGTCGCGGCGGCTCCGACGACGCCAATGGCGGCGGCCCCGCTCAAAAGAAAGTCGCGACGGTTCATGACCAGTTCCTCCGGTTGTCCTTTTGCCAAACTATACCGCCACGCCAAAATCAAAAGCCGGTGACGGTTGCCCCAAACGACACTCCGCGCCGTTCCATGGTTGACCATGCGCGGCGCGGAGCGTGCGCGTCGATTGCGGATCACGGGAGCGGGACGACGCAATCGGCGGAGAGCTCTTGCCGCAGGTTCGTCCGCGGCAAGCCCCTTGTTACATCTTCGGCAAAAGAACCTTGTCGATGACGTGGATGACGCCGTTGGACTGCTCGACATCGGCGATCGTCACATTGGCGACATTGCCGTTCTCGTCGGTGACGGTGACCTTGCCGCCCTCGGCCTTCAGCGACAGCTCGCAGCCGCCGACCGTCTTGACCTTGTGCGTGCCGCCGTCAGCCTTGGCCATCGAGGCCACATCCGCCGCCATCGCCTTGGCGCCGATGACATGGCAGGTCAGGACCTTGGTCAGCTTGTCCTTGTTCTCGGGCTTGAGCAGCGTGTCGACCGTGCCGGCCGGCAGTGCCGCGAAGGCCTCGTTGGTCGGCGCGAAGACGGTGAACGGACCGGCGCCCTGCAGCGTCTCGACCAGGCCAGCGGCCTTGACGGCGGCGACCAACGTCGTGTGATCCTTCGACTTCACGGCGTTCTCGACGATGTTCTTCTGGGCATACATGGCGGCGCCGCCAACCATCGGGTTTTCGGCATAGGCCGCGGTGGCAAGAGCGGAAATAGCGATCGTACCGGCAAGCAAAAGGGTGGCGTATCTACGCATGATGTTCAAACTCCTCGGGTTTCTCTTCCCATTTGTGGGAACGCGAGGAGATACGGAACACAAACGCACGAGTTTCAGAATATTCTCAGATTTTTGATTTTTTCGCTCGGGCAAAGAGATCTGCTGGCGTACCTTCTTGCCGGCACGCACACCTGTTCTAGGCATGTGTCACATAAGATATATTGGGAACATTCCGGAGACGGCTTCGCTGCGATATGCAGCAGGTCAGATGCCCTTCAGGTCGCCAGCGGCAACCACCGGTCCGGTCGGTTGTCCCGTCGGCGAGCCGCCGGCCGGTTCCAGGCTAACGGCCAGCACCGCGCCCTGCGCCAGCTTCTGCTGCGTGGCGGGCGAGACCCCGATATGGGCGGTCGCGCCGGCCGGGATGACGCCCATCGAGACCGGAGCGTTCTTGCCCTCGATCATCCAAAGTTCGAAGTCCTTGCCGGAAGCGAGCGTGCCGGAAACATGCGAAAGGCTGACCTCATGCCGCTCGGAATCATAGACGGCGAGATATTTTACGTCGCTGCCGTCGGCCGCCAGCGAGGCGACAAGCCGCGCCTGCGGCTGTTCAGCCGGCCGGTTGACATAGGGCACGGCGATATAGAGCGCCAGGGCCGCGACCGCCGCCACGGCAAGGCCGCGCCAGAAGGCGAGGCTGGACCACAGGCCGGCGCGTGCCTCGGCCGATGTGGCCGCGGTCGATGCGAACAGCCGGCGGTCGACAGCAGCCTTCACCATAGGCGGCGGCTCGACCTCCGCATAGGTTGATGCCAACGGCGAGAGGCGTACCTCCCAGCCATCGACGAGCCGCGCGAAGTCGGTCTCGCTGTCGATGCGCCTGGACGCGATCTGCCGCTCTTCCACCGGCAGAACGCCGAGAACGTATTCGGCGGCGAACAGGTCGTCGCCTCCACGTTCCGGTCCATTGTCTTCTGCCAGTGTCATCGTTCCAGACATTCTCTCAGTTTCATCAGGCTGCGGCGCAGCCAGGTACGCATCGTGTTCAGCGGCACGCCGTGGCGCTCCGCAAGTTCGGCATAGCTTTCGCCCTTGAGATAAGCGCCCCGGACGGCCGCCGCCCGGTCCTTCTCCAGCTCCTCGAGACAATGATGGATGCGTACGGATTCGTCGCCCGCCACCACCATCGCTTCAGGTCCCGGTGCCGGATCGGCCACGTCAAGCGCGGCATCGATATCGGCAGCAGGCTTGCGCCGCGCCCTGACGCGATCGATCGCGTGGTTGCGGGCGATTGCCACCAGCCAGGAGATCGGGCTCAGATCGGAGACGGCAAAACGATCCGCCTTCGTCCATATCTTGACGAAGACTTCCTGCAGCGCTTCTTCAGCATCTCCCCGGTCGTTCAATACACGAAGGCACACACCGAAAAGTTTCGCGCTGGTCTGCCGGTAGAGCAGATCGAACGCGGCCCGATCCTTCATCGAAGTCCGGACGATCAGCTTGGTGATGTCCTGCGGCGTCATGCGCGCCAAGTTAGGCGATTGCGTTGTATTTGCAACGCTGGAAATATTCCGTGCACCTAAAGTCCGGCGTCTCGGCGCAGGCTTCGATTGCCAAGGGATCAGCCGCTGGCTAGCTTGGCAGGGAACGGGGAAGCGCCGATGTCGATCGAACGGATCCTGTGGCAAGAAGACGCGACCGGCCTCGCCGGTCTGGTGCGCAAGGGCGAGCTGTCGGCGATCGAGCTGACCGACGCGGCGATCGCGCGCGCCGAGGCCACGAGGCCCGACATCAATGCCACGGCCGAGCCGCTCTACGAGGCCGCGCGGGCGCGGGCGAAAACCATGGACCGCTCGCTGCCGCTGGCCGGAGTGCCCTTTGCCATCAAGGACCTCGGCATCGCCGTCAAGGGCGTGCCCTCGCATGGCGGCAGCCGCATTCCGGCCTCGGTGCCCGACGTCAATTCGCTGATGACCGACCGCTATCTCGCCGCCGGACTGATCCCGATCGTCACTTCGACATCGCCGGAGCACGGGCTGCGGCTGATGACCGAATCCGAGGCCTTCGGCATCACTCGCAATCCCTGGAACACCGGCCACACCAGCGGCGGCTCGTCGGGTGGCGCGGCGGCCCTCGTCGCTGCCGGCGTGGTGCCGGTGGCGCATGCCTCCGATGGCGGGGGCTCGATCCGCGTGCCTTCCGCCTGCACGGGCCTGGTCGGCCTCAAGACCTCGCGCGGCCGCATCCCGCTGACGCCGCTGGTCAGCGAAAGCTGGTACGGCATGGTGGTCGATCATGCCGTCACCCGCTCGGTGCGCGATAGCGCGCTGCTGCTCGACCTCACCCACGGTCCCGACTCCCTGTCGCCCTATGCGGCACTGCCGCCGAAGGGCACATTCGCCGCCGCTGCCGCGCGTGATCCGGGCAAGCTCAGCCTGGCCGTCTACCGCGAGTCGCCGCTTGGCCTGCCGATCTCGGCCGAAACTATGAAAGCGCTGGACACCGCCGTGGCGCTTGCGCGCGAGGGCGGCCACACCGTCGTGGAGATCGACCTGCCCTTCATCGGCCGCGATTTCATGGCCGATTTCTGCAGGACGGTTGCTTCCGCCGTCGCCGGCATGCTGCGGGCAGAAGCGCTGCGCGTCGGCCGTTCCGTTACCGGCGACGTCGAGCGCGCCACCCGGGTGCTCGGCCGGTTGGGCGAAATGGTCTCTGCCGGCGAGATCTATGCCGGCCTGCAGCGGCTACACGCCGCCTCGCGCCGGATGATCGAGGAAACCGCGCACTACGATGCGGTGCTGATGCCTGTTATCGCGCACCCGCCGCTCGCCTGCGGCGCCATGGACCCGAAAGGCGCCGACGAGCTGATCGAAAACCTGCTCGACAAGCTTCATCTCACGCCTTTGCTGAAGCTCAAGCCACTGTTCGGCCAGTTGATGGACAAGAGCCTTCTGTTCACGCACTGGCCGGCGATCCACAATGTCAGCGGCCAGCCATCGATCGCGCTGCCCGTCCATGTCACCGAGGCCGGCCTGCCGCTCGGCATCCAGGCCGCCGGGCGCCCGGGCGACGAGGAGACGCTTTTGTCCTTCGCCGCGCAGATGGAGAAGCTTTCGGGTTGGCTGAAACGGCGGGCGCCGCTGATGGTGCCGTCATGATGACGAGGCCGTGAACGCGGCGAATATGACAGCAATGCCATTTGCCCCCCGCGCCAATTCCCGCTAAGACGCCGCCGTCTTTACCTGATGCATGTCTCCAAAAGTGCCCGGCGGTTTTGGGGCAACGACATGCATAAACCAAAAAGCCAGGGAACCGCCCGATGACGGACATCGCCGCCACCGCCGAAATGCAGGCCGCCCTGCTGTCTCGCGCTTTGCCCTACATGCAGCGCTACGAACACAAGACCGTCGTGGTGAAATATGGCGGCCACGCCATGGGCGACATCGAGCTCGGCAAGGCCTTCGCCCGCGACATCGCGCTGCTGAAGCAATCGGGCGTCAACCCGATCGTCGTTCATGGCGGCGGGCCGCAGATCGGCGCCATGCTGACCAAGATGGGCATCGAATCCAAATTCGAGGGCGGCTTGCGCGTCACTGACCAGAAGACGGTCGAGATCGTAGAGATGGTGCTGGCCGGCTCGATCAACAAAGAGATCGTCGCGCTGATCAACGCCGAGGGCGAATGGGCGATCGGCCTCTGCGGCAAGGACGGCAACATGGTGTTCGCCGAAAAGGCGCGCAAGACCATGATCGATCCCGATTCCAACATCGAGCGGGTGCTCGATCTGGGCTTCGTCGGCGAGCCGGTCGAGGTCGACCGCACGCTGCTCGACCTCCTGGCCCGCTCCGAAATGATCCCGGTGCTGGCGCCGGTGGCGCCCGGGCGCGACGGCCATACCTATAACATCAATGCCGACACTTTCGCTGGCGCCATCGCCGGCGCCTGCAAGGCCTCGCGCCTTTTGTTCCTCACCGACGTGCCCGGCGTGCTCGACAAGAACAAGAAGCTGATCGACGAATTGACCGTCGCCGAGGCCAGGGCGCTGATCAAGGACGGCACGGTCTCCGGCGGCATGATCCCCAAGGTCGAGACCTGCATCGAGGCGATCGAGCGCGGCGTCGAAGGCGTCGTCATCCTCAACGGCAAGACGCCGCATGCGGTGCTGCTCGAACTCTTCACCGAACACGGCGCCGGCACGCTGATCGTGCCTTGAGCTGTACGCTCGTCGCTCGCGGCTCAGCCGATCAGGCGGGTTGCGGAAGGCGCGCGATGACCTTTATCTCGAAGTCGAAGCCCGCCAGCCAGTTCACGCCCACCGCGGTCCAGTTCGTGTAGGGCGGTTCGCCGAACACCTTCAGTCGGACGGCGTCGATCGCCTGCCACTGCGCGGCGGGATCGGTGTGGAATGTGGTGACGTCGACAATGTCGTCGAACGTGCAGCCTGCGGCCTTCAGTACGGCCGCGAGGTTGTCGAAGGCAAGCTGGACCTGCTTTTCGAAGACAGGCTCGGGTGACCCGTCCTCGCGGCTGCCCACTTGCCCTGAGACGAACAGAAGGTCTCCCGAGCGGATCGCCGCCGAATAGCGGTTGATGTCATAGAGAGCCTGCCGGCCGGCAGGGAAGATCGCGTCACGTTTGGTCATTTTCACTCCGTTCAAACAAAGGCAGGCCCGATCTCCCGACGATCGCGACCTGCGCTCCACTGTCCGGGGCAATTTACATACGCCCCGTATGCCGGATGTGGGTGCATACGCGGCGTATGTCAATATTGATACGCTGCGTATTTTTGTGAGAGTGGCAAGCCGGTCAGGCGCCCGGCGAAATCGCGGCGGCAGCTTCGGCCGGCTTGCGCGGTGGACGTGCGACGATCATCGATTCCTCCTCGGCGTCCTGCGGCGCGCCCCAGAATTCGGCAAGCGTCGGGCCGTCCTTCACCCTGATGTCTCGGACCAGGAAACCCCAGACCTCGCGAAACCAGACCCGGCGGCCCATCCTGGTGTACCAGCGCATCGAATGCCGCTGCTCGGGGTCGGGGTGGAACAGGATGCGCGCCAGCGCCTTCGGCCGCGATTGCACGGCAAGCTCGATCAGCTTGACGCTGAAGAACAGCATCCACGGCTTCAGCCGTGTCATCTCCAGCACCTGGTGCTTGTAGTCCCACAGCCGGGCATCCTTCTGGATGACCTTGCGGTCGCGCGCGATGCGGAAGAACGGCGTCCAGCGATGCGGCGTCACATAAAGCGCCTGGATCTGGTCGGGGTCATAGGCGATGAGCTGGCGAAAACCGCGCCACAGGTCGCGAAACCCCTCATCCTCGAAGCCGGCCACCCACGTCGCCATCGACAATATGCCGTGCTTTCGCAGCAGCCTTATCGCCTCGCGGTCGGACGAGGTGCTGCCGCCCTTGCGGATCAATTGCAGCGTCTGCTCGTCGGTGTTTTCCATGCCGAGCAGCCAGCGGATGACACCGGCCCTGCGGTAGAGATGCAGGATGTCGGCGTCGCGCACGATGTCGTCGGCACGCGTCGAGCCGACGATCAGCACCGGCACGTTCTCGGCGATCAGGGCGTCGAGAAAGGCCCGCCACGCCTTCTTCGAAACCGTCGGGTTCTCGTCGGCGAGATTGACCAGCTCGACGCCATGTTCGCGGTGCAGCCAGGCGATCTCTTGCGCGAACCTTTTTGGATCGCGATGCCGCCAGCGGGTCCAGAAGCCGCGCTGGCCGCAATAGTTGCACAGATGCGGACAGCCGCGCGAAAACTGCATCACCACGGCGCGCTTGCCGCCCCAGTAACTGTAGCGGCGGTGGTCGATCAGCTCCCAGCCGACGCGGTAGGCGTCGAGTTCGGCAATGGTCATGGCCGCCTGCGTGGCGAAGGGCCGGCGCAGATCGTCGCGAAAGGCGATGCCGGCGACGCTCGCCGGCGGCTGGTGCATTTCCAGCGCCTCGACCAGCGCCACCACGGTCGCTTCGCCCTCGCCGCGCACGATGAAGTCGAAGCCGTCGGTCGCCGCCAGTATGTCGCGCCAGTGGTAGGTCGGGAAGACGCCGCCATAGATGATGATGGTCGCCGGCTCGTGCTCCTTGATCATTTTGGCGATCAGCAAGGCGGTCGGGTGTGCCGAGGTCGAGCCGGAATGGCCGATCAGGACGAAGTCCGGGATGTCATCCAAGGCGTCGTCCACCACCTTGTCGAGCGGCATCGGCCCGAACTCGCCATCGACGAGGCGTACGTCGTGGCCGGCATCGATGAGCGGGCCGCCGATCGCCAGCAGTCCAAGCGGCGGCAGATGATCATCCGGCACCCGGCTGCCGATGGCGGTGTGCGGCGGATTGATCAGGACGATTTTCATGGCGGACCTCCGAGAGATTGGTCCGCGCATGCTGGCCGGCGATCTAGCCGCCCGATTGGCCCGTTTCAGCAGTTTGCGTGCAGCTTTTCCGCAGGAGCGCTGGAGATGGCGCTACTTCCTGAGATGCGCGAGCGGCACGTGGCCGGGGCCCTTGATGTTCTGCAGCACGAGCTGCGTGTGGACGTCGCGCACGCCGTCGAGCCGCATCAGCCGATGCATGACGAAGGCGTTGAGCTCGTCGACCGAAGGCACCATCACATGCAGCAGGAAGTCGTGGTCGCCGGTCATCGTCCAGCACGAGGACACCTCGTCCATGCGCTGCACCGCGGCAATGAATTTTTCCGGCGAACCGTCGCTGTGGCTGACCAGGCGCACCTGGATGAACACCTCGACCATCAGGCCGACCGCGCGGCGGCTGATCACCGCGGCAAAGCCCTTGATGATGCCGGCATCCTGCAGCGCCTCGAAGCGCCGCGCGCATGGCGTCGTCGACAGGCCGATCTCTTGCGCCAGTTCGGAGACGGGCTTGCGCCCGTCGCGTTGCAGCACATCGAGCATCTTGATCTCGAAGTCGTCAAATTGAGGCATTTTCACTCCTCCGATCCGGATTGTGGGTGAATGTTATCCCGAATATCGCTGATGAGCCACCATCGGAACCAAATTGCCTCGGCAAATCCGGTTACCCTTCGGACACGTCTGCCATTGCCGATTTGCGAGGAGAAAAACCATGACGGCGATGAGTGTTGCCGAATATGCCCGCGATTGCGCGGCGCAGGGGTTGCGCGGCGACTATTCGGTCTGCCGTGCCGATTTCACCGTGGCCCAGGGCTATGACTACAGCGGCGAGGAACAGGCGGTGTGGCGCACATTGTGCGACCGCCAGACCAAGCTGACGCGCAAGCTCGCCCATCATTCCTATCTCGACGGTGTCGACAAACTCGGCCTGCTCGACCGCATTCCCGACTTCGAGGACGTCAGCACCAAGCTGCGCAAGCTGACCGGCTGGGAGATCGTTGCGGTGCCGGGCCTCATTCCCGCCGCGCCCTTCTTCGACCATCTCGCCAACCGCCGCTTCCCGGTCACCAACTGGCTGCGCACCCGGCAGGAGCTCGACTACATCGTCGAGCCGGACATGTTCCATGATTTCTTCGGCCACGTGCCGGTGCTATCGCAGCCGGTCTTCGCCGACTTCATGCAGATGTATGGCAAGAAGGCCGGCGACATCATCGCGCTCGGCGGTGACGAGATGATCACCCGGCTCTACTGGTACACGGCCGAATACGGCTTGATGCAGGAGGCCGGCCAGCCGTTGAAGGCCTTTGGCGCCGGCCTGATGTCGTCCTTCACCGAATTGCAGTTCGCCGTCGAGGGCAAGGACGCCCACCATGTGCCTTTCGATCTCGAAACGGTGATGCGCACCGGCTACGAGATCGACAAGTTCCAGCGCGCCTATTTCGTGCTGCCATCCTTCGACGCCTTGCGCGATGCTTTCCAGACGGCCGATTTCGAGGCGATCGTCGCGCGCCGCAAGGACCAGCCGGCACTCGACCCGGCGACGGTCTAAAACACAAAGCGCGTCGCATGAATCCGTTTCAACGCGACGCGCTTTGGACGCTTTGATCCCGCTGGGCTATTGCATGGCGGCGGGGTTCATCCACAGGAGCTCCCAGACGTTGCCGTCGGGGTCTTCGATGTGGCGGTTGAACATGAAGCCGAGGTCCTGCGCGGGGTTGGGATCGGCGCGGCCGCCGGCCGCGACGCCCTTCTCGATCGTGGCATTGACCTCGTCCTTGCTGCCGGCGGTGAGCGCGATCAGCATCTGGCTGTCACGCCTGGCGTCGCCGATCTGGCGGGTTGTGAACTGGCCGTAATGCTGGTGCGTCAGCAACATCACGCCGATCGCGTCGGAGAACATGATCGAGCTCGCCTGGTCGTTCGAGAACTGCGGATTGAGCGTGCCGCCGATCGCGAGATAGAAGTTGGTCGCTGCCTGCAGATCGCGCACCGGCAGATTTATGAAGATCATCTTGGTCATCGGTCTAAGCCTTGCCTTCGTTGACAGGTACTAGTCAGTCCAGTACCGTTTCATGGCTACCATGAGAGAACGGTACCGTCTAGTACTGGTTGGAAGGGCGCAATGAAAACCGGCGGTGAGACCAGATCGGCTCGCAAGGATCGTGAGATCATCCAGGCGGCCACGGCGGCGTTCATCAGCAAGGGTTATGACGGGACCAGCATGGAGGAAATCGCCACCAAGGCGGGGGCTTCCAAGCAGACCGTCTACAAGCATTTCACCGACAAGGAGACGCTGTTCGGCGAAGTCGTTCTGTCAACCGCTACCCAGGTCAATGACATCATCGAGTCCGTGACGACGCTGCTTTCCGAGGCGAAATTCATGGAAGGCGGCCTGCAGCAGCTTGCCCGACGCCTGATAGCGGTTCTCATGGATGAAGAGTTGTTGAAGCTGCGGCGCTTGATCATCGCCAACGCGGATCGAATGCCGCAGCTTGGCCGCGCTTGGTACGAAAAAGGTTTTGAGCGCATGCTTGCCTCGACGGCGTCCTGCTTTCAAAAGCTCACCAGTCGAGGACTGTTACAAACCAGCGATCCCTATCTGGCAGCCAGCCATCTCTTTGGAATGCTTCTTTGGATCCCCATGAATGAAGCCATGTTCACGGGCAGCAACCGGCGCTCCAAGGCCGAACTGGAACGGCACGCGGATGCCTCGGTGGAGGCATTTCTGGCCGTCTACGGGGCCTAGCCGAAATAATGCCGTTCCCCGCCGACGTTTGCGACAACGCCGCCGACACACCGAACCCTATCATCCAGGGGTGTCCGGCCCCTCGGCCGTCAGCCGTGCAAGCTGGGCACGCTGCAGGTCGAGCGCGGCGTTGACGAAGCGTGATATGGTCGCGAGCTCGGCGTCGCTGAAGGTGGCGATCACCTTTTCGCCCTCCTTGGCGATGGCGCCGTAATAGCGCGCCGACAGCTCCCGCGTCGCCTCGGTCGCTTCAATCACCACCTTGCGCCTGTCCTCGAGACTGCGCGTGCGCGTCAGCAGCCCGCGCGCCTCCAGCCGGTCGATCAGCGCCGTCACGGCGGCCGGCGTCAGGCCGGTCGCGGTCGCGATCGCGCCAGCCGATTGCGGGCCGCCATGGAGCAGCCCGACGCAATGGCGCTCGGCCATGTTGAGCCCGAGCCGCGTCCCCACCGCCTCGTCATAGGCCTGCGTGGCGTCCTGCCATTGCATCACGGCTACGCCGATCGCGGCCGCCATTTCGTCGCGATACCCGCTTGACGAATTTGTTTCGATCATCTAACTATCAATCCGTCTAACATTTAGACCATCGCAGCAATATGCGGCGGCACTGCCGACAAGGCAAGGGCCGGCCGCCGACACGGAGTGAAAAATGAGCTCGATCGAACAACGTACCCCTCTCTCGCATGAGGACGAATTCAAATACGCCAAGCTGGCGATGGAATGGTACGGCTGGGGTTCCCCCATCGGCCTCGGCATCCTGCTCGTGGCGCTGGCCGCCGCGGCGGTGCTGGTGCGCATCGCCGTCTACGGCTTCTGAACTGGAGCATGATGCCGCACACCTGCCGGCGCCATCACTGGCGCCGGCTACCGTGGAATGTCAGACAGCGACCACCTTGCTCAGGTGATCTCCCAGCCGGCAGGCCAGCGCGGTGATCGTCGTCGTCGGGTTGGCTTGGCCGGATGTGCAGAACACCGAGGAACCGCCGACATAGAGATTGTCCATGCCGTGCACCTTGCAGTTGGCGTCCACCACGCTTCTGCTGATGTCGATGCCCATCCGCGTGCCGCCCATATGATGGTGGCCGGCGGTCTCCTCGTCGGTCGGATAATCCTCGCCATTGGCAATCCAGTCCATGAGACGGACACGGCCGAGATCCTTCTCGATGAGCGTCGTGCCGAACAGCTTCAGGCCTTCGACAAGCGTGCGGCGCTCGAGCTCCGATTTCTTCCAGTGCAGCTCGATGCGCGGCACGCCGGCATGGTCGACATCGGTCTTGGACAGCTTGATCTGGTTGGAGGCCAGCGGCGCCTGTTCCCAGGCGACGTAGAGCTGGGCCGCGCAGCGCAGGTTCTGGCTGAGCCGATAGGCGACCCATTCGGCCATGTCGGGCGCCGTGCAGGCGAGGTCGGCAATCACATGCTTGACGCCGGCATAGGGCGTCTCGATCAGCCTGATGCCGAAATTCATGATCCGCAGGCGCTCCATCGCGGCAAGCGTCGGCGAGAAGAAGGCCTCGTTGACGGCATCCACTTCGAACTCGCCATAGTCGGCAAGAATGGCATTGCCGCCCTCGAAGGTCGGGTGTTCCATCCAGTAGCGGCCAAGTGCCGTGGCGTTCGGGACGACGCCGCCATTGGAACGCTGGTTCGACCACAGAAGCAGCCGCGAATTCTCCAGCCCGCCGGTGCAGACGATGAAATAGTCGGCGCTGAAGGCGCCCGCGTCCTGGCCGTTGGACCATAGTTTGGCGCCGGTCACCCGTTTGCCGTCACCGGCAAGCTCGGTGGCATAGGTGTTGAGCACGACGGCGATGTTGCGGCTCTTGTCGAGCTCGTCGGCGAATTTCTCGCCGAAGCGCACCGCCGGGCTCTTGATCAGCTGCACCCAGCGAATGTCGTCCGAGATCGGCACATCAGGCCGGAAATCAGGAAGTTCGAGGATATCGTGCACCTCCGGCAGATAGGGCTCGATGTCGGTGCGGCGGATCGGCCAGCCTGTGTCGGGTGCCCAGGCCTTCGGCTCGAAATCCTGCTTGTCGAGCACGCGGCACCAGCCGGCCCAATGGTTGGAGCTGCCGCCCATACACCGCAGCCGGGTGATGTCGAGGTCGAAATAGAAATCGCCGACCGTGGTGCCGCGGTAGAAATCCTGCGACTCGTTGCTGAACTCGCGCGAGCCGGCCTCCAGCACCACGACGGGGATGCCGGCAGCGCCCAGCTTGCGGGCAATGGTGGTGCCGGCCGGACCCGAACCGAGGATGCAGACCTTGGGTTTGAAGTTGGCGGCGCGATACGCCTCATGACTGTCGAAGATCATGCCAGGTCGCTCCGCTTCAGGATCCAGCCATTGACCTCGACGATCTCATTCGGGTCGGCCGGTGACGGATCGGCCCTTGAAGGACCGGCACGGGCCGCGTCGGCTTCAGGCAGCTTGCGGAACAAGGACAAGGCAGGCAGGGCGATCAGCGCCTGCACGAGCGTGCGGCGCGACATTTTCTTGAAGAAGCTCATGCCGGGTCTCTCGGATAAGGGCCTCGATGCGCGCATGACATTCCCCAAACGGCACACGCATCGTCACAGACGCCAGTATCGTGCCAAGCCCGGCCCCAAGGCGTGAAAAGGCGGGCAAGCGCTACAACCGAATGCAAACAGGGTTAGAAATTCCTTAACGGGCGAGGTGTGCCCGACCGGCCGGCTCACGCGGCCGCGGAAATGTCCGTATCGAGGATCGTCAGGTTGCGGCCGCCATGCTTGGCCTGGTAGAGGCGCCGGTCCGCGGCGCGCATCAAATCCGATACGTTGACGTCCTCGCCGCACACGGTGCCGCCGATGCTGACGGTCAGCGGAATGGTCCGTTCGTCCACCGGCCGGAAGCGGATCAGCTCGACCTCTCGGCGAATGCGCTCGGCGACACGCTTGGCTTCCTGCTCGGTGGCGCCGACCAGAAAGGCGCCGAACTCCTCGCCGCCGATGCGGCCAAGCACGTCGCCGCTGCGCACGCCGCGCTCGATGGCGCTGGCGATCAGCAGCAGCGCGTCGTCACCGGTCAGGTGGCCGAAACTGTCATTGATCTTCTTGAAATGGTCGGCGTCGATGATCAGCAGCGCGCCGCGGTCGGACTTGCGCCGCGAACCGTCCAACGCGGCAAAGAAGCTTTCCCGGTTGAGCATGCCGGTCATGTCGTCGCGGCTGGCCTTCTCCGACAGGCGGCGGTGCGCGGCTGCAAGCTGGGCGTGTGCCCGGGCCAGTTCGCGGTGCGCGTTCTTCAGCCTGTCGCTCTGCCAGAAGGTGCTGGCGCAGGCCACCCATGCAAGCACCAGCGGACAGAGCGTCGAACTCAGCCAGATCGTTCGGCTGATCGGGAATCCCAAGGCCGGAACGATGATCAGCGTCAGAACAAGCGAGGCGGCGACGGAGGCGAAAGCGATAGCGGCGGATTTCAGAATGATGCTGTTCATCGCGGGCTCCCCACAGGACTTTCTCTGTGCCAGCAAGCCCTGAAGGCCACCTTTCCCGGTTGCATAAAATTTGAATCTTGCGGCCATTTCTGCCACCAAAAGCGCGTGGAAGTTGTGGATAAAGTCCATTTCAGAATCCGCGTTTCATGCCATAAGGAGCGCATGACCACGCAGCCTGACCCCGCCCGCTTCGCCCATGTCACCGACTGGGTGTTCGACCTCGACAACACGCTCTATCCGCATCATTCGAATCTGTTCTCGCAGATCGACGTCAAGATGACCGCCTATGTCGGGGAGCTGCTGTCGCTGCCGCGCGAGGAGGCGCGCAAGCTGCAGAAGGAGCTTTATCGCGAATATGGCACGACGCTGAACGGGTTGATGGCGCGCCACGGCATCGATCCCGACGATTTCCTCGAGAAGGTGCATGACATCGACTATTCATGGCTGGTGCCCGACCCTGTCCTGGGCACCGCCATCCGCCAGCTTCCCGGCCGCAAGTTCATCTTCACCAATGGCGACCGCCGGCATGCCGAGCGCACCGCGCGCCAGCTCGGCATCCTCGACCATTTCGACGACATCTTCGATATCGTCGCCGCCGGCCTCAATCCCAAGCCCGCGCGCCAGACCTACGAGAAGTTCGCCGAGCTGCATGCCGTTACCGGCCACAATGCGGTGATGTTCGAGGACCTCGCCCGCAACCTGGAGGTGCCCAAGGCGCTGGGCATGACCACCGTGCTCGTCGTGCCGCGCAATTTCGAGCCGACCTTCGCCGAGATCTGGGAACGCGACCCTACGCAGGAAGACGACGTCGATTTCGTCACTGACGATCTGGCGGGGTTTTTGACCGCGATTGTGGAGAGGGAGTAGGGGAATTGAAGAACTGAAGAATTGGAGATTTGATCGGGAATGCGGGGGCCACGATTCTCCTCAATTCCTCAATTCCTCAATTCCTCATTCCTCAATTCCTCAATTCCTCAATTCTCCAGTTCCCCAACTCCTCCCTCACTCCCCCAACTTGTAGAACCGGCTGACAATCCCCCAGGCCTCGTCGGCGGTGTCGACGAAATCGATGATGTCCTGGTCGCCGGGGCTGATCGTGCCTTGCTCGGCGAGGAAGTCGAGGTTGATCGCGCGTTTCCAGAACGATTTGCCGAACAGGATCACCGGCACGCGCTCCATGCGTCCGGTCTGGATCAGCGTCAGCGTCTCGAAGAACTCGTCCATCGTGCCGAAGCCGCCGGGAAACACCGCCACCGCCTTGGCGCGCATGACGAAGTGCATCTTGCGGATGGCGAAATAGTGGAAGTTGAAACACAGCTCCGGCGTCACATAGACGTTCGGCGCCTGCTCATGCGGCAGCACGATGTTGAGTCCGATCGACGGCGCGCCGACATCGTCGGCGCCGCGATTTCCCGCTTCCATCACGCCGGGGCCGCCGCCGGTCACCACGACATATTCGCGGTAGTACGAGGCGGCCGATTGCCGCGAGCACAGGCGGGCGAATTTGCGCGCCTCCTCGTAATATTTGCTGTTTTCCTCGAGGTTCTTCTTCTGCGTCTCGTTCTTGGCCGCCCAGGCCACGCCGCCGGGTTCCGGCAGGCGCGCGCCGCCGAACAGGATCACCGTCGAACGGATGCCGCGCTCGGCCAGGATCATTTCCGGCTTCAAGAGTTCGAGCTGCAGCCGCACCGCGCGCAATTCGCGCCGCGTCATGAAGTCGGGATCGTTCCAGGCAAGCCGGTAGGTCTCGGCCCGCGTCTGCGGCGTGTCCGGCACGCTTTTCGACCGCTCCAGATCCTCGTCCGAATGCGGCAGCGGCGTCCACCCCGCCTTTTCCATAGGTGTCATCAAATTACCCGTCCAAATTTCCTTGACTGCGCCGTCCCATGACGCAGGTGCGATTGACCCTCACTGAGCCTTAACATAAGCAGGTTCCGCAAACGTGTCCGGCGGTTTTGCGACAAGAACCTGCTTATGCAAAGACCCAGGCAGGCGAAGCACGCCCAGGGTCCACGCGACTTCAAAACAGGTTAAGGCGCGGCCCCTTAACAGCTTGGTAATGGAGCGAATTCATGTCGAAGCCCGATCTGGCGAGCCTCGAAAAGACCATCGAGAAGGCCTTCGACGAACGCGATACGATTTCGACCGCGACCCGCGGCGAGACGCGCGACGCCATCCAGGCCGCGCTCGACCTGCTCGACCGCGGCACGGCGCGCGTCGCAGAGCGCCAGGCCGACGGCAAGTGGCAGGTCAACCAGTGGCTGAAGAAGGCCGTTCTGCTCTCCTTCCGGCTCAACCCGATGGAGATCATCAAGGGTGGCCCGGGCCAGGCCGTCTGGTGGGACAAGGTGCCGTCCAAGTTCGATGGCTGGAGTGCGGTCGATTTCGAGAAGGCAGGCTTCCGCGCCGTGCCGTCGTCGATCGTGCGCCGTTCCGCCTATGTCGCGCCGGGCGCCGTGCTGATGCCATCCTTTGTCAATGTCGGCGCCTATGTCGATACGGGGACCATGGTCGATACCTGGGCCTCGGTCGGCTCCTGCGCCCAGATCGGCAAGAACGTGCATCTGTCGGGTGGCGTCGGCATTGGCGGCGTGCTCGAGCCGATGCAGGCCGGCCCCACCATCATCGAGGACAATTGCTTCATCGGCGCGCGTTCGGAAGTCGTCGAGGGCTGCATCGTGCGCGAAGGCTCGGTGCTCGGCATGGGCGTGTTTATCGGCCAGTCGACCAAGATCGTCGACCGCGCCACCGGTGAGATCTTTTACGGCGAAGTGCCGCCCAATTCGGTGGTCGTCGCCGGCTCGCTGCCGGGCAAGCCTTTGCCGAACAACGAGCCGGGGCCTAGCCTCTACTGCGCCGTCATCGTCAAGCGCGTCGACGCCAAGACCCGGTCCAAGACCTCGATCAACGAATTGCTGCGCGATTGATCTTTCCGCAAAGCGGGCGCACCTTCCGCCGGCGCGACAATCCGTCGCGCTGGTTCAACATGGAGGGGTGACATGGACTGGAAATATCTGCTGACAAGTTTCGACGGCCGCATCAATCGCGCCAAGTTCTGGGCCGGCATCGGCGTGTTCATCGTTATCGGCATCGTCGCCTTCATTCTCGACTCGATCCTTGGCACGCGTTTCACCACCAGCAGCGGCGCTCAGGTCGGCATCATCGGCATCCTCTTCGCGCTGGCATCGATCTATTTCGCTATTGCCCTCTACGCGAAACGCTGGCACGACCGCGACAAGTCGGGCTGGTGGACGCTGATTGGCCTCGTACCTGTCATCGGCGGCATCTGGCTGCTGGTCGAACTCGGCATCCTCCAAGGCACCAGCGGTGCCAATCAATACGGACCGGACCCGCTTGCCTGACAGTCCAAATCTCACCTGGCTTTTCTTCAAGACATCGGGCCGCGTCAGCCGCGCGGCCTATTTTCTTGGCGGCCTGCTCGTCGCCATCATCCAGGCCTTCCCGCTCTACCGCTTCACGCTGGTGCCGGAAGGCTCGGCCGAGGGCAATATGTGGTCGTTCATCTTTTTCATCGCCTTCATTGCCTCGCTATGGTCGAACATCGCGCTGGCGGTGAAGCGGCTGCACGACCTCGACAAGCCGGGCATTGCCGCGCTGATCCTGTTCGTACCGGTCGTCTCGATCGTCGCCTTTCTTGTGTTGTGCCTGTTTCCAGGGCAGCCTGGACCCAACCGCTATGGCCGGCGCACCAACGAGCCGGCGCAACCCTAGAGCCGGATGATTTCAGGTCGAATCGACCTGAAATCTGAATCCGTCTCTAAATCAAAGAGATAGAGCATGATGTCGTCCGAAAATCGCTTCACACTTTTCGGCATCATGCTCTGAGGGCCGATCGGACATGCGCTACCGCACGCTTGATCCGAAACTGATCATCGAGACCGCCGAACGGCTTGAGGAGCGCGTTGCGGAACGGTTTCCCCAGGCCGGGCTGCGCGGCGTCGCCGCCGAACTGGTGTCGCTGTCACGCGATCTGGCCAGGGCGGCCCAGGCGCTCGAAGCGCCGATCTGGTGGCTGCGCGGGCTCATCATCGCCGCCGTCCTCGCCGGCGCGTTGATCTTCCTGTTCGTCGGCACCATCCTGCCGCTCATTCACATCTCCCAGGCTGACGATGCGGTGCAGTCGGTGCAAGGCATCGAAGCCACGATCAACATGATCATCCTTGCCGTGCTCGGCCTGCTGGCGCTGATCCGCACCGAGGAGCGCATAAAGCGCAAGCGGGTGTTTCGCCAGCTGCACGGCCTGCGCTCGCTGATCCATGTCATCGACATGCACCAGCTGACCAAGGATCCGGCGGCGCTCTCGGCCGATTTCAAGCCGACGGCGCATTCCCCGGCCCGCATCACCAATGCCTCCGATCTCGCTCGCTACCTCGATTATTGCTCCGAAATGCTGTCTATCACCGGCAAGATAGCCGCGCTGTTCGCGCAGTCGGTCAATGACAATGTCGTCATCGACGGCGTCAATGACATCGAGAACCTGGCGTCCAACCTGTCGCGCAAGATCTGGCAGAAGATCACGCTGATCGAGAGGCACCCGGCGGCACGACCTGTTCCGGCGCCAGGCCGGGCGGGCCAAGCCGCGCCGCTTCCGCCGCGCGCACCAAAGCGGTAACGCTTTTCAAGAGCGGCGCCGGCGTCCCCGTTTTTTCGGCGAGGCCGAGCACCGCGCCTTGCAGTTCGCCGATTTCCGTCGGCCGGCGGCGCTGCAGATCGTCCCACATCGACGAGCGTGCCTGAGGGTCGATCGCCAGCATGCGCCGCGCCAGCAGTTTGAACAGCCAGTCCGGCAGCCGGAGCACTTTCGGCAGCAGCGCCGGCCGCGGTCCGGCGATCCGCGCCGGCGCGATGCCGGAGGCTTTCATCGCCCGCAGCGCCTCGTCGATCTGGCCGGCCAGGATCAGCCGCCAGCGCCGATCGGCGAGTTCGCTCGCCAGCGGCAGGTCCGACAATGCCACCAGAGCGTTGTTGAGGTTCATCAAAAGCTTGCCCCACAGCACGGCCTTCATGTCGCCATGCGTCCCTACCGCCAGCCCTTCGACATCAAGAAGACTGGCGACATCGAGAAGGCCGGCGACATCGAGACGGCCGGCAGGGCCGCCATCGTCGATCATCACCTTGCCGTCGCTGGCGCGGTGGACGCGCAGCGGCAGCTCGCCGTCAGGCGATTGCACCACATTGAACGGCACCATGCCGGCCAGCACGGTGCGCTGGCCAGACCCGGCGCGCAGCCTGTCGGCATTGTCGACGCCGTTCTGCAGGCTGACCACCACCGCGTCGGGTCGGGCATGGGCCTCGATCAGCGCCGCCATCTCCTGCGTCGCGCCGCTCTTGACGGTCACCAGGATCACATCCGCCCGCGGCAGAGCGACGGCGGGATCGGCGGTGATCCCGAGCGCGTCAGGCTTGACCAGGCGATCGCGGCCTTCAAGGTCGCTGACGCGCAATCCGCCTTGCCGCAGCGCTGCCTCGATGCGCGGCCGGGCCAGCAGCACAACCGGCCGCCCGGCAAGCGCCAGGCAGCCGCCGACATAGCAGCCGATGCTGCCGGCGCCGGCGATGACGATCCGTTTTTCCCCGTCTGCCATCTCTTGCTCCGCACCG
Organism: Mesorhizobium sp. WSM4312; assembly: GCF_002294875.1. Classification (NCBI taxonomy): domain Bacteria; kingdom Pseudomonadati; phylum Pseudomonadota; class Alphaproteobacteria; order Hyphomicrobiales; family Phyllobacteriaceae; genus Mesorhizobium; species Mesorhizobium sp. WSM4312. The sequence continues at coordinate 32,119 of NZ_NSFU01000009.1, read as the reverse complement.
GCCCGACTATACGACATGAAAACCATAATGTCGGCGGCATCGTCTGCCATTGCGCTGGCTCCTATGTCTGCCCGTGACAGGCCCTCAGCTTTCGACTATCGCTTTTGCCATGACGCTGCCGACCGATCCCGCCGCAAACCTCGCCGCCCTTATCCGTTGCGCCTCAGTGACACCAGCCGAAGGCGGTGCGCTGAGCGCCCTGGAAACGATGCTGAAACCGCTCGGCTTCCTGGTCGACCGGCCGGTCTTTTCGGAGGACGGCACGCCCGACATCGAGAACCTCTATGCAAGGCGGTCCGGCAACGGCCCGCATCTGATGTTCGCCGGCCATACCGATGTCGTGCCGGTCGGCGACGAGGCCGCCTGGACGCATCCGCCTTTCGCCGCCGAGATCGCGAATGGCGAGATGTATGGCCGCGGCGCCGTCGACATGAAGGGCGGCATCGCCTGCTTCATCGCGGCGATAGCGCGCCATGTCGAGAAGCATGGCGGCCCCAAGGGCTCGGTCTCGCTGCTGATCACCGGTGACGAGGAAGGCCCGGCCATCAACGGCACGGTCAAGCTGCTCGAATGGGCGGCTTCCAGGGGCGAGAAATGGGATGCCTCGATCGTTGGCGAGCCGACCAACCCGGATGCGCTCGGCGACATGATCAAGATCGGCCGGCGCGGTTCGCTGTCCGGTTCGGTCACCGTCAACGGCCGCCAGGGCCATGCCGCCTATCCGCAGCTTGCCGACAATCCGGTGCGCGGTCTGATCGGCTTGGTCGACGCCTTGCTGCATCCCGTCTTCGACAAGGGAACCAGGGATTTCCAGCCGACCAATCTGGAGGTCACCTCCATCGATGTCGGCAATCCGGCCACCAATGTCATCCCGGCGAAGGCGACCGCGACCTTCAACATCCGCTTCAACGACACCTGGACGGCCGAGACCGTCCAGGCCGAAATCCACAACCGGCTCGACCAGGCGGCCAAGCGCAAGAAGTACCGACCGGGCAAGAAGGCGCCGGTCGACTACGACCTTGTCTGGCGCGACGGGCCAAGCCATGTCTTCCTGACCCGCGACGACAAGTTGGTCGACACGCTTGCCGGCTCGATCAAGGCGGCGGTCGGCAGGGAGCCGACATTGTCGACCTCCGGCGGTACGTCGGATGCGCGGTTCATCAAGGATTACTGCCCGGTGGTCGAGTTCGGTCTGGTCGGCAAGACCATGCATATGGTCGACGAGCGCGTCGCCCTTGCCGATCTCGAAACGCTGACGCGGATCTACCAGCGCTTCATCGAAGACTGGTTCGGACAGGGCTGAGCAGCATGCTTTCGGCGGATGAAACCCAAGCTTCGTTGACCGGTGCCTGGCGGCTTATGCTCGGCAAGGCCGACGGCCTGCGCCTGCTCGACCTGTCGGCCGACGGTTTCTGGAATTCCTTCTTCGCCATCGTCGTTGCCGCGCCGGCGCTGATCGTGGGCTGGGTCGGCATCGCCAACGAGATCGGCGATCCCAACGCCTTCGTGGGCCGTTTCGGCATGCTGGTGCGCCTGGCGACGGTCGACATCGGCTCCTGGGTGCTGCCGCTGGTCGTGCTTGCCCTGGTCGCGCCGCGCGCCGGCATTGGCGGGCGCTTCGTCCACTATGTCGTCGCCAGCAACTGGGCCTCGGCCATCACTGCCTGGCTCATGCTGCCCTCGGCGCTGATCAGGCTTTTCCTGTCGTCGGCAAGCCAGGTCTCGAGCCTTGTGTCGCTGCTGCTGTTCGCCTTGTCGATGGCGCTGACCTGGCGCATGACCAATGCCACGATCGGCAAGGGTGCGGCGGTCGGCACCGCCGTTTTCGTCGGCATGTTCATCGCTTCGCTGCTGGTGTTGTTCGGGCTGCAGATGCTGCTTGGCATCACCGTGCCGGACGATATCGGGGCCCAGAGCCTTTCCGGACCGTTTCCGGGGTTGGAGCCTGCCGGGCTCTGAATAGGGCCTACCGGTTCTTTTCGGAATAGAGCCTTCGGGCTCTATTCCGGACAGAGCTTCTGCACTCTGTTCAGGGATAATCGACGCCAATGAGAAAAAGCCCGTCGGGCGGCGCCACCTGGCCGCAGGCGGCGCGGTCGCGCGCTTCGAGCGCTGCCTTGAGGTCGGCCTCGGTCCAGCCGCCATCGCCGACGCGCTTGAGCGAGCCGACCATGGAGCGCACCTGGTTGTGCAGGAAGGAACGGGCCGAGGCTCTCACCTCGATCATGTCGCCAGCCCGGCTCACATCGAGCCGTTCCAGTGTCCGAACCGGGCTGTTGGCCTGGCACTGGGTCGAACGGAAGGTGGTGAAGTCATGCCGGCCGAGCAGGAGTTTCGCGGCCTCGTGCATGGCGCCGGCATCGAGCCGCTTCGGCACCCACCACACCTTGCCCTTTTCCAGCGCCGCGGGCGCGCGGCGGTTGAGGATGCGGTAGAGATAGTGGCGGCCGGTGGCCGAGAAGCGCGCGTCGAAATCGTCCGGGACGATCGCCGCCTTCAGGATGGCGACATGCGCGCCGGCTGCCTGCAGGTGGGCGTTGACGGCATCGCGCACCTTGTCGCCAGGCCAAGGCTTGGCGAGGTCGGCATGCGCCACCTGGGCGCTCGCATGCACGCCGGCATCGGTGCGGCCGGCGGCGCGCAGCCGCACCGCCTCACCGCAGAATTTCTCGATCGCCAGCTCGATCGCCTGCTGCACCGAAGGCTGGTCGGCCTGGTGCTGCCAGCCGGCAAACAGGTTGCCGTCATATTCGATGTCGAGGCGAAAACGCGGCATGCCGGCAGCTTATACGCTTTCGCCTACGCGGCGAGAGCCGTGAAGGCGGAAGCGTACACCAGCCTGCCGGCCTCAGGAGCGTCGCCCCAGGCCAGCGCCTGCAGCGCCTCGCCTTGATATTCGCTCTCGAACTTCTCGGCCCGCGCATGGCTATAACCGAACCGGCCGTAATAGGCCGGGTCGCCCAGCACCACCGCCAGCGTCTCGCCGGCATCCCTGAGGCGGATATGCGCCTCGCGGATCAGCGCGCCGCCAATGCCGCTGCCGTGAAACGAAGGCTCCACCGCCAGCGGCGCCAGCGCCACGGCCGCGAAGCTCTTGCCGCCATTCTGGACGAACAGCCGGGAAAACAAGATATGGCCGACCACCTGGCCGTCTTCTTCCGCCACCAGTTCGACGACGGCGTCGCCGCCGGTCACCAGCGCGTCGACCAGCCCGGCCTCCGCCTGCTGGCCGAAGGCGTGTTCCTCGACGAGGCGAATTGCCTCGCGATCCCGCGGCGTTGCCGCGCGTATCGACATCATGCTCATGAGAACTTCATTCCTTTTACGATCTTGGCTCCGCGCAGGAATTCCGACGCGGCGGCGGGCTTTCCGCCCGCGCGTTGAACTTCGACCAGCCTGATCGCGCCTGCCCCGCAGGCGACCGTCAGCCGGTCATCGAGAATTCCTCCCGACTCGCCCAAACCTTCCGAAAGCGACAGGCCTTCGGACAGCGTCGAGCGAAGCAGTTTCAGCCGTTCCATGCGGCCGCCAATGTCTATTTCGGACCAGGCGCCGGGAAAGGGCGACAGGCCGCGAAGATGGTTGTGGACCTCGGCCGCAGGCCGCGTCCAGTCCACCCGCGTCTCGGATTTATCGATTTTTCTGGCGTAAGTCACCCCTTCCGCCGCTTGCGCGGCAAATGTCAGGGTGTTCCCCTCCAGCCGCGCCAGCGCTTCCACCATCAGGGCAGCACCGACGCGCATCAACCGATCATGCAGATCGCCGGCTGTCATATCGGGTTCGATGGTGCATTTTTCAAGCAATCCCACCGGTCCGGTGTCCAGCCCCTCTTCCATGCGCATTACCATCATGCCGCTTTCCAGGTCACCAGCCATGATGGCGCGCTGGATGGGGGCGGCACCGCGCCAGCGCGGCAAAAGCGATGCATGGCCGTTGATGCAGCCAAGCCGGGGCGCGTCAAGAATCGCCTTCGGCAGCAGCAAACCATAGGCGACGACCACGGCGATATCGGTCCGCAGGGCGCTGAAAGCCGCCTGCTCGGCGTCGCCCTTGAGGGATATCGGCGTGCGCACCTCGATGCCCAGCCGTTCGGCCTCGCGCTGCACCGGCGACGGCGTCAGCTCCAGCCCGCGCCGGCCGCCGGCGCGCGGCGGCTGCGTGTAGACGGCGGAAATCTCATGTCCGGCCTCGGCGATCGCGCGCAGCGTCGGCACCGAAAACTCCGGCGTGCCCATGAAGATGACGCGCAGGGGCATGTTCCCCTATCCCACCAGCTTGCCCGGCGCCTTGTCCTTGGCGAGCTTCTTGAATTTCTTCACCACCATGTCGCGCTTCAGCTTGGAGATATGGTCGATGAACAGCACGCCGTTGAGATGGTCGATCTCGTGCTGCAGGCAGGTCGCCATCAGCCCCTCGGCCTCCATCTCCTGCAACTTGCCGTCGCGGTCGAGATATTTCACGCGAACGGAAGCCGGGCGTTCCACCTCGGCGTAATAGTCGGGAATCGACAGGCAGCCTTCCTCGTAGACCGAGCGCGCCTCGGCGCTTTCCAGGATCTCCGGGTTGATGAAGACATGCGGCGCCGGCGTTTCGTCTTCCTTGGCGAGATCGATCACCAGCATGCGCAGCGGCTCGCCGATCTGGATTGCCGCCAGCCCGATGCCGGGCGCGTCATACATGGTCGCCAGCATGTCGTCGGCCAGTTTGCGCAAAGGCGCATCGACGCGCTCCACCGGCTTGGAAACCTGGCGCAGGATGGGATCGGGAAGGATGATGAGCGGCTTGATCGGCATGGCGTCCCACGTAAGACGTCCAGCGAAAAGCGTCAACCGGTGGACCTGAGTATCGTTCACGTTTTGATCTGTGCCAGCCCACCGAATCGGCTATGCTGTCCACATGAATGATCTGAGCACCATCCTTTCGCAGCCCGTCGCACGGCTTGGCGCCTCGACAATCACGCTGGGCCACGCCCTGGCCTTCGGCGCCTTGCTGTTCCTCGGCCTGTTCCTGGCGCTGGTCGTCGCGCTGTGGCGGTCGGCCAAGGCGCGCGCGGTCGCTGCCGCGGAAGCCGCCGACCATGCCCGCGACGCCGAGGCGCGGATGGCCGGCATCTTGCAAAGCCAGGCCGAGATGCAGGGCCGCATGGGCGCCATCGCCGAAGTGTTCGGCGCGCGCCAGGCGGAGCTGACGCAGTCGATCGGCCAGCGCCTCGACGCCATGACCGGCCGCCTCGGCCAGACCATGACCGAGCAGACCAAATCGACGCATGAGAGCCTGGCCAAGCTGCAGGAGCGGCTGGCCATCATCGATGTCGCGCAAGGCAACATCCAGTCGCTCGCCGGCCAGGTCGTGCAGCTGCAGGCGATCCTTTCCAACAAGCAGACGCGCGGTGCCTTCGGCCAGTCGCGCATGGAGGCGATCGTCGCCGACGGCCTGCCGCATGGCGCTTATGAATTCCAGGCGACGCTGTCGAATGGCAGCCGGCCCGATTGCCTGGTGAAGATGCCGAACGGCGCGCCCTCGCTGGCCATCGATGCCAAGTTCCCGCTGGAAGCCTGGAATGCCATCCGCGCCGCCGACGGCGCCGATCTGCAGAAGGTCGCGTCCCAGGCCTTCCGCCGCGACATCGAGATCCATGTCCGCGATATCTCGGAAAAATACCTGATCCAGGGCGAGACGCAGGACACCGCCTTCATGTTCGTGCCGTCGGAATCGGTGTTCGCCGAAATCCACGAGAATTTCGAGGCGATCGTCCACAAGGCGCACCGCGCCCGCGTTGTCATCGTCTCGCCGTCGCTGCTGATGCTGTCGATCCAGGTCATCCAGGCGATCCTCAAGGATGCCCGCATGCGCGAACAGGCGCATCTGATCCAGGGCGAGGTCATCCGGCTGATGGAGGATGTCGCGCGCGTCGACGAGCGCGTGCGCAAGCTGCAGGTGCATTTCGGCCAGTCGGCCAAGGACATCGACGATATCCTGGTCTCGACATCGAAAGTGACCAAGCGCGGCCAGAAGATCGAGGCGCTGGAGTTCGGCGCGCAGGCCGATGGCGATGCCGGCCCGGAGACGCCGTCACGGGCGCCCGCGGCGAAACTCGAGCCCGGTCCGCGCGCTGCCGATTCAAAGACCGGGCAGCTCAGGCTGCGGGTCGTCGAAGGCGACGACTAGAGCAATTCCAGGAAAAGTGTGAAACGGTTTTCCGTCCGGAATTGCGTTAAAACAAAGAGTTAGAGCGGGTTGCCGTTTCCGTGAAACGGTGAACTGCTCTAGCCGGCAATTCCGGCCTAGGCCACGGCCACGATGACGTGTGCCTGGATCTTGGCGGCAACCGCGCCGCTGCCATGTCTGGCCGCAATCGCGGATGCGGCGTAATCCGTTGCAGCGTCCAGTTTCCCGGGATCCCTGGCCTCGATTTCGGTGCGAAGCACCGTTCCCTGGCAATAGGCCACGGCCGGCAGGCGCGGCGAGGGGGCGCGGCTCTGTTCGGCTCTCGTTTCGATCGCCACACCGGAGAAGCCGGCCTCTTCCAGTTCGCCGCGGATCAGCGCCGTATCGTGGTAGCCATGCGGCGTGCGGGCGAGAAAGCGCGGCGGATCGTTCGCAAACATCGTGGCCAGCGCATTGGTCACATCATCGGCGAAGACATTCTCCTCGATGCGATCCCAAACGTTGAACAGGAAATGCCCGCCGGGTTTCAGCACCCGCCTGGCCTCGCGGTAGGCGGATGGGCGGCTGGGAAAGAACATCGCGCCGAACTGGCAGCAAACGAGATCGAAGGCCGCGTCCTCGAACGGAAGCGCCATGGCATCGGCCTGGCGCCATTGGATGCGACCGTCGCGAGCCTGTCGCGAAGCGGCGTAGTCGAGCATCGGCTGGTTGAGGTCGGTCACGACATAGGTTGCGTCAGGGGACAGTTTTGGCGCCAAGGCGCGGGTGACGACCCCGGTGCCCGCGGCGACTTCCAGGACGGCTTTGGGCGAAAAGGACGCTGCCCGCCGTGCAAGGTCCGCGGCGAATGGCTCGAAAATCAACGGCACCATATAGCGGTCGTAGTTTTCCGGGATCGAGCCGGCGAACAGTTTGTCCGTTTCCAACATCGCTATTACCCGCCGCTTGATGGTGAGCGAGGCTAGCACAGAATTGCTTGTCCTGGGGCGGCTTTCGACCGGGAGCGCGGGGCTATTGCTCCTCCACGATGCTCATGCCTTCGAATTCGGGAAGCCAGTGCAGGGCCGACCGGTGCCATTTCTGTTGTGTCGGCACCAGATCCTCGCGTTGCCGCGCGGTGCCCGCCCTGATTCCATAGACCTTCGGGCCGTCGCCAACCGAAGTCGCGAAAAGATGCGAACCGCAGTCGCCACAAAAGGCCTGGGCGCGCTTGGCGCCGCTCGATCCGGTCTTGATATAGAGTTTTGGCGTGCCCCTGGTGATCCGGTAGTGATCCTCGGGCGCGGGAACAGTGACGCGAAAGGCCGTGCCGGTCAGCTGCTGGCAGTCCGTGCAATGGCAGATCGAGGTCTTCGCCGGGTCGACCTCCGCCTCATAGGTGATGGCGCCGCAATGGCACCCGCCGTCGATCTTCATGGTCGTTCCTCCGAAATCCGTCGCCTGATCTTAGCAAGGCAATGCGACGGGGCAACGGTGCAGCGCTGGTCCAGGACTAGTTCGATGCCGTTTCGATCAGCTTGCGCCGCTGCTCCCAGGTGCCCGTGGTCTGCGGCTTGACGAACAGCCGCGTGATCTCCGGCATCTCCTTCTTCAGCCGTGCCTCGATGCGCTCGACACAGGCTTCGATTTCCGGCGCTGCCAGATGGTCCTCGAATTCGATGCTGAGCCCGGCAACGATCTCTCGCGGTCCCATATGGACGGTCAGGACACCGTTCGCGCGCTGCACCGCCGGATCCTGCTGCACGATCGCCAGCACCTTTTTTTGCACTTCGGGCGACGCCGGTTCGCCGATCAGCAGCCCCTTGCTTTCGCGGGCGAGGAAAATCGCCGTGGCGCCGAGAATGAGCGCGATGCCGATCGAGGCGACGCCGTCGAGTTCCGGCATCTCCAGCAACTCCGCCGCCAGTATGCCGGCAAAGGCGACGATCAGGCCGACAAGCGCCGCGCTGTCCTCGAACAGCACGGTATAGACGCTCGGGTCCTTGCTCGACTGCAGGGCCTGCAGCCAACTCTGTTTGCCTTTCTCTCGGCGGAATTCCTTCAGAGCCACCAGCCAGGAGCTGCCCTCGAACAGGAAGGACAAGCCGAGAACGACATAGTTCACCTTGACGTTGGCGACAGGCTCCGGCGCCATGATGTGGATGATGCCCTCGTAGAACGACACGCCGGCGCCCAGCGCGAAGACCAGGAGGGCAACGATGAAGCTCCAGAAATAGAGTTCGCGGCCATGCCCAAGCGGATGCGTGCGGTCGGCCGGGCGCGCGGCACGGTGCATGCCGTAGAGCAGCAGGCCGCCATTGCCGGTATCGACCAGCGAATGCACACCTTCCGACAGCATCGCCGAGCTGCCGGTGAAGAAGGCGGCGGCGAATTTGGTCAGCGCGATCGCCAGATTGCCGGCAAGTGCCGCATAGATGACCATTTTGGAGCCGCCGTGACCGGCCATGCGGTTTGGTCCTCGTTCAACGTGCCCCAGTCTAACGGCCGGACGGCCGCAGCTCCACCATAACGCGCCAACTGGCGGGTCGTTCAAGACGCGATTTGTTTGGGACCGGCCGGCGGGAGACCGCGACTATTCGACGATCTCGTCGGTCCACACCTTGAAGCCGGCCAGTGTCCCCGGTCCGAAAATATGGGTTAGCGGCACATCCGCGGCGTCGCGCCCGGAAGCGATCAGGATACGGCCGATGCGCGGCGCATTGTTGCGCGGGTCGAAAACATGCCAGCGGCCGCCGAGATAGACTTCCATCCAGGCGGCGAAATCCATGCTCGACCACGGCTTCGGCATACCGATATCGCTGATGTAGCCGGTGCAGTAGCGCGTCGGGATGTTGAGCGCCCGGCAGAAGGTGACGGCAAGATGCGCGAAATCGCGGCAGACGCCGCTCTGTTCCCGATAGGCTTCCGCAGCGGTGCGCGTCGGCCGCGCGTTGCCGTAGTTGAAGACGATGTGGTTGTGGACGAAATCGCACACCGCCTGCACGCGCGGAATGCCGAGCGGCGTATGGCCGAACAGCCGCCAGGCTTCGTTGGCCAACAGGTCGCTCTCGCAAAACCGGCTGGGCAGCAGGAACAGCAGCGTCTCGGCCGGCAGGTCGCGCACCTCGTGCTGCCAGGCCATCGGCTCGCCCATCTCGAATGTGCCGGTGTCGCGGATCACCGCATCCGTACCGAAGGTGAATCGCCCGGGCGGCGCGACGAAGCGATTGCACCAATTGCCGAAACTGTCGCGATAACCCTCAACCGGAACTGGCGGGCTGGAGGTCAGGAAATCCGGCCGCTCGAGGTCGGAGGCGCGGGAATAGTGGACATTGAGCATCGCGATGAGCGGCGTCTCCTGCGGGAAGTCGAAACTCATCGCGCAGCCGATGTGGATCCGCATTGTCGTCCTGACCGGCCTGCCCGACGATCACCCGGGCGAAGGCGCGGGTCGATGCTGCAGTGCGAAAACGAGAATGGCACGGACGGCCATGGTTTACGAGCAAATTAGAAACCGGTTGAAAGCAGTCGGCCGGCGGTTGCGACAGACACTGCCCACTTGCAGCAAAGCGTTTCTCTTGTTTCACTTCATTCCCCGCAACTGGAGGAACGAATCATGGCTAAAGGTGCGATGAAGGCAGGCAAGGAAGCCCGCAAGCCGAAGAAGGATGCCAAGAAGCCGGCACCCGCTCCCGCCCTGAAGGCGCCGCCGGTCAAGGCGATGCGCATCAAGGAAAAGTAGGCCTCGGCAAGTCAGGCACGCAAATCCCACCGGCGGCGTCAGACAATGCCGCCGGGTTGATCGGGCGTTTGGACAGCCTATATCGACGGTGCGGGGACGACCCCGCGCCTCCCCAACAATACGGTCGGGACGACCCGCCATAATGATCGGTATCTGAGGATCGGATCCTGTCTCCGGCCCGGTGCTGGATGGAGCGTTCCGATGTCCTGGACTTTTCTGTTTTTCGCTGGCCTCTTCGAAATCGGCTGGGCGATCGGCCTCAAATACACCGACGGATTTACCAGGCTGGTTCCGACCGTGCTCACGGTCGCCTCGATGATCGTCAGTCTCACCTTGCTTGGCCTGGCGCTGAAGGCGCTTCCCGTCGGCACCGCCTATGCGGTGTGGACCGGTATCGGCACGGTCGGCACGGCCCTGTTCGGCATCTGGCTGCTCGGCGAGCCCGCCACCGCGATCCGCCTCGGCTGCATCGCGCTGATCGTTTGCGGCATCATGGGGCTGAAATTCGCGGCCTGAAAGCGGCGTGGGACAGCGATATGCGTCCAACAGGAAAAAGCGCCGCACAAACACCTTCAGGGCCGCTGCAAGGCGACCCTGATTCAATGTTCGAGCTTGGCTGCGCCGAAGCTGCTAGCGGGCGGAAAAGCCCGGAGGAGCCCTGCCGGTCCGTGCCTTGCGCGCCGCATAGCGTGCGTCGCGCTTGGCCTTGCGCTCGGCCTCGTCGGCGAGCAGGCGGGCAATGCGCTCGGTCTCTTCGGCTTCCCGAATTTTGGCCTCGGCCTGGGCTGCCTCTTCGGCGGCGATGCGTGCCGCTTCGGCTGCTGCCTCGCGCTCGGCCTTCTCCGCGGCTTCGCGTGCCAGCTTTTCCTGCTTCAGCCTTGCCTTCTCGGCTTCGCGGATCTCACGAGCCTGGAGGATTGCCTTGCGTTCGGCCTGTCGCGCCAGCACCGCAGGATCATCTGCCGCCGGCTTTGACTTGAAGCGCTCCAGAAGCGCCTTCTTTGCCTCGTTCGCGGCGTTGCGCCGCTCGAAAATGTCTTTTTCCCTGTAGATAGCCAAGTCCACTTCCCTGAAGTCAATTCGCGAGGCTTACATACGCGCGAATGCCGAGAGTTCAAGCGCCAAAACGGTATGCCAGCCATGAAATTCCGTGATGTTGCCGCCGGGAGACGCCTTTTGCCGCCCAAACCGACATGCACTGTTCACCGTCCACGCCTCTGGCGGCAAGACAGTTCGCTCGCTACGTCTAGCTGCAAAACCCAACGCCAGGATGACATCAAATGGAACTCGGTCTCTACACTTTCGCCGACGTCAGCCCGCAGCCCGGCCCGGGCGCCATCGGGCCGCATGAGCGCTTGCGCAACCTGATCGAGGAGGTCGAACTCGCCGACCAGGTCGGTCTCGACGTCTTCGGTCTCGGCGAGCATCACCGGCCCGATTATGCCGCCTCCGCGCCGGTCGTGGCGCTCGCCGCTGCCGCCGAGCGCTCGAAGCGCATCAAGCTGACCAGCGCGGTCACGGTATTGTCCTCCGACGATCCGGTGCGCGTCTTCCAGCAGTTCGCCACGCTCGATCTTCTCTCGGGCGGCCGTGCCGAGATCATGGCCGGGCGCGGTTCGTTCATCGAATCCTTCCCGCTGTTCGGCTACAATCTGGAAGACTATGACGAGCTCTTTGCGGAAAAGCTGGATCTGCTGCTCGCCATCCGTGACAGCGTCAAGGTCACCTGGTCCGGCAATCTGCGTACGCCGATCAACGATCGCGGCGTCTATCCCCGGCCCTTCCAGGACAGGCTGCCGGTCTGGATCGCGATTGGTGGGACGCCGCAGTCCGCCGCCCGCGCCGGCGCGCTCGGCCTGCCGCTGGCACTTGCCATCATCGGCGGCGAGCCGGCGCGCTTCGCGCCGCTGTTCGACCTCTACCGCGAGGCCGCCAGGCGCGCCGGCAGCGACCCGGCGGGTCTCGCCACCAGCATCAACGTGCACGGCTTCATCGCCGACACCACCGAACAGGCGGCCGACGATTTCTACGGCCCGCAGGCCGAGGTGATGAACCGCATCGGCCGCGAGCGTGGCTGGGGCCCGACATCGCGCGCGCATTTCGACCAGTCGCGTGGTCCCGACGGCGCCCTGTTCGTCGGCAGTCCAGAGCAGGTGGCCGAGAAGATCGTCGCCCAGCACAGGATCTTCAACAATGACCGCTTCCTGCTGCAGATGGCGATCGGCACCATGCCGCATGCCAAGATCATGAAGGCGATCGAACTCTACGGCACCAAAGTGGCGCCGATCGTGCGCAAGGAAACGGCGAAGTCCGCGCCGGCGGTGGCCGCGCCCGTCGCATAAGGGGCCTTGCCGGCTAAAGGAACCTTGCTGGCGCGCCGGCGTTTTCGTCAACGGACTGCACCAGTTGCGGTGCCCGCTGAGGGTGCATGATGAAAACCGAACCCGCCGCTACGGGCGCTGGCGTTGCCGATAGCCCGGATCCGCGCGTCGAAGCCCGCGCGGACACCCATCTGATGCGTTCGCTGCTGGTCGGCATCTTCATCTTCATGACCGTCTATGCGCTCTATTTCGGTCGTGCCTTCTTCATGCCGGTCATGCTCGCTTTCCTGCTGGCGCTGACATTGACGCCGATCGTGCGGCTGCTGCGCAAGCGCGGCATTCCCGAAGCGGTTTCGGCGACGCTCCTGGTGCTTTTGTCCATCTGCGTGTTCGCCAGCGCCGGCTATTTGCTCTCAGGTCCTGTCATCGATCTCCTCAACAACACCTCGTCGATCGGCCAGCAACTCACCGAGCGGCTGGCGCAATTGCGGCGTCCGCTGGAAAGGATCATGCAGGTCTCGCATCAGATCGAGCAGATGACCGAAACCTCGCAGGAGCCTGGCGTCCAGAAGGTGGCCGTCGCCCAGTCCGGTATCCTGTCGTCGGCCGCCAGCAACATCCTGGCGGCGGGTACAAGCCTCACCATCATCTTCGTGCTGTCGCTGTTCCTGCTCGCCTCGGGCACGATGTTCTACGAGAAGATCATCCAGTCCTTCGCCAGCCTCACCGAGAAGAAGCGGGCGCTGCGCGTCGTCTATGACGTCGAGCACGAAATCTCGCACTATCTGCTCACCGTCACCATCATCAATGCGGGTCTCGGCACCGTCATCGGCCTTGGCCTGTGGGCGCTCGGCATGCCCAACCCGCTGGTCTGGGGTGTCGCCGCCGCATTGTTCAACTTCCTGCCCTATGTCGGCGCGCTGCTGACCATCGTGCTGGTGGCGGTGATGGCGCTGATCAGCTTCGACAGCATCTCCTACGCGCTTCTGGCACCGGCCTTCGTGCTTTTGTGCGATGTCGTCGAAGGCCAGTTCGTGACACCGATGGTGGTCGGCAGGCGCCTGGAAATCAACGCGGTGGCGATCTTCATCGCCATTGCCTTCTGGTCGTGGCTGTGGGGTTTCGTCGGCGCATTGATGGCGGTGCCGCTGCTGGTCGTCATCAAGGTGTTCTGCGACCATTTCGAAGGGCTTGGCCATGTCGGCAATTTCCTCGCCGCGCAGCAAACCGCCGTGGTCGACGACGAACCCGTCGAGGAGAACGGCAAGGCGGCGGCATAGAAGGCGGACGCCGTTTGCCGCGGCGGTATCGAATGCCTATATCCGGCCGATCAACGTCCGGTGCCTTCCCTATGAGCGATGCTCCTGCCTTCGACCTCGACGCCTATCTCGCGCGCATCGGTTACGCCGGTCCGCGCGACACGTCGCTGGATACGCTGAGGGCGCTGCATTTCGCGCATCCGCAGGCGATCCCCTTCGAGAACATCGATCCGTTTCTTGGCCGCCCGGTCCGGCTCGACCTCGCCGCGCTGCAGGACAAGATCGTCCTTGGCGGGCGTGGTGGTTATTGCTTCGAGCACAACCTCCTCTTCATGCATGCGCTGCGGGCGCTTGGTTTCGAGGTCGGCGGCCTGGCCGCGCGCGTGCTCTGGGGCCAGAGCGAGGACGCCATCACCGCGCGCAGCCACATGCTTTTGCGCGTCGAGCTCGATGGCCGTACCTACATCGCCGACGTCGGCTTCGGCGGCCTGACCCTGACCGCGCCGCTGCTGCTGGATCCCGGCCCGGAACAGAAAACCCCGCATGAGCCATTCCGCATCGTCGAGGCCGGCGATCATTTCCGCCTGCAGGCCGCCATCGGCGGCGACTGGCGATCGCTCTACCGGTTCGACCTGCAGCCGCAATACGAGGTCGACTATTCCGTCACCAATTACTTCCTGTCGACCAGCCCGACATCGCATTTCCTCTCCTCCGTCATTGCGGCGCGCGCCGCGCCGGATCGGCGTTACGCGCTGCGGGGAAACCGCCTGTCGATCCATCACCTTGGCGGCCGCACCGAGCAGACGGAGATGGCCACCGCCGCCGAACTCGCCGACACGCTGCAAGGCCTGCTCGGCATCATCATTCCCGACCGCGCTGCTTTCGAGGCCAAAGTGCGTGAGACGAAGATCGTGGAGACCACCGCATGACCGAATTGTCCGTTCTCGACCTGTCGCCGATCGTCGAAGGCAGCGATGCCTCGCAGTCGCTTGCCAACTCGCTCGATCTCGCCCGCCATGCCGAGCGGCTGGGCTACAAGCGCTACTGGCTGGCCGAGCACCACAACATGCCGGGCATTGCGAGCGCCGCCACATCCGTGGTCATCGCCCATGTAGCCGGCGGCACCAAAACCATCCGAGTCGGTGCCGGCGGCATCATGCTGCCCAACCATGCGCCGCTGGTGATCGCCGAGCAATTCGGCACGCTGGCCGCTCTGTTTCCCGGCCGCATCGATCTCGGCCTCGGCCGGGCGCCCGGCACCGACATGAACACCGCGCGCGCCTTGCGCCGCAACCTCGAGGCCGGCGCCGACACCTTCCCGCAGGATGTCGTCGAACTGATGGGCTATTTCCTGCCGGCGGAGGAAGGCCAGCGCCTCAGGGCCGTGCCGGGCGAGGGCCAGACCGTTCCGATCTGGATTCTCGGCTCCAGCCTCTACGGCGCGCAGCTCGCCGCCATGCTCGGCCTGCCCTACGCCTTCGCCTCGCATTTCGCGCCGGCCGAGCTCGATCATGCGCTGGACATCTACCGCTCGCGCTTCCAGCCGTCCGAACAGCTCGACAGGCCGCATGTGATGCTCGGCCTCAACGTCTTTGCCGCGCCCACCGATGCCAAGGCGCGGCTGCTGTTCACCTCGCTGCAGCAGGCCTTCGTCAATCTGCGCACCGGCCGTCCCGGACGGTTGCCGCCACCGGTCGAGAACTATGACCGCGATCTCGACCCGATGGCCAAGACCATGCTCGGCCAGGCGCTGTCCTGCGCCGTCGTCGGTTCTCCCGAAACAGTGCGCCAAGGCATCGATGCCTTCGTGCGCCGCACCGGCGCCGACGAGCTGATGGTCACCGCGCAGATCTTCGATCACGCGGCGCGGGTGCGGTCGTTCGAGATCCTGGCTGACGCTCACAAATCGCTGTCGCAAGCAGCCTGACATTTATCCGCCAGGTGCTTTTGCCGGCGGCGATGCTCTGCTAAGTGGCGGGCGCATCCCCAGCAAGAGCGAGCCTTCCCGTGACCCATGATCTTGACGCCCGCACGCAGTTTGCCATCGATCTGGCGCGGCGGGCCGGCGAACGCGGGCTCGAATATTTCCGCGATCTGGAAAGCCTGACCATCGAGAGCAAGGGCCATCAGGACCTGGTCTCGCAGGCCGACCGCGAGGTCGAGCTGTTCATACGTGCGGCGATCGCCAAGGACTATCCGCAGGACGGCATCGTCGGCGAGGAACACGCTTCTGTCGCCGGCTCGAGCGGCTATGCCTGGGTCGTCGATCCCATCGACGGCACCGCCAATTTCGTGCGCGGCATTCCGGCCTGGTGCGTGGTGATCGCTTGCGCAAGGGACGGGGAGACGATCGTCGGCGTCATCCACGAACCGTCGACCGGGGAGACGTTCCATGGCAGGCGCGGCGGCGGCGCCTTCATCAACGGCAGGCCGATCAAGGCAAGTGCCGCGACCAGCCTGGAAGAAGGCTCGGTGGGGACCGGATTCTCGAACCGGGCCGAGGCCGAGAACATCGCCGTGCTGATCAAGAAGATCCTCGCCGAAGGCGGTGTCTTCTTCCGCAACGCGTCCGGCGCCCTGATGCTGGCCTATGTGGCCTCGGGCCGGCTGCTTGGCTATGTCGAGGAACACATGAACGCCTGGGACTGCCTGGCCGGCATGTTGCTGATCGAGGAGGCCGGCGGCACCGTCCTGCAGGCGGATCCCAAGACGGTGCTGCAGAGCGGCACGCAGGTCATCACCGGCGGAAAGGGCGTCTTTTCGAAGCTGCAGGAATTGTGCAGGGAAGCGTTCACGCTCTGATCGCCATTTGATGCGATGGATCGTCGCGGCACCCTACGCCAGCTTGGCCAGCAGCTTCATGAAGGTGGCGATCTCCTTGGCCGAGAGCGGCGCCAGCGTTTCCCTGGTGATCTCGCGCGCCAGCGGGATCAGGCGTTCGATGGCGTCGCGGCCTTCGGCGGTCAGATTGACCAGCAGCCGCCTTTTGTCGCCCTCATGCTTGGAGAGTTCGACCAGGCCGCGCGCCTTCAACCGGTCGATCACGCCCTTCACGGTCGCCGCATCCATGGCGATCAGCGTGCCAAGCTGGTTCTGCGAGGTCTCGCCGACATCGCGCAGCTTGGCCAGCGCCGCGAATTGCGGCGGCGTCAGGTCGCCGATATGCGCGGCGAAGATCGAGACATGGCGCTGGTGCGCCTTGCGCAGGATGAAGCCGACCTGCTCCTGCAGGAGGTAATCCTGCTCCTCGGGTTCTTCGACCTCGACCAGCTTGAGCAGATTGTCCTCGCCGCTCACCGCAGCCCGTCCCAGGCCTTGATGCCGTCGGCCGCCAGGCCGCCCATGCGGTTGTGAATGCGCGGGCCACAGGTCATGGCCAGACAAAAAAGGATCTCGTCGGGACGCGGCCCGTCGCTGATGCCGACTTCCATGGCGTCGAAATGGCTGCGGACATAGGCGGCGTTGATGTGGCCGAGCGGCACGTCGAGCTTCGAGCCGAAGGCGCCGACCTTCTTGGCCGACGGCACGATCGCCTTGGCGTCGCCAAGCCGCTCGCGCATGGCGTAGCCGCCCGGCACGTGCCAGAGCGCGCCGTGCTCCAGCTCGCCCGCCGTGCCGACAATGGCGCCCTTGCCGTAGCCGTCGATCTGTTTGACGTCGCCGCCCAATGCGGCGATCAGCCTGTCGGAAAGCAGCAGGCCGAGAGGCTTCAGATCGTCCATGGCGCTCTGCAGATCCTCGACATAGCGTCCGGCGAACGGGTTCTTGACCACGGCCATGGCCGCCGCACGCCGGCGCGGCACGTCCGCGACCGGACCGCCCTCATGAAATATCTCTTCGCTCAGCACTGCGATCTTGCGGATCGGAAACTCAGGCATGGGCAACTTCCTCCCTCGGATTTTTGTTGGGTGCGGCAAGCGCCACGGAACCACTGATGCGGGCCTCACCGCCAAGAAACAGCGCCGATCCGGCAATCAGGCCGCGCCGGCGAAAATCTTCGGCGACGGCAAGGCCATTGTCCAGCGCCCGCGCCACCTCGCCAGGCGCAAGCGTGCCGACGCCTTGCGTCACCAGCCGCGCGCCGAGGTCGCTGTCGGGCGACAGTTCACATGCGGGAATGCGCTGGATGGCGGGATTGCCGGGCAGGTCCACCGCATTGGCAATGAGCGTCGCCGCCGCATCGGCCTCGGCACCGGTCCGCGCCAGCACGGTGACGGCGTCGGCAACGCCAAGCGAGAAGGAACGGCCGCGCCAGCCGCTGGTGGCGACGCCGCGAACGCCATCCTCCGCGCGGATCGTGATCCGGTCGGCCATGCCGTTGCCGGTGCCGGCGACCGCCAGGCCGATCGATCGGCCCGTGCCGAGGTGGAGGGCGCTGTCGCCACCATTGTTGACATAGGCGCGCTCGAGCCTGCGGCCGGCAAGCAATGCGGCGAGCATTTCGTCGGCTACCGATCCTGCGACGGCGGCCATCGGCGTTATGAAACATTCCGCGAGCGGCATGACGGCCGCTTCCATGCGGCGCGCCGTCGGACCGTTGAAGGCCCGCGGCGCCAGGAAAAATGCCGGGAGCCGCAATTCGGGAAGCTCCCTGACCAGCTCGATCAGGACCGTCTGGAAGCGCGCGACGGCTTGCTCATAGGCCAGGCGGCATTCCTGCGCCTCGCCAAAGGCCTCGACGATCAGATCGATCGGCCCATGGTTGAGATGCAGCCGCTTGCCGTCCTGCAGCCAATGCGCCTGCGGGCCGTCCATCGTCAGGCTCCGTTCGATGCGGCGCGCCGCAGCTGCGCCAGCGGCGGCCATGGATTGTCGGACGGCGCACCCGTGCCGTGGCGCGGGTTGAGGTATTCGCCGCCCTTGGCGACGATATCCTCGACACTGCGGATCTCGGCCTCGTAGCCGCCAAGCCTGACATAGTCGTCACGGCGCAAGGTGAACTCGATCGGCGCCACCAGCGCCGGCGTCGGCACATAGCCGAAGGCACCTTCCGGCACCCGGGTGACATCGACCATCAGCGTGATGCCGCCGCCCGGCCAGACATAGACCGGCGCGCCGCCGACCGTCACGTAAGTCTTCAGGCCTTGCACCGAGCGGGTGAGATTGACCGGGTTTTCGGTGACGCCGGCGCGCAGCGAGCCGCCGGCACCGCCGATGAACAGCACGGTGCACAGCGCCGGCTCGCAATTGTCCTCGATCAGATTGACCGACTTCTGCAACCGCTCCGGAAACGGCTTCCCGACCGGCTTCAATTCGTCGTCGAGCTCGTAATAGGCGAACTGCTCGCCGGTGGTCGAAACCATCAACAGCGACAGGCCCGGCCGCGCGCCCTTCTTGGCGTTCCATTCGCCGAGGATCGACAGCGGGTCGGAAATCGAGGTGCCGCCCCAGCCGAGGCCGGGCTCGGAGACCTTGAAATAGCGGCCCGGCGTCGAACGGCGTCCGATGATTTTGATGCCCGTATCCTGCCAGCCCAGCACCTTGCCGGCCTGGTGCTCGGAGACGACGCCGGTGATGTGGTCGTCGACCACCACCACCTCGTCGACCAGCCCGCGCCATTGCGTGGCGAACATGCCGATGGTGGCCGAGCCGCAGCCGACGCGCATGCGGTGTTCCTGCTTGCCGTCGATGACAGGCGGTTTGCCGGCTTCCACGATGATGGTGGCGCCGCCGTCGATGGTCAGTTCCACCGGCTTGCGGTTGCACAGATTGAGCAGCGCGTCGCAGGTTGCCCGGCCTTCCGCCTTGGAGCCGCCGGTCAGATGATGCACGCCGCCCAGCGACAGCATCTGCGAGCCATATTCGCCCGTCGTGACATGGCCGATCGCCTCGCCTTGCGAGCGCACGACTGCCGTTTCGGGTCCGATATGACGGTCGGTGTCGATCTTCACCTTGACGCCGCAATACGAAAAAATGCCTTCGGTGACGACGGTGACGAGATCGACGCCTTCGACTTGCTGGCTGACGATGAACGGCGCCGGCTTATAGTCGGGATAGGTGGTGCCCGCGCCGATTGCCGTGACGAAGCGGCGGCCGGTGTTGACCAGTTCGCCGTCCCACGCCTCGCCTTCGGCGACGAAGGGCACGATTGTCCCGCCGGTCTCGGCAGCATGGTCGAGAATGGTCAGCGGGTCCATGCGCACGATCCGGCCGCCGGCATTGCCGTAGCGGTCGCAGGCGCCGGTGCGACCATCGGCTATGTAGCACATGACCGGGCAGGCATCGCAGCGGATCTTCTCCGCCACCAGCTTCTCGCCGGGATCATGGGTCTCAAAACGCTCGGCAAGCTCACTCATGCGCGTGCCTCCTTTTCGCGGATGCCATCTTTTTCACGGATGCCAGCGCGGATGCGCGTCGGCGTCGCCGGAACCTTGGTGACCAGCACGCCGGTGGCATGGCGGATGGCGTTGAGGATCGCGGGTGCCGTCGGGATCAGCACATGCTCGCCCAGGCCCTTGGCGCCGAACGGCCCTTCGGGATCGGGAACCTCGACCAGGATGGTTTCGATCGGCGGCACGTCGCCGATGGTCGGGATGAGATAGTCGTGCAGATTCTCGGTGCGGCCGGGAATGTACTCTTCCATCAGCGCCATGCCGATGCCTTGCGCGATGCCGCCCTCGATCTGGCCCTCGGCCAGCAGCGGGTTGATCGCCTTGCCGACATCATGCGCGGCGGTGACCTTGATCAGCTTGACCGTGCCGAGCTTGAGATCGACCTCCAGTTCGGCGATCTGCGCGCCATAGCCATAGACGGCATAGGGCTTGCCCTGGCCCTTGGCATCGAGCGGCAGTGTCGGCGGGTCGTAGGTCTCCTCGGCGCGGAAGACGAAGCCCTCGGCATCCATGTCGAGCGAGGCGAGATCGATGCGGCGCGCGGCTTCGCCTTCGCGGATGACGATCGCCGTTCCGTCCAGTTGCAGGCTTGCCTTCTCGGAGACATTGGCAAAGCGCAGGATCTTTTCCCGCAGGGCCCGCCCGGCCTTCTCGGCGGCCTTGCCGGTCACGAAAGTCTGGCGCGAGGCAGAGGTCTTGCCCGCGTCGGGGCTGATTGCCGTATCGGCGCTTTTCAGCCGGAACCTTTCCAGCGGCAGGCCAAGCGCGTCGGCGCAGATCTGCGCGATGACGGTGTTGGAACCCTGGCCGATGTCGACGGCGCCCTGGTGCAGGATGACGGTACCGTCAGCCGCGATGCCGACCCGGATGGTCGACGGATTGGGCAGCGAGGTGTTGCCGCAGCCATACCAGCAGGACGCCACGCCGACGCCGCGCTTTTTATCGCCATTGGCATTGTTGAAAGCATCCGCGTCGGCTTCCGCCCGCGCCCAATGTGGCCGCAAGGCCTCGAGACATTCGGCAATGCCGACGCCGGATTCCAGCTTCTGGCCGGTGACTGTTTCGGATCCGTTCCGAAGGCAGTTTCTCAGGCGGAAATCGAGGCGGTCGATGTCGAGCTTGCCGGCCAGCTCATCGTAAAGCGTCTCCTGCATGATCGTCGCCTGCGGCACGCCGAAGCCGCGGAAGGCGCCGGAGATCGGGCCATGGGTGTGGATGGCGCGGCCCTCGGCGCGGTAGTTCGGCGTCGCGTAGGGGCCGGAAGCATGCACCGGCACGCGGTTGGCGACGGTCGGCCCCCAGCTGGCATAGGCGCCGGTGTTGAAATCGCCTGAAAAGATCATGCCGGTGACATGGCCGTCGGCATCGGCGCCGATGGTCGCCTTCATCTCTGCGGGGTGGCGCTTGGTGGTCGATATCATCGATTCGTTGCGCGTGTAGGCCAAGGCGGCCGGACGCCCGGTCTTCAGCGCCACGAGGCCGATCAGCGGCTGCAGCGAAACGTCGAGTTTCGAGCCGAAGCCGCCGCCGGTCGCGGTCGGCACGATGCGCACCTTGTCGACAGCCAGGCCAAGCACCTTCGCCGTGTCGTCGCGGTCCATATAGGGCGCCTGGGTGCAGGCGACGACGACCAGCGTGTCGGCGTCCATATAGGCATGGCCGGCCTCGGGCTCGATATAGGCGTGCTCGACATAGGAGGTGTCGATCGCACCGGTCACGGTCACAGCGGCGCCGGCAAGCGCCGCCTCGGGATCGCCGCGCTCGACGAAGCCGGAGGTCAAGAGGTTCGAAGGGCGGTTCCGATGGATCAGCGCAGCACCCTCAGCCTGTGCTTCGCTGGGCTGCAGGACATGCGGCAGCTCGGTCCAGCGGATTGGGAAATCCGACAGGTCCAGATCGAAAATTGCCTCGCGCTCGCCGGCGACCAGCGCCACCGCCTCGCCGCGAAGCCGCGCAAACCCTTCGGCGAGCGCCGGCTGGTCGGCAAACGGGCCGATGACGCCGAAACAGTTCTTGCCCGGAATGTCGGCCGCCGTGAAGACACCAACGATGCCGGGGGTCTTCCTTGCCCAGCCGTCGAGGTCGCCAAAGGCGAAGCCGGCGTGATAATGCGGCGAGCGGACCACCAGCACAGCAAGCGCATCGGCCGGGAAGGAATCGCCGCCGAATTTCTCGGCCCCGGTCACCTTTGGCACACCGTCCAGCCTGACGGGCGACGCGCCGATCGCATGGCCGGACTGGGGCAGGCGGAAATCGAGGCTTGCCACTTGCGAGGAGGCGTCCATCACCGCCGCGATGATCTTCCGGTAGCCGGTGCAGCGGCACAGAATCCCGCCCAGCGCATCCTGCACCTCGATTTCGGTTGGTCTCGGCGTCGTGTCCAACAGTGCTGTCGCCGCCACCAGCAGCGCCGGCGTGCAGATGCCGCATTGTGCCGCGCCATGGGCCAGGAAAGAAGCCTGCAGCGCTGACAACAGGCCGTTGGCCAGCCCCTCGACCGTCGTCACCGATGCGCCCGCGGCCGAAGCCGCCGGCATCAGGCAGGCGCAGACGGGATCGCCGTCGACCAGCACCGTGCAGGCGCCGCAATCGCCGGCATCGCAGCCGACCTTGGTGCCGGTGAGCCGCAATTCGTCGCGCAGGACCTGGGACAGCCGGCGCAGCGGCGGCACGTTGACCGAGACGGCGGCGCCATTGACCGCGAAGGCGATGTCGGCGCGCTCGAGGCCGGGCTGGACTATGCCCAAATCCGGCCGACCTTCATCCACTTCGGGCAGAACCTGGTTCATGTCAGGCTGAGCTTGTCTCATGCCGCCGCCACCATATGATCGTTCATCGGCCCAGCGGCCGTCAGCACGGCCCGGGCAACAATCTCGCGCACCGCGTCGAGCCTGTACTCGGCGCTGCCGCGCACATCGGCGATCGGCGACAGTTCCGTTATCGGCGCGGACTGGATGGCGCCGGCGAGCCCGCCATCCCCAGGCAATCCGAGCAACGCCGCCTCGACGCCGGCAAGCCGCCTGGCGACAGCCGAGCAGGACCCGACGGCAATGGCCGCTTCGGCAACCCTGCCGTTCGCCACGACCAGGCGCGCCGCTACCATGGCGATGGAGATGACGAGGTAGCGCCGCGCGCCGAGCTTGACGAAAGCCGATGCACCGGCGGCGGCCAGCTTAGGCACGCGGATGGCGGTCACCATTTCGCCAGGCCGCAGGGCCGTGCGGCGATTGCCGAGAATGAAATCCGGCAAGGGCAGATGCCGCGTCGCTCTCGCCGAGCGCAGTTCGACCTCGGCATCGAGCGCGAGCAGGCCCGGCACGCCATCGGCGGCCGGCGAGGCGTTGCAGAGATTGCCGGCCACCGAGGCGACGTTTTGGATCTGCGGCGAACCGACCTCGCGCGCGGCCTGTTTCAGCGCCTCGAAAGCCGGCGGCAAGGGGTGACGGATGAGGTCGGTCCAGGTCGTGCGCGCGCCGATGACAAAGTGGTCATCCGTCTCGGCAATACCGCGCAACGCAGCGAGGCCATTGACGTCGAGGACATTGTCGCGGAACGGCTTCGCGCCCTGTGCCGGATAGAAATCCGTGCCGCCGGCAAGAATGCGCCAGGCGCCCTCGCCAAGCAGCGTGAGTGCTTCGTCGACCGTGTTGGGTTTCGCGTAACGGATCACGCTTTGCCTTCCCAGAGAGTGGGCCTTCCCCGAAATGGCCCTCCCAGGGCGTTTACCCCAGGCATGATCTTGCCGGTCCGCAAACCGGAAATTCATTCGTATGCAAATGATATCAAGCCGGTGGAAATTGTCAAAGCCAGAGTTTGGGCTGTCGTGCTTGCCAGGGTGCGGACAACGAGATTGTTACGCCTTCGGAGGTTGACGCGGCCGGCCATCTGGTCAAGTTTCTGCCTCCGGTCGCGTCAGCGGCATCTTTCTACTGGAGCCTGAGCCCAACGCAGAGAAGAAGGAGACCAAATGGCCGACCAAGCGCTTGTTGTGATCGACCTGCAGAACGACTTTTGCCCGGGCGGTGCGTTGGCGGTGACCGGCGGCGACGAGATCGTGCCGCTGGTCAATGACATGATCCGGCACGCCGACCATGTCGTGCTGACGCAGGACTGGCATCCCGCCGGGCATTCGAGCTTCGCCTCCAGCCATCCGGGCGCGCAGCCCTTCACCATGATCGAAATGCCCTACGGCCAGCAGACGCTGTGGCCGGATCATTGCATCCAGGGCAGCCTCGGCTCGGACTTCCATTCCGGCCTTGCCTGGACCAAGGCCGAACTCGTCATCCGCAAGGGGTTTCGCCCGGCAATCGACAGCTATTCGGCCTTTTTCGAGAACGACCACACGACGCCGACCGGCCTCGGAGGCTACCTCAAGGAGCGCGGTATCGACACCGTCACCCTGGTCGGGCTGGCGACGGATTTCTGCGTCGGCTTTTCGGCGCTGGACGCCGTCAGCCAGGGTTTCAAGACCACCGTCCGGCTTGACGCCTGCCGCGGCATCGATCTCAATGGCTCGCTCGATGCCATGCTGCGGCGCATGCGCGATGCCGGCGTGACGCTCGAAGACCATTTGTCGGACTGAACGGAAGGTGGGGCGGCAGGGGAAGTTATCGCGGGTCGGTACAGGCGTGATGGCGGGCGCGGCCCTTGCCGTCGCCATGCTGTTGCCGGACGCCGCCGTCGCGGCGGAGGAACACACGCTGCCCGGCGCCTCGATGTCGCTGTGGTGGGCGCTGCCCTTTGCCGGCCTGCTGCTGTCGATCGCCACCGGTCCGCTGCTGTTCCACCATGTCTGGGAGCATCATTACGGCAAGATCGCGGCCCTGTGGGCGGCGCTGGTCGTCGTGCCGCTGGCGCTCGCCTTCGGCATCCCTTCGGCGACCGAGGCGGTGCTGCACGCGCTGCTCACCGAATACATGTCCTTCATCATTCTGCTGTTCGCGCTGTTCACCATTTCGGGTGGCATCCTGGTCGCCGGCAACATCCACGGCACGCCGCTGGTCAATGTCGGGCTGCTGCTGGTCGGCGCGCTGCTCGCCTCGGTCATCGGCACGACGGGCGCCTCGATGATCCTGATCCGGCCGATCATCCGCGCCAACGACGCCAGGCCATTCAACGCCCATGTCATCGTCTTCTTCATCTTCCTGGTCTCCAACATTGGCGGCTCGCTGACGCCGCTCGGTGATCCCCCGCTGTTCGTTGGCTTCCTGCGCGGGGTCGACTTCTTCTGGACGACCGCCAACCTTTGGCGCGAGACGCTGTTTGTCGGCGGCTTGGTGCTGGCGGTGTTCCTGGCGATCGACATCATCCTGCACCGGCGCGAGGCCGGCGAGCCGAAGATCAAGGATCCGACGCCGGATTCGAAGGTTCGCATCCGCGGCCTGCCCAACATTCCGCTGCTCGCCGGCGTCATCGGCGCCATCCTGCTGTCGGCCACATGGAAGCCTGATGTCACCTTGTCCATTCAAGGCGTGACGCTGGAACTGCAGAACCTGGTGCGCGACGCCGTCATCCTGGCGCTTGCCTTCGTGTCACTGGCGGTTTCGCGCAAGGAATACCGCAAGGCGAACGGCTTCAACTGGGGCCCGATCGCCGAAGTGGCAAAATTGTTTGCCGGCATCTTCATCTGCATCGTGCCGGTCGTCGCCATCCTGAGGGCCGGTCACGAGGGCGCGCTGGCGCCGCTGGTCGCGCTCGTCACTTCGGCGCAAGGCACGCCCAACGATCTCGCCTATTTCTGGCTGACCGGGGCGCTGTCGTCCTTCCTCGACAATGCGCCGACCTATCTGGTGTTCTTCGAACTGGCGGGCGGCGATCCACACCACCTGATGACCGAATTCGCCTCGACGCTTGCCGCGATCTCGGCGGGAGCGGTGTTCATGGGGGCCAACACCTATATCGGCAATGCGCCCAACTTCATGGTCTATGCCATTGCCAGGCATCGCGGCGTCAAGATGCCCGGCTTCTTCGGCTACATGCTGTGGTCCGGGCTGGTGCTGATCCCGACCTTCTTGATCGCCGGCTTCCTGTTCTTCGGCTGATCAACCAACGCCCACATACCGCCGCACCGCCGACGGATCCGCGCGCAATTCCTCGACATCCACCGTCTCGCGGTTACGGCCGTTCTCGATGAACGAGACGCGGTCGGCGACCGACAGCACCGCATCGACCCGCTGTTCCACCAGGATGGTCGAAACGTGCATCTCGCGCAGCTTCGATACCGTCTCGCGGATCTTGGCGATCATCGACGGCATCAGCCCCTCCGTCGGCTCGTCGAGCAACAGCACCTGCGGTTCGAGGCAGAGTGCGCGCGCCATCGCCAGCATCTGCTGCTCACCGCCCGACAAGGTGCCCGAGCGCTGCCGCAGCCGCTGGCGCAGCAGCGGGAAGAGGTCGAGCACGCTCTCTCGTGTCGCCTTGCCCTTGCCGCGCGCCATCAGCCCGATCTCGATGTTTTCCGCCACCGTCATCTCGGCGAACAGCCGCCTGCCTTGCGGCACATAGGCGACTCCGGCCTTCGGCACTTCGTGCGCCGGCAGGCCGGTCAATTCCCGGCCGGCGAGTTTGATCGAGCCGGCGCTTGAAGGAAGCAGGCCCATGATCGCCTTCAGCGTCGTCGTCTTGCCGGCGCCATTGCGGCCGAACAGGCACAGCACCTCGCCCTTGTTCAGCACGAGGTCGAGGCCGTAGAGCACTTGGACTTCGCCATAGAAACAGTCCAGTCCCGCGATCCGCAACGCTTCCGTCTTGCTCCTCTCAATCATGGGGCGGTCCCCAGATAGGCTTCCTGCACCGCCGCGTTTTCGCGGATCGCCTCCGGCGTGCCTTCCGCCAGGATCTTGCCGGCGTTGAAGACGGTGATGCGGTCGGCCAACTGCATGACGACGGGCATATTGTGTTCGATCAGCAGCACCGTGGCGCTGCTGGCGATGTCGCGCACCAGCACGATGAAATTGTCGATCTCGCTGTCGGCCAGCCCCTGCGTAGGCTCGTCGAGGATCAGCAGGCGCGGCTTCAGCGCCAGGCCCATCGCCACCTCCAGCAGGCGCTGGTGGCCATAGGACAATTGCCCGGCCGGCATATGGGCGCGGTCGGCCAGCCCGGTGCGTTCCAGCGCCGTCATGACAGCGGCCTGTATTGCGCTCTTGGAAGGCCCGTGCCGCAGCGTCAGTTGCACGGGCAGCGCGACGTTGGCGTAAACGGACAGGTTGGCATAGATGCTGGTGATCTGGAACGTGTAGGCGATGCCTTGGCGCACCCTGACATAGGCCGGTAGGCTGGTGATGTCGGTGCCATCGAAGACGATCGCTCCCGAAGACGGCTGGATGCGGCCGCTGACCATGCTGACGAAGGTGGTCTTCCCCGCCCCGTTGGGGCCGATGACGGCGCGAATTTCTCCGGGCATCAAGGTGAAGTCGACACTGTCGACGGCGCGCAGGCCGCCGAAATTGCGGGACAGGCCCTTGGTGGCCAAAAGCGGCGTCATGGCAGCCACCCGAGCCACCGCTGGCGGATGCTGCCGAGAATGCCTTTGGGAAAGAACAGCACCAAAAGGATGAGCGCGATGCCGACGATCAGCAGATAGGCCGAGGTGTAGCCGCTGGTTACGTCGATGACATAGTACATGAAGACCGTGCCGATCAGCGGCCCGAGCGTCGTGGCCGCACCGCCGAGCAGCACCCACAGCAGCGGCAGGATCGAATACTGCACCGACGCGAAGCTCGAGCCGACATAGCCAAACAGCACTGCGTAGGCGGCACCCGACGCCGCGCAGATCGTGCCGGAGACGACCACGGCTATGAGCTTGTTGGAGAAGGTATCGTAGCCCAGCATCTTCGTGCGCTCCTCATTCTCGCGGATGGCGACCAGCACGCGGCCATACCGGGAGCGGACAATGGCCAGCGTGACCAGAAGCACGAGCGCGAACAGCCCAAGCGCGCTCATGTAGCGCACGGTCGGGTTGGTGAGGTCGAGCGAGGTCGCGCCGAGATTGAGGACGCGCGCCGGCTGCGGCACGACCTGGCCCTGGTCACCGCCGGTCCATGCCGCGAAGTAGAGGATCAGGAGATAAAACACCTGGGCGAACATCATGGTGACGATCATGAAAGCGACACCCGTGGTGCGCAGCGCCAGCAGGCCGATCACCAGTGCCAGCACCGCGCCGCAGGCAATCCCGCCGAGGATGGCCAGTGGCACGCTCCAGCCGAGCTGGATGATGGCAAGGCCGGCGCCGTAAAGCCCGGCGCCGAAGAACATGGCATGGCCGAGGCTGAGCAGGCCGACATAGCCGAACAGAATGTTGTAGCCCATGGCGAACACCGCCAGCACCATGATGCGGGCGAGCAGGCCGTGATAGTAGTCCGGCAGCACGAAGCTCAGCACGAAGAGCAGCGCGATGACGCCGAGATGCAGGGAATAGGCCCTTGCCGGCGAAGCCTCGCTCATCGCGATGCCGTCCCGAACAGGCCTTGCGGCCGGAACACCAGCACCATGGCGACCAGCAGCGTGGCGATGATCTTGGCCAAGGTCGGCGAGAAGAACATCGAGATGATGCCGTCGGAAAGGCCGATCAGCACGGCGGCGACGACGGTGCCGCGCAGCGAGCCGAGGCCGCCGATGATGACGACGATGAAGGACAAGAGCAGCGGATCCTGCCCCATCAGGTAATGCGCCTGGCTGATCGGCACGATCAGCACCGCGGCAATCGCCGCCAGCATGGCGCCGAGCGCGAAGACGCCGCCATAGACGCGGTCGACCGGAATGCCGAAGGCCTGCGCCGTCTCGCTGTCATACTGCGTGGCGCGCATGATCAGGCCGATCCTGGTGCGCGTCAGCACCAGCCATGTCGCGATCAGCAGGAGCGCCGAGGCGGCAATGATCGACAGCTTGTAGCCGGAATAGCCGAACCACGGCAAAAGGATGCGGTAGCTGAAGGGCGGCTCGACGGGCCGCGCCTCCGGACCATAGAAGCTCAGCGCCAGCTGCTGGATGATGTAGAGCATGCCGATGGTGGCGACGATGGTGGCTTCCGGATTGTAGTTGAGCCGGCGCAGCACCAGCCGTTCGGCCACCAGCGCGATGGCGCCGACGATCAGCGGCGCGATCACCAGCGCCGCCAGGAAGCCGAGCGCCGGATGGCCCGATATCGCCGTCGAGATGGCCCAGGCGAGCACGGCGCCAAGCATGAAGAACTCGCCATGCGCGACATTGACCACGCGCATGACGCCGAACACCAGTGACAGCCCGAGCGCCGTCAGCGCCAGCACGGCTGATGTGACGAGGCCTTCGAGGGCGGCGAGGAGAAGGTGAGGACCGAAGTGCATCGGCTAAGAGCCCAAGGCACATGCGAAGGGCCCACCCCTTGAGGGGGGTGAGGAGTGGTCCGCGGAGCGGACGGAAAGCCAATTGCCTGGCTTTCCGAACGACGAACGCCCGGAGCGACAGCGAAGGGTCGGGTCCGGCAGGGCAGAGGGGGGGAGGCCGAAGGGCACTGTGCTTAAAGAACCAAGCCTAAAGCGCCTGCGTCGTATAGTCCCCTTCCGGCTCGTAAAGCCCGTCCTCGATCTTGGTCTTGTGCACCACCTTCAGCTTGCCGCCTTCGACCTTAGAGATGTTCTGGATGCCGAAGCACTGATGGATCTTGCCGTTGAAGGTCTTTGGCCCCTGCGGATGCTCCGGACCTTCGGCAAAGGCGGTCAGCGCCTCGGTCGCCTCGACCAGCTTGGCGCGGTCTTCCGGGCCCTTGTAGCCGGCGTCTTCCATCGCCTTCTTGACGACATAGAGGGTTTCCCAGCAGCCGAACATGTGCGACGCGGTGGAGACGTCCTTTGGATCGCCTACGGCCGCACCATTGTCGTCGATGCCGACGGCGGCGCGATAGGCTTTTTGCGCGGCGCTGTCATCGGCCTGCGCATAGCGCGGCGAACCCTCCCAGAAATGGCTGCCGTCCAGAAATTCGAGGCCGGGGCTGTTGATGTCGGTGGCTTCCAGCGAATCCATGAAGCCGAACAGCTGCGGCCGGTTGGAGCCGTAGAACTCGCCGAGCTCCTTGACGAAGGTGAGCACCGCCGGGCCGACCATGACGTGGTAGATCACCTCGGTCTCGGGCGGGATCTGCGGAAAATATTTGGTGAAGGAGGATTCCGTCGGCGGGATGGCGATCTGCGCGATGACCTCGGCGCCCTGCGCCTTCAGCGCCGGCGGCAGGTAGTCGCGGTGGTCGTAGCCAAAGGCGAAATCCGGGAAGATCTGCGTCACCTTCTTGCCCGCATTGGCCGCGATCCACGGCGCCATCGACTGGATCTGGCTCTTCACGTCGGTGATGCCGGGCTGGAAGACATAGCGGTTGAGCTTGGTCGAGGCGACGTGGTGGCCTTCGCTGACGACGAAGTAGGGGATCTTGGCCTCGCCGGCGGCGGGCGCCGAGCCGATGACGACATGCGAGAACAGCGTGCCGTAGACGATATCGGTCTTGTGCTGGGTGGCGAACTTGCCGACCACTTCGGCGCCGCGGCCGGGATCGGTGCCGTCATCCTCGATGATCACCTCGACCTGGCGGCCATTGATGCCGCCGGCGGCATTGATGGCCTTGACCGCGGCAGCGGTGGTCTTCTCGTACCAGCGGCCATAGGCGGCGCCGATGCCGGTGCGGTGCGACTGGAAGCCGATCTTGATCGGCGCCGAGCTCTGCGCCTGGGAATAGCGGACGAAACCGGGCGCCACGGCGAGGCCGGCGCCCGCGGCCAGGCCCTTCAGCGCGGTGCGGCGGGTAAGGCCAGTCTTGGAGAGGTCGAAAAATCCGTTCTTGTCAGCCATGTTCGTTCCCCTGTTTTTTCAGTCTTGACCAACGATAGGGCGGGTTCGGCATCCTCGCTCAGAGGATGCGGAAAATTGCATGTGTACAAACTAAATCACCAAAGCCCTGATGTGGCAAGCGAGCTTTCCCCAACGACATCGGGGCCGCCCTTTTTTCATCCAACCGTTGGCGTGGCAAGCAGCCAGAGGCCGAAGACCGTGTAGGCGATCATCAGCAGGGTGAGCGGAAACTGGCGGAGCGCGGCGCGGCCAGGCTGCGGATGCAGGCGCCAGGCAAAGCCGTGCGCGACGAGAACGGCCAGCACATGGCCAAGGATGATGGCGCCGGCCTGGATGTTCCACAGCCACCAGGCCGACTCCGCCCCGGCGACAATGCCGGCCTCGACCTGGAGGTCGGCGGTGCCGAACAGGTTCCAGCCCAGCACGAACGGGTCGGACAGCGAGGCCAGTGCATACTGGCCGTCGACCAGCAGCGCCGTCAGATAGTGCGCGACATGGTAGGCGAGCGCGATCGGCACGATCGACCACACCAGCAGTCCCGCGGCCTGGCCAAGCGGCGGACCGCCGCCGGCCAGGCGCTGGCCGAGCCAGACCGCGAAAAGGAACACCGCCGTCAGCATCGCGAATGTCAGAACGAGCCCAAGGCTGCCGCTGCCGATCACGGCAGTGCGGCCGGGGAATTCGAGCGGATTGACGCCGAACAGGCCCAGCCAGAAGAAGGTTTTCGACAGGCCGTCGAAGGAGACCGAAGACAGGGCCAGCAGCAGGAAAGCGATGCCGCTGGGCGGCAGTGGCTTTGCGGCCAGCAGCTTGGCGGCCGGCCAGCACAGCGCAAGCCGGCCATTCTCGTCGCGCTCGGCCGGCGCGAAACGCGCCACCATCGAGAAGAAGATCGTCAGAAACTCGCCACTGCGGCTCCAGCCGCGATAGCCGAACGCCAGCATGGCAAGAAAGGTGAGCAGCCAGTACAGGCCGGCGGCGCAGGCGAGCCGTGCCGGGTCGTCAGGCGCCGGATCGATGAGTTCGAACCAGGCAAAGGCGAAGAACAGGATGACGGCCGGCCAGCAGCCGAGCCAGCTGGGGAGGCGCCATGGTGCCTCGTCGCCTGTGCCGAGCAGGCGCGAGACGAGGCGCCACGGTCCAACCCAAGGGTTCAGCCATGACCAGAGATCGCCGAAGACGCCTTGCAGCAGCGTGATGCCGGCCCACAGCAGTGTCCAGATCACCAGCGGCAGTGGGTTGGAGAGCGGGTCGCGGCTGCCGAAAAGCCCGGCGGCGACGAGAATTGCAAAGCCGGCAAAGGATATCAGGCTGATGGCGGTGCGGGCGCTGTCGCCGAGGGCGAAGAGCGACAGGCGCCTGCGCCAGAAACGGTCGAGGGCGGCTGCGGGCAGCAGCGCCAGCACGAGAAAGCTGACGGCCACGGCGAATGCGCCGCCGATCAGGTAGTAGCCGGTCGGCAACAGCAGGACGTGGCCTCGGTCGGAGGCGTGGGCGGAGGCG